>CAZZZW010000175.1:0-9588 GCA_964658795.1 Phormidium nigroviride PCC 7112
GGCCGGCCTGGTCGCCGAGCTGGCCGCAGGTCAAGGCAGCACCCCGGATCGGCTGGTCCAGATCGTGATCGGAGTGCCGGCGGTGGTGGCCCCCGACGGCGAGACGCTGAGTCTCGGCGACAGTTTGCCGCACAACGGCGAAGGATTCGTGCGCACGCTACGTGCTCGGTTCACCGCCCCGGTGCGGTTCGAGAACGACATCAACCTGGCCGTACTGGGTGAACGCGCACGGGGCCACGGCCGGGAGGTCGACGATTTCGTCTTCCTGTCCCTGGGTACCGGTCTCGGCGTCGGCATCGTGCTCGGCGGCAAGCTCTATCGCGGGGTCTCCGGTGCCGCCGGCGAGATCGGCTACCTGCCCAGCGACGATCCGACCGTGCCCCCCACTCCGCCGTTGCAGCGGGCCATGATCGAGGCCAGCCTGTCCGGCCCGGACGTGGTCACCGAGGCGACCAAGCTCGGGCTGCCGGCACGGCTGACCGGCCGCGAGGTGTTCAACCTGGCCCGGGACCGCGATCCCCGCGCGCAGCAGGTGGTCGAGACCATCGCCTACCGGATCGCGTACGTGCTGGCCTGTGTCACCGCGGTCCTCGATCCCGGTCTGGTCGTACTCGGCGGCGGCGTCGGCCTGAACGCCGACCTGCTGCTGGAACCGGTCGGCCGGCACCTGCAGGCCCTGTCGCCCTTCAACCCCCAGATCGAATCGTCGCGGTGCGGCAGTGACGCGGTGCTGTTCGGTGCGGCCTCGCTGGCCGCCGAGCGGGCCCGCGACGCGGTCTTCGCCGCGGCATCGGCAGAAAGCTCAGACAGCGCCAACCGAGGCAGCAGCATCGCCTGACCCGGCGAGGAAACAGTGACGAGAGCAGGAGAAGCCATGACCAGCAAGATCGCCCGGCGCCTGGCCGGAGTCGCGGCCGTCGGCCTGGCCGCCGCGCTCGCCGCCGGCTGTACCGCGACCGCGAGCAAGCAACCGGTGGCCAAGGCCTCGGTGATCGACACGACGGCCAGCCACGCCGCCACCACGATCACGGTGTGGACGTTCAACACGTTGCCCAACGAGGTCAAGGCGTTCCAGACCTCGCTGGCCGAGCTGCACACGAAATATCCGTGGTTGACGGTCAAATTCGTACCGGGCAAGGACGATGCCGCCTTCGCCAAGTCCGTCGCGGCCGGCAATCCGCCAGATGTCTTCATCTCCACCGCACCGGACTACGTCGGCCAGTTCTGCCACAACGGCACCGTGCTCGACCTGAACCCGTACCTGAAACTGGCAAACATCGACGTGGCCAAGACCTTCCCGGCCGCGTCATCGGTGTACACCACCTACCAGGGCAAGCAATGTGCGCTGCCGCTACTGACCGACGCCTACGGCCTGTACTACAACAAGGCGATGTTCACCGCGGCCGGCATCAGCTCACCGCCCAAGACGTTCTCCGAACTGATCGAGGACGCCAAGAAGCTCACCGTGCGCAATGGCGACGGTTCGATCAAGACCTTTGGGTTGGTCACCCGCGACGACTACAACTCCAACGCCAACATCTTCACCGGCGTCCACACGAACTCGAAGTTCTATGACGCGCAGGGCAAATCAACCTTCGGCACCGACGCCGGCTGGCAGAACATCCTGCAACTGGACAAGACCCTGCAGGACTACTACGGCAGCGGCGAGGTGCAGCGGTTCGTCGGCCGGTACCAGCCGCACACCGATGACGCCGCCAACGCCTTCGCCACCGGCGCCGCCGCGATGGAGTACGACGGTGAGTGGCACATCGGCGAGCTGAAGGACGAGGTGCCGAACCTGCAGTACGGGGTCGCGCCGTTCCCGGTGCCCGACGATCAGGCCTCCCGCTACGGCGTCGGCAACACCCAGGGCACGGTGCTCTACATCCCGAGCCATACCAAACATCCGCAAGAGGCCTACTTCGCCGCCCAGCAGCTGGCGACCAACAGCACCTTCCTGAACACCCTGGCCGACGCGGTCAGCAACATCCCGAGCACGTTCGACTCACTGTCGAGCTGGGATCAGGCCGAGGACCCACACTGGCAGAGTTTCATCAACATCTTCAAGAACGACGGCTCCTACTACAAGGAGCTGACTGCGGCCGGAGCCCAGGACGAGAACGCCTGGGGCACCTTCACCCAGCAATACGAGCAGGGCAAGATCGGTGATCTGCCGTCGGCGTTGAAGAAACTCGCCCAGCAGGTCGACAACATCAACGATCAGGCCAACGGCAAGTGAGCCTCCCCCGGTTGGCCGGCGGCCGTCGCCGGCGAGCCAGCAAGGCCCGGTGGTGGTCGGTGCTGGCGTTCCTGTCGCCGTTCCTGATCGGGCTGGCCGTGTTCGTGGTCTACCCGGTGCTGGCCACCCTGTACTACTCGTTCACCGACTACCAAGCCGGCTCCTACAACCCCGCGCACTGGGTGGGATTGGCCAACTACCGCAGCCTGTTCACCGAGTCGCCGGTGTTCTGGACCTCGGTCCGCAACACCGTCTGGATGGTGCTGATCATGGTGCCACTGCAGACCGGCTGGGCGATTTTCGTGGCCTGGATCCTGACCCGGGTCCGGCGCGGGGCGACGTTCTACCGGACCGTGTACTTCCTGCCGGCGATGGTGCCGATCGTGGCCACCGCGCTGTCCTTCATCGTGATGATGAATCCGGTCGGTCCGTTGAACCGGGTGCTGCACTGGTTCGGGATCGCCGGCCCCGGCTGGTTCGCCGATCCGCACTGGTCCAAGCCGAGTCTGGTGCTGATGGCGCTCTGGACGGTCGGCAACACCATGATCCTGTTCCTGGCCGGCATGCTCGACGTACCCCGTTCGCTGTATGAGGCGGCCGAGATCGACGGCGCCGGCACCTGGAAGCAGTTCCGCCACATCACGTTGCCCGGCATCTCGCCGGTGATCTTCTTCGCCCTGATCACCGGAATGATCTATACGTTCCAGTACTTCACCGAGGCGTTCGTGGCTTCAGGCTCGGCCAATCCGTCGATCATCTCGGGCAACGACTCGATTGGGTATCCGCAGGATTCACTGCTGTTCTACACCACCGAGATCTATCGGCAGGGTTTCAGCTACTTCCGCACCGGCTACGCCTCGGCGATGGCCTGGCTGCTGTTCGTGGTGATCTTCCTGTGCACATTGGGCTTCATCCGCGGCTCCCGCCGGTGGGTGCATTACGCCGGCGGGATGCGATGACTGACGCGCCGCCAAGTACAAGTCCGGTCCCCCACGTGGCCGCGGCCAGGAGGCACAGATGAGTGCGGTGACCGCAGTGGCCCGGGCCGAGACCCGGCCATCCGCATTGCCGATGCCCTACCGCAAGCTGCTGGCCACGGTGGCCACCCATGCGGTGGCGATCGCGGTGGCGCTGGCGTTCCTCTTGCCGTTGCTGATCTGCCTGGTCACCTCGGTGATGACGCAGAACCAGGCCGGCACCGGAGCGCTCTGGCCCAACCACTGGGCCTGGCACAACTTTGCCGACGTGTTCTCCTCGATGCCGTTCCTGCGCGACCTGTGGAACACCATCCTCTACGCCGGATTGTCGACCCTGGGTGTGCTGCTGTCCTCGGTGCCGGTGGCCTATGCGCTGGCCCGGATGCAGTGGCGCGGTCGCGAGGCGATGTTCCTGGTCGTCCTGGCCACCATGATGATTCCGGCCCAGGTCACCAGCTTGCCGCTGTATGTGGTGTTCTCCCAGTTGGGTTGGGTGGACTCGCTCAAGCCGTTGATCATTCCCTCCTTCTTCGGCGATGCGTTCTCGATCTTCCTGCTCCGGCAGTTCTTCCTGACCATCCCGACCGAGATCGCCGAGGCCGCCCGGTGCGACGGCGCCGGTGACTGGAAGATCCTGACCCGGGTTGTGGTCCCGATGGCCAAGCCGGCCATCGCCGCCGTCGGGCTTTTCTCCTTCCTCTACGCGTGGAACGACTTCTACAACCCGTTGCTGTACACCGGCAACAGCAGCACCAGCCAGACCCTGGCGGTCGGACTGACCACGCTGGCCAAGAGTTCGCACCAGGGCGCCTACCAGCTGCAGATGGCCGCTTCGATCATTTTCATGGCCCCGGTGCTGTTGATCTTCTTCTTTGCCCAGAAGGTGTTCGTCGAAGGCGTCACCCTGACCGGATCGAAAGGCTGACCAGCATGCGCATCACCGTGATCGGGGCGGGCAGCACCTACACCCCGGAATTGGTGGCCGGTTTCGCCAGCCGCTCGGACCAGCTGGCGGTGGACGAACTGGTACTGCACGACATCGACGCCGCCCGGCTCGAGATCGTGGCCGGACTGGCCCGCCGCATCCTGTCCGCGCAGGGCTACCCCGGCCGGGTGATCACCACCACCGACCTGCCCCGCGCCCTGGACGGCGCGGTCGCGGTGCTGGTGCAGTTGCGGGTCGGCGGCCAGCAGGCCCGGCTCAAGGACGAGACCATCCCCGGCAAGTATCACCTGATCGGTCAGGAGACGACCGGCCCCGGCGGTCTGGCCAAGGCGCTGCGGACCGTTCCGGTGGTACTCGACATCGCCGAACAGGCCGTGAAACACGCCGATCCGAACGCCTGGATCGTCGACTTCACCAACCCGGTCGGCATCGTCACCCGGGCCCTGTTGGACCATGGCCATCGAGCCATCGGACTATGCAACGTCGCCATCGGCTTCCAACGGCGGTTCGCCAAGCAGTTCGGGGTCCGGCCGGATCAGGTCGAACTCGATCACGCCGGGCTGAACCATCTGACCTGGATCCGCGGCGTCCGGGTGGACGGGCGCGAACTGCTGCCCGACCTCCTGGTCTCGGACCAGGCCCACGAGCTGGCTGCCGAGATCGGCGCTCCGATCGAGTTGATGCGGTTGTTGCAGGCGATTCCGTCCTACTACCTGCACTACTTCTACTGCACCGACGAGGTGGTGGCCGAACAGGAGCACGGCCACCACCGGGCCCAGGAGGTCGCCGCCATCGAGCAGGAACTGCTGCGGATGTATGCCGATCCGACGCTGGACCACAAGCCGGACCTGCTCGAACAACGGGGCGGTGCGTACTACAGCGAGGCGGCGGCGGCCCTGGTGACCTCGCTGTTGACCGGTGACGGCGCCCGGCACTATGTGAACGTGCGTAACAACGGGACCATCGCCGGCCTGACCGATCTGGACGTGGTGGAGGTGCCGGCGACAGTGGATCGGGCCGGCGCCCATCCGGTCGCGGTCGCGCCCCTGCAACCGGAGTTGCTCGGCCTGGTGCAGGCGGTGACCCAGTACGAACAACTGGCGATCCAGGCCGCCGTGACCGGTGACCGGGCCCTGGCCGAACGAGCGATGATCGCCAATCCGCTTGTCCGGCAATGGGAATCGATTCCGAACCTGACCACCGACATGCTGGCCGGCAGCGCCGACTACCTACCCCGGTTCCGATGACGGCGGTCATCGCGGCCGATGGCGGCAACTCCAAGACCGATCTGGTGGTGGCCGATCTGGACGGTCAGGTGCTGGCGCGGGTAGCGGCCCGAGGGACCCGCTCGCACCGCGACGGCGTGGCCGCCACCATGGCCGAACTGGACCAGCTGGCCCGGACCGGTCTGACCCGGGCCGGTGTCGACCCGGTCGAGGTGGCCGTCGGCGCGTTCTATCTGGCCAACATCGACCTGCCCGACGACGAGGCGCACGCGGCCGATGTCCTCACCGCACATCGTCTGGCCCACGAGATCGTCGTGCGCAACGACGTGTTCGCGGTCCTGCGAGCCGGCACCGTTCGGGGCTGGGGCGTCGGGGTGACCGCCGGGGCCGGCATCAACGGCGTCGGGGTCGGCCCGGACGGTGAGGTGGCCCGGTTCCTGTCCCTGGGTGACTTCACCGGCGACTGGGGCGGCGGCCACGGCGTCGGTATCGCCGGGCTCGGGGCCGCGATCCGGGCCGGGGACGGTCGCGGCCCGGACACCAAACTGCGGGAGGTGATCGCCGCCCAGTACGGGCTGCCCGACGTGGAATCCGTAGCGGTGGCGGTACATCGACATCAGCTGAGCTACAGCGGCCTGCTGCAGTTGGCCCCGGTGGTGTTCGGCTGCGCCACCGACGGCGACGAGGTGTCGATCGATATCGTGCAGCGGCTTGGCGCCGAGGTGGCAACCATGGCCACCGCCGCGCTGCGCCGGCTCCGCCTGCTGGACTCCGACGCCGATGTCGTCCTGGGCGGCGGCACGCTCCAGGCCGGCAATGCGATTCTGCTCGATGCGATAAGGGCAAACCTGACCGTGCACGCTCCGGCCGTGCACTTGCGGGTGCTCGAGGTCGCCCCGGTCACCGGCCCCCTGATCGAGGCGCTGATCCTGGCCGGAGCCGAGCCCGAGGCGATCGACCGGGCTCGGGCCGAGCTCCGGTCCGAGCTCTAGCGGGACGCTGCCCCGACGGCGCTCCCGGCGGGGCGGCCCGATTGCCCAGGCGTCCGACGGTGGTCATGCGGTATTCGCCGGTTCGCTACCTGGCCGGGCTAGAACTTGAGGCATGGAAGCCACCGCGATCGCCCGCGCGCTACTCGAACCGATACCGGCCAACGCCCTGCTCGGTCTATGGATCGACGCCGCCGAGAACGGCTCCGCCACGGTCCGGATCGACGTCCGGCCCGAGCTGACCAACGTGGTCGATGCCCTGCACGCCAGTGGCCTGATCGCCCTGGTCGATGCCGCCGGACTGGCCGCCGTGCTGTCGGCGGCCGACCGGCCGGATCAGCTGGCCGATGTGCTGCCGTTGGGCTCTGACGCCGACCTGTCGTTCTACGCACCGGCCCGGGGTGAGCTGACGGCACGTTGCGACCTCGACGACAGCGCCCGCGAGCTGGCCCGGCAGTTCTTCGCCGAACGATCCGATCGACTGGCCCTGATGACCGAGACCCAGATAGCCGACGCCTCCGGTGCGGTGGTGTGCACCGGCCGGTTCCGCTGGCGAATCCGGCGCAAGGTCTTGGCCGGCGCCCGCTGAGCCTCGCTCAGCCGAGGCTCGCCTGCAGCCGATCGATCGTCAGGTTCCAGCCCAGCTCCATCTTGGTGTCGAGCATGGCTCTGACCTGATCGTCGGACAGCTGATCGCTGAAGCCAAGGGTGAAGCTCATGCGGGTGCCGTCCGGGTCCGGCGCCAGTTCGACCGTGGCTATCGGGCAATTCTCCGGATGCTCCGGGTCGAGGTCGGGAAAGCCACCCACCGCGCCCCAGGCGAACACCAGCCGTCGCGGTGGGTCGATCTCAAGGAACTGGCCACCGGTCCAGTACCAGGTTCCGTGCATCTCGAGCACCATCTTCTGCCGCCACTGGCCACCGACCCGCAGGTCGACCTCGATCGGGTCGTCCGGCGCGTTCAGTTCGCTGTGGAACCAGCCCAACTGGGCCGGATCGGTCCAGGCCGCGAACACGTCCTCGGGGTCGGCCGAGAACCGCCGGGTGACGGTGAATCCGCGGCCTATCTGCATGCTGGTCATGCCTCACTCCTTTGATTTCTGCCCGTGTGGGTTTGCTGTTTCGTGAGTAACTGCTGTTCCAGCCGGTCGAAGCGGGTGGCGAAGAACTGCCGGTACTCAGCCAGCCAGTCCTCGGCCGCCCGCAGCCGACCGGCCTCGAGATGGCAACGACGTCGCTGGCCGTCCACGCGTTTTGTGACCAGGCCGGCCGACTCCAGCACCTTGAGGTGGCGGGAGAACGAGGGCAGGGTCATCCGATGTGGGGCGGCCAGTTCGCCGACCGTGGCATCGCCGCCGGCCAACTGTTCGAGCACGGCCCGGCGGGTCGGGTCGGCCAGCGCCGCGAACATCACGCTCAAGGTGTCGGCCACCGGATCCCCTTAGTTAGCAACTCAGCTAATTAGCTGATGTGCTAACTAAAGCATCAGAACTGACGCGGGTCAACCCGATCGGGCGGGGTCAGAGCTGGACGGTTGATCCCATCACCACGGTGCGCGCGGCCGGCAGGCTGAAGTAGGCCGCCGGGTTGGCCGCGTTGTGGGCCAGCGCGATGAACAGCAGCTTGCGCCACGTCGCCAGCTCGTCACCGTCGCCGCGTTCCACCGTGATGCGGGAAAGGAAGTACAACGCGGTGTCCGGATCGACCTCGAGTTCCGGGGTGAGCAGGAAGGCGTCGCGGAGCACCAGCGGGATGTTCTGATCGTCGTTGAAACCGAACCGGGCCGACAGGTAGACGATGCCGTCCTGGTCCGAACCGAGCGGGTCGACCGAGAGCCGCTCGGACCGTGGCACGTGCGGCACGTTCTCGGAATGGATCGACACGATCACCACGTGCTCGTGCACCACCCGGTTGAACTCGGCGTTGGCCCGCAGCGCGAGTGGCACCGTGGTCTTGCTCGGATGCGGGAACACGGCCGCGCCCGGGATCCGCACCACGTCCGGATCCCGTTGTACGTGCTGGACGAAGTCGGCCAGCGAGCCCTCCAGTTGCTGCCGGCGTTCGGTGACGATCCGGCGTCCGGCCTGCCAGGTCGTCATCACGATGACCACGATCGCCCCGATCAACAGCGGCAACCAGCCGCCATGGACGACCTTGGTCAGGTTGGCCGCGAAGAAGGTCAGCTCCAGGCCACCGAACACCACCGCCAGCAGGACGATCCAGCGCTGTCGCCAGCCCCAGACACACCGGGCCAGGATGAGAAACAGGGTCGTGGTCAGCACCAGGGTGCCGGTGACGGCCAGGCCGTAGGCGGTGGCCAACTTGTTCGACGAACGGAAGGCGAACATCAACAGCAACACCCCGCCGAAGAGCAGCCAGTTCACCGACGGCACGTAGATCTGGCCGCCCTCGTGCTTGGAGGTCTGCTCGATGTTCAGTCGAGGCAGGAAGCCGAGCCGCATGGCCTGCCGGGTGACTGAGAACGCCCCGGAGATCACGGCCTGCGAGGCGATCACGGTGGCCACGGTCGCCAGCACGACCATCGGGATCTGGGCCCAGTGCGGCACCAGCAGGAAGAACGGATTGGAGATGGCCGACGGCTGATGCAGGATCAGCGAACCCTGGCCGAGATAGTTGATCGTCAATGCCGGAAAGACGATCGCGAACCAGGACCGGCGGATCGGCGGCCGCCCGAAGTGGCCCATGTCGGCATACAGCGCCTCGGCCCCGGTGATCGACAGGACCACCGCGCCCATCGCGATGAACGCGGTGTAGGGGTGGTCAGCCACGAAGCTCACCACATAGGTCGGCGACAGCCCTTCGAGGATGTCCGGGTGCCGGATCACCGGCGGCAGGCCTAGCACCGCGAGCATCAGGAACCAGAGCAGCATGATCGGACCGAAGAGCTTGGATACCCTTTCGGTACCGAAGGATTGTGCCGCGAACAGGATGGTCAGGATGACCGCGCCGATCGGCAGCACCAGATCTTTCAGGCTGGGCGATACGACCTCCGCCCCCTCGATCGCCGAGAGCACCGAGATCGCCGGGGTGATCACGCTGTCACCGAAGAACAGCGCGGCCCCGACCACCCCCAAGGCCATCGCGGTGCCGACCAGTCGCGCGCGATGGGTCACCCGCTCGCGGATCAACGCGGCCAGGGCCATGATGCCGCCCTCACCGTCGTTGTCGGCCCGCATGATGAAGCCGACGT
>CAZZZW010000176.1:0-9515 GCA_964658795.1 Phormidium nigroviride PCC 7112
GCTTGGCCCCGATCGCCTCGTTCTCGTAGGAGATCAGCACGTCTCCGGTGCCGGACAGGAAGGTCTGCGTCGCCTTGCTGCCGCTCTCCGGCTTGCTCACCAGGTTGGCGGCGAACTTTGTCAGATACGCCTGGGCGTCGGCATCCGTGCCGCCGTTGAGCAGGCCATGGGCATAGGCGGCCAGCAGGTTCCACTTGGCCGAGCCGGACGAGCCCGGATCGGGCGACACGATCTTGATGCCTGGTTTGACGATGTCGTCCCAGCCCTTGATGCCCTTCGGGTTGCCCTTACGGACGGCCAGCACGACGATCGAGTCCGACACCAGGCCCTTCGTCGGGCCGCTGTCCCAGCCGTCGGGCACGAAGCTCGGCACCAGCTTGGTCAGGTCGGGCAGCACCGAAAAGGCCACGTAATCGGCCTTCTGGCCGTTCGCGACGGCACGGCTCTGATCACCACTGGCCCCATAGGATGCGGCGAAACTGACGCCCTTGCCCGGGCCCGTCTTCTCGAACGCGGCCGACAACGCGTCGTAGGCCGGCTTGGGAACCGAATAGGCGACGATCGAGACCTTCTTGCTACTGCTGCCAGAACTCTTCGAGGAGGAACAGCCCGTGACGCCGATCGCGGCGACGGCGGCCACGGTCAACAGCACCGCACCCCGGGTGCGGATTGGGGTCATCACGAACTACCTCCATGGGTTCTGGTTTACCTAGCGGACTAGCAGAGATTACCGGCATTGCCTGAACCAACCAATGGGACTCCGATCTCATTCCCCGGCAAGCCGGCCCGGAGGCTCCGACGGCTGCGGTCGCGATACCGCGCGGCCGAGTGGTCACTTTCACCGTCCGGTGGGCGCTTGAAACTGACCATCCGGGGTGAGAAGTGACCACTCGGCGCACCGGGTTGACGGGACTCGACACACGGTCAGGAAAGACGACGACGGGGCCGGAGGATGTCAGAATCCCCCGGCCCCGTCGGCCGAACGTGCTCAGTGACTAGGCGTCGGCACCAGCCGGCTCGGCCGGCGCCTCGGCGGCCGCAGCCGCTTCATCCTTGACCGGAACCAGGCTGATCTTGCCGCGCTGGTCGATCTCGGTGATCTCGACCTGCAGCTTGTCGCCGACGTTCACCACGTCCTCGACCTTGCCGATGCGCTTGCCGCTGCCCAGCTTGGAGATGTGCACCAGACCATCCTTGCCCGGCAACAGCGAGACGAAGGCACCGAAGGCGGCCGTCTTGACCACGGTGCCGAGGAAACGCTCGCCGACCTTGGGCATCTGCGGGTTGGCGATCGCGTTGATGCGATCCACCGCCTCCTGGGCCGAGGTGCCGTTGTCGGCCCCGACGTAGATGGTGCCGTCGTCCTCGATGCTGATCTGGGCGCCGGTCTCGTCCTGGATCGCGTTGATCATCTGACCCTTGGGGCCGATGACCGCGCCGATCTTGTCGACCGGGATCTTGACCACGGTGACCCGCGGGGCGTACGGGCTCATCTCGTCCGGACGGTCGATTGCCTCGGCCATCACGTCCAGGATGTGCAGCCGGGCGTCCCGGGCCTGCGACAGCGCGGCGGCCAGCACCTCGGACGGAATACCGTCCAGCTTGGTGTCCAACTGCAGGGCGGTCACGTACTCAGAGGTACCGGCGACCTTGAAGTCCATGTCACCGAAGGCGTCCTCGGCGCCGAGGATGTCGGTCAGCGCGACGTACTCGGTCTTGCCGTCGACCTCATCGGAGACCAGGCCCATCGCGATGCCGGCGACCGGAGCCTTCAGCGGCACACCGGCGTTGAGCAGGGCCAGCGTCGAGGCGCAGACCGAACCCATCGAGGTGGAACCGTTGGAGCCGAGGGCCTCCGACACCTGCCGGATCGCGTACGGGAACTCGTCCCGGCTCGGCAGCACCGGCACCAGCGCACGCTCGGCCAGGGCACCGTGCCCGATCTCGCGCCGCTTGGGCGAACCGACCCGGCCGGTCTCACCGGTCGAGTACGGCGGGAAGTTGTAGTTGTGCATGTAGCGCTTGGTGCGGTTCGGGCTCAGGGTGTCGAGCTTCTGCTCGAGGCCCAGCATGTTCAGCGTGGTGACGCCCATGATCTGGGTCTCGCCCCGCTCGAACAGCGCCGAACCGTGCACCCGCGGCAGCACCTCGACCTCGGCCGACAGGGTCCGGATGTCGGTCAGACCGCGGCCGTCGATGCGGACCTTCTCGCGCAGGATGCGCTGGCGCACCAGGGCCTTGTTCAGCGACCGGAACGCGGCGCTGATCTCCTTCTCACGACCGGCGAACTCACCCTCGCCGAGCTCGGTCTTGGCCCGCTCCTTGATCGAGTCCAGGATGCCTTCGCGCTCCTGCTTGTCACCGATGGTCAGGGCCTCGGCGGTGGCGTCGGAGTAACCGGCCTTGACCGCGGCGTACACGTCGTCCTGGTAGTCCAGGAAGATCGGGAACTCGATGGTCTCCTTGGCCGCGCTCCGGGCCAGCTCGCTCTGGGCGTCGCACAGGGCGGCGATGAACGGCTTGGCCGCTTCCAGACCGGAGGCGACGATCTCCTCGGTCGGCTTGGTGCCGCCGCCGGCGACCAGTTCGATGGTGTTCTCGGTGGCCTCGGCCTCGACCATCATGATCGCGACATCGCCGGACTCCAGCTTGCGACCGGCGACGACCATGTCGAAGGTGGCCCGCTCGAGCTCGCTGTGGGTCGGGAATCCGACCCAGGTGCCGTCGATCAGGGCGACCCGAGTGCCACCGACCGGGCCGCTGAACGGCAGGCCGGAGATCTGGGTGGACGCCGACGCGGCGTTGATGGCCAGCACGTCGTAGGCGTGGTCGGGGTTCAGCGCCAGCACGGTGATGACGACCTGGACCTCGTTGCGCAGGCCCTTGCGGAAGGTCGGGCGCAGCGGGCGGTCGATCAACCGGCAGGTCAGGATCGCGTCCTCGGACGGGCGGCCCTCTCGACGGAAGAACGAACCGGGGATCCGGCCGGCGGCATACATCCGCTCTTCGACATCCACCGTCAGCGGGAAGAAGTCGAACTGATCCTTGGGGGTCTTGCCGGCCGTGGTGGCCGACAGCAGCACGGTGTCGTCGTCCAGGTAGGCGACGACGGAGCCGGCGGCCTGCTTGGCCAGCCGCCCGGTCTCGAACCGGACGGTGCGATTCCCGAAGGAACCGTTTTCGATGACGGCAGTTGCTTCGAATACGCCGTTTTCGGACATAGTTGTCCGCCTTTCTGTTGGCAGCACGAATCCTTCGTACTGCTGGAGAAAGGCCGGACGGACTCATGCTGCTGACGTCGCCGAAGGTCTCGGCGGTGGTGCGGTGCCGGTCTTCGATCGAAGCGCCAGACGATGATCGTCTGCACGCCACTACCGAGGACCGACCTCGTGCTCGCTGGTGTCTTCCAGCGAGAACCGCACGGCTTCGGCACATCAGTGCCAGGTCCGTTCCGGCCAGGATTATGGAGTTGTACTGGTGATGCAGAACGGGAGCGGCTCCCCGAAGGAACCGCTCCCGTGCACAGCTATCGACGCAAGCCGAGCCGCTCGATGATCGACCGGTAACGGTTGACGTCCGTCTTGATCAGGTAGTTCAGCAGGCGACGACGCTGACCGACCAGGAGCAACAGGCCCCGGCGGCTGTGGTGGTCGTGCTTGTGGATCTTGAGGTGCTCGGTCAGATCGGAGATCCGACGGCTGAGCATCGCGATCTGGACCTCGGCCGCACCGGTGTCGGACGGATTGGCACCATATTCGGTGATGAGCTGCTGCTTGACCTCGCTGGTCAACGGCACGGGCGGATCTCCTTCGATACGTGGCACAGACGCGCCCCAACGGTTTTCAGCACGATGGGATCAAAACGCGGGCTGCTGAGCTTGCAGACGTCCTCGGAGCTGAGTCCAACCGGACGCACTTCACATGCTTGTCATCAAGGGTATCAGGCAGCCCGGTTCTTCCACGATTCGACCTCTCAGGGCCGCCCGCTACCGTGATCGCATGCATTGCGACCGTCCCGCCGGAAGTGGCGGACGGTGCTGACCGATGTCCGACCGGGCTCGTCCCGCCGATGGTCGCAGATGCTGAGCATCGTTGTGTCGGTGCTGGCCTGGCTGCTGGTAGCGGCCGGGGCGATCGCACTGATCGCACGGCAGGTGGTCTCGACCTGGCATCCGTTCATCATCGCCGCGGTGATGCTGCCGCTGCTGACCGCCGGCGTGCTGCTGGCCGTGCTCGGCTTCGGTGTGACGCGCCGCTGGATTCCGCTCGCCCTGGCCGTCCTGGTGCTGGCGCTGATGGCCATCCCGCCCGGACGCGTGCTGCTGCGTTCGGGTGCGAGAACAGCCGGAGTGCCGTTGACGGTGATGACCTCGAACATGCGACTAGGCGAGGCGGACCCGGCGCAGATCCTGGCCGCGGCCCGATCGCACGGCGTCCAGCTGTTGATGCTGCAGGAACTGTCCCGACCGGCGCTGGCTCGGTTGAAGGCCGACGGAATCGACACCTACTTCCGGTACAGCTACACCCGGGCCCAGGGCGGCGGCAGCGGGATCGGGCTGTTCAGCGTGTTCCCACTGGCCGAGCAACGCGTGTATCCGGACTTCTGGCTGCAGGTCATCTCGGCTCGGATCTCGCTCGACGGCGGGCGCTCGCGGCCGGCCGCTGGGTCGCCGACAGTCACCGGCTCGGTCAGGTGCTGGCCTCGACGCCCGGGACGGTCATCGACGCCGGGGACTTCAACGCCACGGTCAATCTGAAGGCGTTCCGGCAGCTGGTCTCGGCCGGCCAGGTAAGCGACGCCGCCTCGACGATCGGCGCCCCGATCCGGACCTATCCGGCCGATCGGTGGTACGGACCGTTGCTCGGCATCGATCACGTGCTGATGCGCGGGGCGTACGCGCGGTCGGTGGCCACCGTGCAGATCGACGACACCGATCATCGCGCCGTCGTGGCCAAGCTCGTCCTGCCGTAGCACTCGGTCGGGGTCAGTCCAGCAGCTCGCGGGTCCGCTCCACGTCTGTGCTACCTGCCCGACCAAACACGGGCCCGGGTCAGTCCAGCAGCTCGCGAGTGCGCTCGACGTCTGCTGCCATCTGGGTCACCAACGCGGGGATGCTGTCGAAGCGCTCCATGCCCCGCAGCCGATGGACGAACTCGACGCCCAGGTTCTGCCCGTACAGGTCACCGTCGAAGTCCAGGATGTAGGCCTCGACCGACTGATGGATGCCCTCGAACGTCGGGTTTGTGCCGACCGAGATCGCCGCCGTCCGGGGTTCGACCTCGGCCCGGGTGTTTCCCCACTCGTCGATCCGGACGACCCGGCCGGCGTAGACCCCGTCGGCCGGCACCGCGGCGAAGGAATCGGCGCGCACGTTGGCCGTCGGAAAGCCCAGGTCACGGCCCCGCTGGTCGCCGCGCACCACCACGCCGTCCAGCCGGTGCGGCCGGCCGAGGGCGTGGCCGGCGGCTTCGACGTCACCGGCCTGGACGCAGGAACGGATGAAGGTGGACGAGATCGGGTGCCCGGCATCGGACAGCAGCGGCACCCCTTCGGCCGCGAATCCCCAGCGACTACCGAGGGAAACCAGCATGTCGACGTCGCCGTGGGCCTTGTGCCCGAACCGGAAATTGTCCCCTACCACGACCGCGGCGGCGTGCAGGTCGGCGATCAGCGCCTGGTGCACGAACTGCTCGGGCGACACCTTCGAGAAGGCGGAGGTGAAGGGCAGGAACACAACCACGTCGATGCCGAGCGCCTCGGCCAGCTCGGCCTTGCGCGTGTTCGTGGTCAACAACGCCGGGTGGCTGCCCGGCCGGACCACCTCCGACGGGTGCGGGGTGAAGGTGACCATCACCGCCGGCAGCGACAGCTCGTCGGCCTTGGCCCGGGCCCGGGCGACGATCTGCTGGTGACCCCGGTGGACACCGTCGAACACTCCGACCGTCGCCACGCACCGGCCCCAGCCGTTCGGGACCGCCTGCAACCCTCGCCATCTCTGCACGATTCGAGCCTACTGATCCGTGGCTGTCTGCGATGAGATCCAGCTCAGCGCGAGCACGTACCCCTCGACGCCGAGTCCGACAATGACACCGGAGGCAACGGCAGACAGGTAGGACTGGTGCCGGAACTCCTCCCGGGCATGGACGTTGGAGATGTGCACCTCGATCAGGGGCGCGGTCCGGGCCGCGGCCGCGTCACGCAGCGCGATCGAGGTGTGGGTGAGCGCACCGGCGTTCAACACCACCGGCAGCTGTTCGTCAGCCGCCTCATGCAACCAGTGCATCAGCTCGGCCTCGGCATCGGACTGGCGCACCTCGACGTCCAGTCCCAGTTCCGTCCCGGCCCGGACACACAGCGCAGCGAGCTCGGCGTGCGTGGTGTGACCGTAGATCTCGGGCTCTCGGGTGCCGAGCCGACCCAGATTCGGCCCGTTCAACACCAGCACTCTCGTCGCCATGGCTCAGGATTCTCCGCTCACTTCGGCGAACGCCGCCGCCAATAGCGCCGGATCCGGATCGGACACGGCCACCGGCTTGGCCAAGCCGTCCAACAGGATGAACCGCAACTGGTTGCCCCGGGCCTTCTTGTCCACCCTCATCGAGGACAGCAACTGCTCGAAGTTCCCGGTCGGGTACCTCACCGGGAGCTTCAGCGCTGTCAGCACCGTCCGGTGCCGATCGGCGGTGGCATCGTCCAACCGCCCCAAGGCCCGGGACAGTTCAGCGGCATAGACCAGGCCGATCGACACGGCCGCACCGTGCCGCCAGCGGTAGCGCTCGGCCTGCTCGATGGCGTGGCCGAGAGTGTGACCGTAGTTCAGGATCTCCCGCAGCCCCTGCTCGGTCAGGTCCTGCGAGACCACCGAAGCCTTGACCGCGACCGAGCGCTCGACCAGTTCGCGTTCGACCGGGTTGCCAGGAATCGCAGCCTGAACCGGATCGGCCTCGATCAGATCGAGGATCACCGAATCGGCGATGAAGCCACACTTGACGACCTCGGCCAGCCCGGCGATGTAGTCGTTGACCGGCAGCGAGCTCAGGGTGGTCAGATCGCACAGCACTCCGACCGGCGGGTGGAAGGCGCCGACCAGGTTCTTGCCCCGGTCGATGTTGATGCCGGTCTTGCCGCCGATCGCCGCGTCGACCATGCCCGCCAACGTGGTCGGGATCTGCACGATCCGCACGCCGCGCAGCCAACTGGCCGCGACCCACCCGGCCAGGTCGGTGGTGGCACCGCCGCCGAGGCCGACCAGGGCGTCGCTGCGGGTGAAGCCGACCTGACCCAGCACGTTGAAACAGAAGCCGGCCACCTCGAGCGTCTTGGCGTCCTCGGCATCCGGCACCTCGATCACGTGGGCCTCGAAGCCGTGCGCGATCAGGTCGTCCCGGATCGACTCGGCGGTCACCCGCAGCGTCGGCGGATGGATGATGCCGACCCGCTGGGCCCGCTCCAGCAACGGCGGCAGCTCACCGAGCAGGCCGGTGCCGATCACCACGTCGTAGGGCTGGGCACCGTCGACGGTGATCCGGGTGGCCTGGCTCATCGGTCGGCCGGCCCGGCCGCGACGTCCTGCAGGTCGGTGCCACCCTGCGGATCGACCTCGTGCTGCAGGTTCGCGTCGTCCTGCGGGCCGGCGGTCAGGTTACGCGCGGCCAGCCGGGCCAGGTAGGCATCGGTGTTCCGGCGGGTCTCGGAGACCGAATCGCCGCCGAACTTCTCCAGCGTGACCTCGGCCAGCACCAACGCGACCATCGCCTCGGCTACCACGCCGGCGGCCGGGACCGCGCACACGTCGGAGCGCTGGTTGATCGCCACCGCCGGCTCACCGGTCGCGGTATCGATCGTCCGCAACGCCCGCGGCACGGTGGAGATCGGCTTCATCGCGGCCCGGACCCGGAGCACCTCCCCCGTCGACATGCCTCCCTCGGTGCCGCCGGCCCGATGGCTGCGCCGGCGCAGCACGCCGTCGGCATCGCGTTCGATCTCGTCGTGGGCCTTGGAACCCGGCGTGCGGGCCAGCTCGAAGCCATCACCCACCTCAACCCCCTTGATCGCCTGGATCCCCATCAGGGCCGCAGCGAGTCGGGCGTCCAGCCGTCGGTCCCACTGGATGTGGCTGCCCAATCCCGGTGGCAGGCCGTACACCACCACCTCGACGACGCCGCCGAGGGTGTCACCGGCGCGCTTGGTCTCGTCGATATGGGCGATCATGGCCTGCGCGGCGTCGGGGTCCAGGCATCGCACCTCGGAAGCATCGACCCGACCGAGGTCCCCGCGCTGCGGGATCGACCCGGCAGGGGCTCGGACGGCGCCGATCTCGGTGACATGGCTGAGCACCTCCACCCCGAGCGCTTCGGTCAGGAAGCTCTTGGCCAGGGTGCCCAGCGCGACCCGGGACGCGGTCTCGCGGGCGCTGGCCCGTTCCAAGATCGGCCGGGCTTCGTCCAGGTCGTACTTCTGCATGCCGACCAGATCGGCGTGGCCGGGCCGGGGCCGGGTCAACGCCTCGTTGCGGGCCTGGGCCGCCAGCACGTCGGGATCGACCGGATCGGCCGACATCACCGTCTCCCATTTGGGCCACTCGGTGTTGCCGACCCGGATCGCGACCGGACCGCCCATGGTCAGGCCGTGGCGCACCCCGCCGGTCAGTTCGACCTCGTCCTGCTCGAACTTCATCCGGGCCCCGCGGCCGTAGCCGAGCCGCCGGCGGGCCAGTTCGGCGCCGACCATCTGAGTCGTGATCGTCACGCCGGCCGGGATTCCCTCGACCACCGCAACCAGGGCCGGGCCGTGCGACTCCCCGGCCGTCATCCAGCGCAGCATGCGATCTCCCGTTCTGATCCGGTCAGGTTGCCGCCATTCTTTCAGGCCACCCGGGCGAGGTTGTCAGGACGTACCGGCGATGATGGACGGCGTGGACGGTTGGGAGCTGGATGAGCAGACCCTTCGCCCGGTCGTCCGGGATCGCGATCGGGTGCTGGCCGCCTTGGCCGGCGCCGGTGCACTGGACCGATTGCACTACCTGCGGGTTCTCGAACGGACCGACGAAGGCCTGGACGAGGCCCGGAAACTGTTGGCGGTCGACCCGGACGATCCGTGGCGATTGCTGTTGCTGACCGCCGACCTGCACCGGGCCCGCGGTGAATTCGGGCCGGCGGCCGCGCTGCAGGAACGGGCCTGGCGGACGGCCCGCAGCCGGGACCGGCAGGCCAGCACCGTGCAGGCGGTCGGCGAACGGCACTTCGCCGCCGGTGACCTGGACGCCGCGGCCAGTCACTTCTCATTGGCCCTGACCATGCACCGTGGCTTCGCCGACCGGGCCACCATCGACCATTGCCAACTGGCGCTGCGCGCGGTTCACCGCCGGACCCGGTTCGCCGCGGTGGTGCTGGCCGGGGGTAGCGGAGTGCGGCTGGGCGGTCAGTCCCTCGGAGCGAAGGCGTTGATCCCGCTCGGTGGCTGGCCACTGGCTGATCACGTGCTGCTGGCCGCGGCCGCGGCCGAACCACGAATCC
>CAZZZW010000177.1:0-9506 GCA_964658795.1 Phormidium nigroviride PCC 7112
GGTGCGTTGGCCGTTGGCGCCGATGGTCCAGGAGGTCCAGAACGGTGCCACGGCACCGGTGGTGCTCGCGCTGGGGCCGGCGACGCAGCCTGCGGTGGTGGTCCAGGCCGCGTTGAGTTCGCTGAGGCCGTTGTAGGTGTAGCACTGGGTGCGCGTCGGCGCGCCGGTGCCGCCGCCGACGGTCTCGGTGCTGCTGGTGACGTTTCCGGATGGGTCGTAGGTGTAATTCATCAGATCGACTTGCGGCTGAGCAGCCGACTGGGCCGACATCTGCACCGAGGACAGCCGAAACGTCTGCGGATCCAGCACATACGCCAGCCACGCCGAGCTGCTCGAGGAGCCCATGGTGATTCGGGTGGGCTGCGCGAATGGCGTGTAGGTGGTCGCGGAGGCGTAGGCGTTGTAGCCCATCGTGTCGGTTGGGTTGCCCATCGCGGTGTGATCCGAGGTGATCGTCTCCGACGGCAGCCCGCCGCCGGAGGCTGGAGTCATGCCGATCTGCAGATGAGTGCTCGACCAGGCGTAGGTCGTTCGGTATGTGCCTGCGAGGCCGCTTGAGGACGTGCTCGGCACCTGCACATACGTTCCGAGCGGGTTACCCTGGCCGTCGTAACCGAGGTAGGCGGTGACGTACTTGCCGTCGCTGGCGTAGCGAGCGGAGCTGGTGAGCCGGCCTTTTTGCAGTGTGTCGTAGGTCCAAGACGCGAGCTCTGTACCGCCAGCGGCGGTGGTGGTGGCGTTCTGCCATTCCTGGGTTTTACGGCCCAGGTTGTCATAGAGGTAGGCGAGCACGTGCCCATCGGCGTCGGTGGTCTGGGTCAGGTCACCCGTGTCGTCATAGACGTTCTTGGTGGTGCCGGCATCCGGATCAATTTGCGTGACCGTGTGGCCACCGAGGTCGTAGGTGGTGGTCCAGACGGCCCCCGTGCTGTCGGTGATGGTGTCTTGTTTGCCGAGTGGCGTGAAGTGATAGGTCGTGTCGACGTGGGTCCCGCCGGACACAACGTAGCCAGTCACGCTGGGCGCCGCTGTGTATTGCTGCAAGCCGGTGGTGTTGCTGTGGGCGTCGGTCAGCGTGGTGGTGGTGACGCCGCCTGGGGGCGGGATGACGGTGGTGCGGTCACCACCGTAGATGGTGCGGGTGGTGTCGGTGACGGTGCCGTCGCGGTGATTGGTCACCGCAGCCGGCCGGCCAGTTCCGTCGTAGGTGCTGGTGGTCCAGCTATCGCAAGCGGAATCGGCGATCGTCAAGATAGACGTACCGGGAGCGCCGGTGGTGTACCAATGATTGTTCGTCCGGACTTTCCAACCGTGGGAATCGTAGAACGTATCGGTGACCACGACGCCGCCGCCTTCGGCATCGGTCTGGGTCTGGCGGACGTTGCCGAACGCGTCATACAGCGTGACGCTGGTGACGTAGTGCGTCGATCCGCTGACATCGACCAGATTTTGCGTCGTCACCGCCGGAGGACCATTGGAGCGCAGCAGGTAGCTATAGGTCGTGGTCGGTTGTGCACCGCTGGCCTTGGTTTGTCCCGGCTGCCACACCGAGGTGACCCGGCCAAGGCTGTCATAGACGCCGTCGGTGCGGTGCCCGGCAATGTCGACCACCGACAGCGTGACCTGGCGCCCGGGGTCGAACGTCGTCGTGGTCGTCTGGCCAAGGGCATTGGTCGTCGTAGTGCTCTGGAGGGGCCCGCCGTCCACCGGCGTGTAGGCGATGCTCGACGTTCTGCCGGTCGAGTCGGAGCTGGAAACGTAGGCCGTGGTTCCGGTCGGCCGCCCGGCCGCGTCCCAGGTCTGGCTTGTTCTGGCGAAATGCAGCACACCATTGTTATTTGCAGTCGCTGTGTCAGTCTCGGTCACGTTGCCTGAGCCGCTTATGCCACCGAGCGTGGTGGCTCCGTCGTAAAAGCTGCGGCCATCGGTAAGTACGGCTGCCGAGCCGCCACAAGTACCGCTGTACTCAATGACTTCGGAAACCATCGTGCGGATCCAGCTGGTGGTGTTGTCGGCGTAGCTAGTGCTGGTGCAGGTGGTGCTGATGGTGTCGCCGGACTCGGTCTGCTGCGTCACCCGGCCGATAACGTCGTAGGCACTGGTCGCAGTCTCGGTACGGCTGCTGACCGGGTTCGTACCCAGGATCGCGGTGATATTGCGGACGGTGGTCGGCCGGACGATGGTGGCGGTCAGGTTCGGCAGCCCGGTCCGGGTGCGCGTGCCGGTGGTGGCGATGATCGCGTAGTCACTGATGGACGTGGATAGTTGTGCGCCGCCGACGCCGTCGAAGGTTTGTTGTTCCCGCGTGTTGCCGGCGAACTCGTTGGTGTCGGGCGTCGTCTCGCCGAGGGAGTCGGGGACGGTGATGTTCTGCCGGGTCTGGTTGTTGGGCAGGGTGTCGCCGTTCATGCCGCGGAAGTAGGTCGTGCGGGTCAGGGTCTGCTTGTCGGTAGTGCCGTTGGCGCTGGTGTTACTGGTGTTGCCGGTGAGGGTTTCGACCTGCTGATAGCCGCGGAACTGGCCGTAGGTGCGCTCGCTCGGTTTGATGACTTCGTTGTCGTCGTAATGCCAGGCCGGAGTGCCGAGGTAGTGGTAAGACGTGATCTGCTGCGGCGAGATGGCGTTCGGGTCATCGGTTGTCACGGCGGTGACGACGTATTTGACGAAGTAGTCCAGGACCGGGCTGGAGTAGTAATAGGGCTGCCAGTAGACAGGGAAACACAGCGTGGCGTCTTGGGAGGGGTCAGCGGGCATGTGGTTGGTATCGCACAGCTGCCCGGCCGGCTGACCATAGGTCACGGAGACGGTGGAGCCGGTGTCAGTGTGAATGGTCGTCAGGCGCCAGTGGGCCATGTCGGCCTGGCCGTTGTAGCCGGGCACCCGGTTCGGGAACATTTGGCTGGCGAAGCTGATGGCTGGCATCGCGATGCCGGTACCGGCGGTGTTGTAGCCGGTACGGGTGATCGAAGACAGCTGCAGTTCGGTGTCACCCGCGGTCGGCCAGGCCTGGCCGAAGTCATAGGTGTCTAGTTTGACGTTGCCCGAGCCGGTGTTGTAGTCGGTCTCGATCTGGGACAGGCGTTTGGTCGACCAGAACGTCGGCGCGTGGTTGTTACAGGTCGCCCCCGACGCGCAGTTCTGGTCCTGTGGGGTGTCTTCCCAGTGCGAGGCGTTGGCGGCGTTGAAGTTCGCGTAAGTGCAAATGGTGGTGCTGTCCAGGCAGCGCTCGGCCGTGTGGAAGTTGATCTCTTCCGGAGCAGGCGTGCCGTAGATGCTGCTGCTCTCGTGGCGGATGCCGTAGTCGATCTTCGCCAGGTAGCCGCCGCGGGTGTAGGCCACGCCGGTGGTGCCGCCGTTGGCGCCGTAGTAGTTGGTCTCGGGCGTGTAGGTGTAGGTGGTGACGTTGCCGTGCGGATCCTCGACGTAGTCCAGGTTCCAGCGCCACGCCTCGGAGCAGGATGACGCGCTAAAGGTGGCGTTGTAGCAGTCGTCGCCCGAGTGCGGGCTGTAGACGGGGACGGTCCACGTCGAGTTGAACGCCGTCTCGGCGGTACCACCCGGGCCGCCGTTGAGGCCGAAGTAGTACTGCACCCCATCGGTCGTGGTAACACGCCAGTATTCCCCGTTATGAGCGCCGTTGCCAGCGCCGGTGAGGTGTTCGATCCGCTGACCGTCGTCAGTGGCGGCGTGGAAGTTGGTGCCGTCATACACGATTGAGGTACTAGTGCCGTTAAGGCTGAACGTCAGGATCTGCCCGGCCCAACACAGGTCAGCCGTCTTCGTGGTCGCGGTGCCATTAGGGTCATCAGCGCAAGTCCGGTAGGTCCGTTCGACATAACCAGGTGAATAATCCCACCCCTCGCCGAGCCAGGACGGCTGATTGTTGGTGCTACTTATGCGACCGTCGACACTGGCCGAGCTGTAACTCAGATTGATCTTGGGTGCCACGTCGCCACCGGTAGCCGGCGTCGGGGTCACGATCGGGTAGCTCCAGTTGAAAGAACCGGTCGATCCGCCGGCCGACCAGCTGCCACTGGGGGCGAGCGACGAGGCGGCGAATGTGCCGTTCGAGCCAGAAGCACCAGACACAGCGGCGACCACCATCGGCTTGCTGGCGTTGGCGCGGCTCGGGCTGGCGGTCAACTGCCGCTGGGCCGTGTTGTTCTCACTCGCAAGCGAGGTTTGGGTTTGGCAGCGGCGCAGCTGCGGGGTGGTCAGGGCGCAGGCCGGCAGGCTCACCAGGTGCAGGCGCGTGGCCCAATCGCCACCGGCCGCGCCGGCAAAACTTGCATAGTTGACCGCGACCTTGCCGATCGTGCTCCCAGCCTGTGGCGCGATCGAGACGAGCGGTCCGTTGACCCCGGCACGCAGCGCGTCGGCGTGCGAGGAGAACGAGACGGTTGCGTGGAAAGCGGAGTGGGTGGCCGAGGAGAGTGCGACGGGCAGCTGGCCAGCCTGATGTAAGGCAGGTGTGATAAACGCCATCTTGCCGTTAGTGGAGGGTGCGGGGATCGACACGGTCGCATTCCCGACCGGCCAGGAAATGGCAGGTGCAGTCGCCTTCGATGGTGTCTGTGTCTCGGTCGGCTTCAGCTGGACGGTGCCGTGTGCGACGGGCTTGAACGTTTGTGCTGCGGGTCCGGCGTAAGCCTTGGACGCGGCAGCGACGGGGCCGACCGCGGTCACGAGGGAGGCAACGACACCGAGTCCGATCACGCCAGCCGCAAGCCGTCCGGTGCGGCCGCGGCGGGCGAATGGCACGACGACGTAACGGGAAAATGAGCTCACAGCCGCTCCAGTCCGGGGTTGTACACGCACGCGCCCGACGAGTGCGGCGAACGAAACGTAGTACACCTAGAACGCCCGCGGAAGTGATTTCCCGACACTCGGGCCGTCTGCCGTCAGACGCCTGAGAATTCATCTCTAGGCCATTGCGCGCGAAGATCGAAAACAGTACGGTTCGGATTCTTCTTGTGCGCCGCGCAAACAGTCAACGGGGGAACAGTGCGCGCTTTTCGGCTGTCCAAAACATCTCGGGCCACCGCTGTTCTCACCAGCCTGACCCTGGCCGTCCTATCGGCCAGCGCCCTCACATTGGCGCCGCCCGCGACAGCTGATGGCCCGGCCACTCCGCCGCTGTCTGATATGGCCGCGGCTGCAGCCCAAGCGGCCTCGACCGGCACGCCAGTGGAGGTGAGCGACAAGACCACCGACACCACGCAGGTGACGGCCCAACCAGACGGCACGTTCGCGCTTACCAGCTCCCGGGAGCCGGTGCGGGTCCAGCAGAACGGTGCCTGGCACCCGATCGACACCACCCTGCACGCCAACGCCGATGGCATGCTCGCTCCGGCCGCGACCACGACCGACGTCAGCTTCTCCAACGGTGGCAGCTCCCCGATCGTGCAGATCCAGGACGGCGACAAGATCGTGTCCTACAGCTGGCCACACGCCCTGCCAACACCTACGGTCACTGGCGACACCGCGACCTACCCCGGCGTGCTGCCCGGGGTCGATCTGAAGGTGAAAGCCCTGCCCGAGGGCTACGACGAGACCCTCGTCGTCAACGACGCCCAGGCCGCAGCCGATCCCGGGCTGAAGAACCTGACCCTGACCGCCAGCGCCGAGGGCGTGAACCTAGCCAAAGCCTCCGACGGGTCGATCTCGGCCACCGACAGCACCGGCCAGACCGTCTTTGCCGGTGCGACTCCGGTCATGTGGGACTCCAGCAACCCCGCCGCGAGCCAGGTCGGTGGCCCGACCACCGCCTTCGACCCCGGCAGCGGCGACACCACCCCCCTCGCCGTGTCCGTCCCCACCGTCGACGGCCTGACCGCTCCCGCCAGCGCGCCGATCACCCTGACTCCGCCGGCGGCCGCGCTGACCGGCAGCGACGTCACCTATCCCGTCTACATCGACCCAGAAATGGCCAAAGAACAACAGCACTGGGCCCAGACCTTCTCCGGCGGAAACCACTACTTCGACAGCGGTGTCCCCGACCTCAAGGTTGGCTACTGCGATTTCGGCGACTGCGGCAGCTGGTACGGCCAGAACGGCCGCGCCTACTTCCAGGTCGACATGACCGCCCTGGCCCAAGCCGGCACCGTTCACATCTTCACCGCCGACGTGTCGGCCTACGAAATCCACGGCTCCCAAGGTTGCACCCCGGAGCAGGTCCGCCTGTTCACCGCATCCGACATCACCGCAGCCAACACCGCCTGGCCCGGCCCCTCAGGCGGCTGGCTCGACACCGAAAGCTCGGCTGCCGGTGACAACTGCGGTGGCGCCGGCAACGTCGACTTCCAGAACGCCAACGTCGTCAGCTTCATCCAAGGCCTGGCCAACGCCAACACCACCCGAGTCAACTTCGCCCTCATCGCCAACCAAGAAAGCAACGACATCTACTGGAAACGGTTCGAGGAAAATCCCACTCTGACCGTGCACTACAACTACTACCCGAACACCCCCACCGAACTCGGCGTCACCGGCGAGGTGAACTGCACCAGCACCCACTACACCGCCGACACCACGCCGGTCCTCAACGCCAAGGCCACCGACGGCAACCCGAGCGCGCTGCCGCTCCGATATGTATTCCGCGTCTACCCGGGCGGAAGTACGTCAAGTCAGGTCGCCGGCTCCAACCCAACACCCCAAACCAGCAGCGGGGCGCAGGCGACCTGGACTCCCGGCGCCCCGTTGGCCGTCGCCGCAACCGGCACCTCCTACCAGTACCAGACCTCGGTGGAGAACGTACCCAACGACCCGACGTACGCCTCGCCACTGTGGAACCAAACTCCAGCCGCCTATTACCCCTTCACCATCCTGCCCGCACCTACAGCAATGGCCGGCGTGTCCAGCCTGGACTTCCCCGCCGGAAACTGGGGCGCGCCGCAGGGCCGGGGCGGCGTATTCACCCTCACCGACGGCGGCGCCCACAACACCGTCGGCTACGCCTACGGCTGGGACAGCCCCAGCAACATCCCTACCGTCACCAGCTGCAACTACAACCAAACAACCAGCAACGGCGGCATCATCACGGGGGGGCACACCGCAACACTTACCGCGCCCAACACGCTCACATCAGGTCCGCATACCTTGTGGGTCCGCAGCTTCGACGCCGCCCACAACATGAGCCCCGTACCGACCGCCAGCTACTCCTTCTACGTCTCGCCCTACTACAACGAGGGTGCGGTCAAGACCGAAGCCGAGTCGCCCAGCGCGAACGCCACCGTCAACGGCGGCGGCACGCTCACGACCGTATCCGTGGCCGGTGACTCCAACGGACAAGAAGTACAGCTCACCGGCGGCACCACCGGCACCACCGTCGACTTCACGTTCACCGCCGCCATCGAGGCCGACTACGCCCTCGGCATCGAACTCATCAACGCACCGAACAACGGCCAGCTCTCTTTCAAACTCGATACCCACCCGTTGACCCAGGCAGATGCCACGGCGATCACCGCGAACACCGCTAGCGGTAGCCGCACCCTGACGTTTCTTTCCCTTGGCGGCAGCCACCTCACCATGGCGACGCACGATCTCCAAGTCACGCTGACCAGCGGCAGCCAAGCCGCATTCGACTTCATCACCGCGATACCGATCAACCAGGTCCAAGCCGCCAGCTTCAGCGCGGCAATGAACAACACCGCGATCGCCGTCGACGGCACGACCCCCGCGAACATGGCCATGGCCAGCAACCCCTCCAGCGGACGCGGTTACTCCAGCACCGCACTCGCTAATGCAGGCTGGAGCGCGGGCAGCACCGTGACCGTGGGCGGCGCGACGTTCACCATGCCCGCCCGCAACGGGGCATACGACAACGTCGTCGCCACCGGACAGACAATTCCCCTGGCCAACCCGGTCAAGGCGACCGCCATGGGCTTCATCGTCGCCTCCGCCTGCTCTAGTACCGGCGGAGCACCGAAGACCGGGCAATTCAACTACAGCGACGGCTCACCGAGCACGGCGTACTTCCCGGCCATCCCCGACATCGTCGCTGGCTCGGCTGACAGCGCGGCGCTCAACATGTCTGTCGAGGCATCGGGAACGGGTCAAATCCCGAACCATGTCGGCTTCTACGTCATCTTCGTGCCCACTGACCCGACGAAGACCCTCAATTCGGTGACGCTGCCGAACTACGGCAGCAATTTCCTGCCGTGCTCGCCCTCGGTGCACATCTTCGCGATGGGACCCCGGCTGATCTCTTCAGGGTGGGAGGGAACCTGGGCGGCGCCCATCGACAGCGCCACAAGCCCTGTCGGCGGTGCCAGCCTGGCCAACCAGACTGTCCGGATGATCGTTCACCCCACCACCAGCGGAACGCACCTCCGTGTCCGACTCTCTAACACAGCCAACACTGCCCCCATCACCATCGACGCCGCCACCGTCGCCGCTCAGGCCTCCAGCAGCGACGCCGCAACGACGGCCACGCCCCAATCGGTCACCTTCGGCGGTAGCACCTCGATCACGATTCCTGCCGGTGCGGAGGTATTCAGCGATCCGGCCACGATGCCGACCGGAGGTAGCGGCAATCTCGCCGTCAGCATCCACCTACCCGCGGCAGTCACCGCAACGCCGACCCACACCGCCGGCAACACCACCAACTACGTCGGTGCCGGCAACCTCACCGCCACGATCGCGGGAACCGGCTTCGGCTACACCACCACCAACAGCTACATCCTCAGCGGTGTCGACGTTCTTACCGATCCGACATCAACCGACGGCACCACCGTCGTCCTCGGCGACCAGACATCGGCCACCGGAGCAGGCCCAGCCGCCTACCGAACCACCTGGGTCGACGACCTACCCCCCCAATACAACACCGACAACGGCAGCCCCCTCACAGGCGGCCTCGTCAACGCCAGCCTGCAGAACAGGCAGACAGATTGGTGGGCCAGCCCCGACAACAGCGGCACCATCCTCAACGCCAGCGTCCTCGACGAACCCAACCTCCGGAACGTCGTCGTCTCCATCGGCGCTTCCGATATCCTCGCCGGCGTCCAGGCGAACGTCATCGAAACCAACATCAAGGCCATCGACCAGCAGATCAACAACGCTCGCTACGGCATCGCCAACTACGACCGACCCGACGGCACTCAGGTACCGATCCTGCTCACCACGATCCCACCACTCGGACTGTCCGCATCCGACGCTCGCGAAATACAACGCCAGCAAGTCAACACCGACATCATCAACGGCTTCACCAACTTCTCAGCCACCGGCTACGTCGACCTGGACAACGCCACCACAAGCGACACACCTGGCTCCGCGGCCTACTACAGCGACGTCGCCAACGCAATCGCCAACGCGGGAGTCCTATAGTCACTGACCCGCTGGCACCCTCGCTTGCTCTACCACCGGTCCAGCGACCTCGGGATGTCGGGTGAGCGTTCAGGGGTCTGCTGAACGGATCTGTGACATCGTGACCTGACCCACCGTTTCTGTTCCAGATCGTCTGGCTAACTGGCTGCGGCGACGGTGGTCGTTTCGGACAGTAGTTCGTGCTC
>CAZZZW010000178.1:0-9489 GCA_964658795.1 Phormidium nigroviride PCC 7112
CGTGGTCGTCGGCCAGTCGTTTCACGTTGTTCTTCACAGCGAAAAGTCCCGCCGCGGCCAGGAACCCGACCTGTCGCATCCCGCCGCCATAGCGCTTGCGCCAGACCCGGGCCTCAGCTATCCGGGCAGCCGAGGACACCAGCACCGAGCCGACCGGCGCCCCAAGCCCCTTGGACAGGCACACCGACACGGTGTCGAACCCCGACGCCAACTCGACCAGGTCGGTCCCACTGGCAATGTGTGCGTTCCACAACCGGGCGCCGTCCAGATGCAGTCCGAGATCGTGCGAGCGAGCCAACTCCTGCACCGCGCGCACCTCCGACTGCGGCTGAACGGTGCCGCCGCCGAAGTTGTGGGTGTTCTCGACCGCGACCGCCGCCGTCGACACTAGGTACGGCCCGGCGTTCGGTGTGATCGTGGCGGCCACGTCGGCGGCCGACAACAGACCGCGCTCGGCGAACCAGGTCCGGGTGGTGATGCCGGAGAACACCGCGGCCGCCCCGAGCTCAGCCCGGACCACGTGCGCGGTCTGGTCGCACACCAGCTCCTGGCCGGGTTTCACCAACAAACGTAGGCCCAATTGGTTGGCCATCGAGCCGGACGGAGTGAACAGCCCCGCCTCGTGACCCAGCAGTCCCGCGACCGAGGATTCCAGCTCGGCCACCGTCGGATCGTCACCGTAGACATCGTCGCCGACCTCGGCCGAGGCGATGGCCGCCCGCATCTCCGCCGACGGCCGGGTGACGGTGTCGCTGCGCAGGTCGACCGGACTCATCGCTGCTCGTCCCGACGGCGCCGGTCGGAGACCAGCCGCTCGGCCACGCGGAAGGCCAGCTCGAGGGACTGTTCGATGTTCAGTCGCGGATCACACGCGGTCTCGTAGCGGCGAGACAGGTCGTCGGCGGTCAACTCGGCGGTGCCGCCGATGCATTCGGTGACGTCGTCGCCGGTCAGCTCGACGTGCAGCCCACCCGGGTGGGTACCCAGCTCGGCGTGCACGTCGAAGAATCCGTCGACCTCGTCCAGGATCCGGTCCAAGTGCCGCGTCTTGACGCCGGTCGCGGTCTCCTCGGTGTTGCCGTGCATCGGGTCGCACTGCCAGACCACGAGATGCCCGGTGTCCCGGACGCGCTCGACCAGGGCCGGCAGCACGTCCCGGATCTTGTAGTTGCTCATCCGGCTGATCAGCGTCAGCCGCCCCGGAACACCGTCCGGGTCGAGCCGCTCGACCAGCTCGGCCGCGACCGCGGGTGAGGTCGTCGGGCCGAGTTTCACCCCGATCGGATTGGCGATCCTCGACACGAACTCCAGGTGCGCGCCGTCCATCTGCCGGGTTCGCTCCCCCACCCAGACGTAGTGCGCCGACAGGTCATAGGCCTTGCCCTGCTCGATCCGGGTCAACGCTCGTTCGTAGTCCAGGATCAACGCCTCGTGGCTGGAGAACAGCTCGACCACATCGAGCGCGGCGTCGTGCACCCCGCACGCCCGCATGAACCGGACGGCGCGGTCGATCTCACCGGCCAGCTGCTCGTACCGTCCGCCGGTGTCGGTGGATCGGGCGAACTCGGTGTTCCAGGAATGCACCTTCTCCAACGACGCCAGGCCGCCGCCGGCGTAGGCCCGCATCAGGTTCAGCGTGCTGGCCGCGGTCGAGTAGGCCCGCAGCAGGCGGTTCGGATCCGGCGTCCGCGCCTCGACGTCACCGTGCAACTCGTTGACCATGTCGCCGCGGTAGGACGGCAGGCCGAAGGCGTCGATGTCACCGGAACGGGGCTTGGCGTACTGCCCGGCCATCCGGCCGAGTTTCACCACCGGCATCGAGGCGCCGTAGGTCAGCACCACCGCCATCTGCAACAACACCCGGACCTTGCCGGCCACATCGGCCTGCGAGGAGGTGTGGAACGTCTCGGCGCAGTCACCGCCCTGCAGCAGGAACGCCTCGCCCCGGGCCACCTGGGCCAGCCGGGCGGTGAGTGCGTCCACCTCGTCGGCGACCACCAACGGGGGCCGCTCGGACAGTTCGGCCGCGACCGCGTTCAGGACCGATCGGTCAGGCCACTTCGGTTGCTGGGCGGCCTCGAGTGCACGCCAGGCATCAAGCTGAGCCAGCGCCGGCTCCAGGGCGAGCAGGGACGGATCGACGACATCGGGGTTGAGACTCACGTTCACACTCTCAAGAGTACGAAGGACCGCATTGCAGCCTCCGATACGGCAGACCGGCTGTGGTCGGGCGCGAAACCACCGCCGGACCGAACAGGCTCAGCCTCGAGATCTGTCTTCGCGCACGCGGCTCATCCGTGTGACCTGTCTTCGCGCACGCGGCTCATCCGAAAAACACCTCGGCCTCGCTGTAGAACTCCGGTGGGACGGTCTTGAGCACGGTGGTGGCGTCGGCCAGCGGCACCCGGGCGATGTCCGTCCCGCGCAGGGCGACCATCTTGCCCCAGTCGCCGTCGTTGGCGGCATCGATGGCGTGCAGACCGAACCGGGTGGCCAGCACCCGGTCGAAGGCGGTCGGCGTTCCACCGCGCTGGATGTGGCCGAGCACGGTGGTGCGGGCCTCCTTACCGGTGCGCTTCTCGATCTCGCCGGCCAGCCACTCGCCGATGCCGCCGAGCCGGGCGTGACCGAACGCGTCCAGCCCCTTGTCGACGGTGGCGTTCTCACCGCCGTCCGGGGTAGCACCCTCGGCCACCACCAGGATCGGAGCGTAATGCGATTGGAATCGGCTTTCCACATAAGCACAAACGCGTTCGAGTGAGAACGGCTGCTCTGGGATCAGGATGACGTTGGCGCCACCGGCCAGGCCGGCGTGCAGCGCGATCCAGCCGGCGTGCCGGCCCATCACCTCGACGATCAGGGCCCGGTGGTGCGACTCGGCCGTGGTGTGCAGCCGGTCGATCGCCTCCATCGCGATGTTGACCGCGGTGTCGAAGCCGAAGGTGTAGTCGGTGGCGTTCAGGTCGTTGTCGATGGTCTTCGGCACGCCGATCACGTTCACGCCGAGGTCATGCAGCTTGGTCGCCACGCCCAGGGTGTCCTCGCCGCCGATCGCGATCAGCGCGTCGACCCCGGTCTCGTGCAGGTTCTGCTGGATCCGCTCGACCCCGCCGTCGATCTTGAACGGGTTGGTCCGCGACGAACCGAGGATCGTGCCGCCGCGAGGCAGGATGCCCCGCACCTCCGGGATGCCCAGCGGCTGGGTCAGACCCTCGAGCGGGCCGCGCCAGCCGTCCCGGAAGCCGACGAACTCGTGGCCATAGACCCCGACGCCCTTGCGAACCACGCCGCGGATGACCGCGTTCAGTCCCGGGCAGTCGCCGCCACCAGTGAGCACGCCGATACGCATGTCAGCCGTTCCCTTCGATCACACAAAGCTCGAATTACCTAGGAATTTCGTGACGCCGCTGTCGAGGAGGCAGCATAGCGAGCCGCAGATCACACCCATCGGGTCAGGTCGGGCCCGGGCGGCCGACGATGACCTGCCACTTGGCCAGGTTGTGGCGGGCGTCGGCCAGCGCATCGTGCGCATCGGGACCGGCCGCGGGCAACGGCGGGCTGCCGGCCTGTTCCCAGAGTTGCCGCAGTTCATGGGTGAATCTCGGTATCTGGCGCGGCAGTGCGCGCATGTCGCCCCACAGTTGGGCCAACACCACGTGGTCGTAGCTGGCCATCCAGGCCCAGAGCTCGATCGGCTCGGCCGGCTCGAGCAGATACTCCAGCAGGTCGTCGCGGATCCGGTCCCGGGACCGCCAGGCCGGGGAGGACGGCGACGGCAGCTGGTTCAGAACATGGCGACGGACCCAGTCGATCGCCCGTGCCGGATCGAACTCGGTCGACACGGCATAGAACTCGCGGCCGTTCTCGTCCACCACCCCGATCGAGACCAGGGTGATGACGGTGCCGTCCTCGATGAACTCGCAGTCGTAGAAATAGCGCACTGGTCGGCTCAGCTGGCCCGTTCGGTCGGCACCCGATCGTTGGTGGTGCTGCCTACGGCGTCGGCGTGCCCGATTCCGCGCTTGGCCCCGAAGCCCAGGTCGGCGCCGGTCTGCAGCTTCACCTTGGCTGCATACGTGTCGACATATTCCTGGCCGGACAGCTGCATCAGCTCGTAGAGGATCTCGTCCGTCATGGACCGTTCGACGAACCGGTCCCCGGCCAGGCCCTCGTAGCGGGAGAAGTCCAGCGGCTTGCCGAACTTCACTCCCGGACGAGGTCGCAGGTGCGGGATCTTGCGGCCGGTGGGCATGGTCTTCTCGGTGTCGATCATCGCCACCGGAATCACCGGCACGCCGGCCTCCAGCGCCATCCGGGCCACGCCCGTCTTGCCCTTGTACAGCCGGCCGTCCGGCGAACGAGTGCCCTCGGGATAGATGCCGAGCAGCTCGCCGCGCTTGAGGATCCGGACACCGGCGGTGAGCGCGCCGCGGGAGGCGTCGGCGTCGTCACGGTCGATCGGCACCTGGCCGACACCGGAGAAGAACACCCGAGACAGCAGGCCCTTGACCCCGGGGGTGGTGAAGTACTCGGCCTTGGCCAGGAAGGTGACCCGGCGCTTGACCAGGACGGGCATGAAGAACGAGTCGGAGAACGACAGGTGGTTGCTGGCCAGGATGGCTCCGCCGTGCTCGGGGATGTTCTCCAAACCTTCGGTGTAGGGCCGCCAGATCAGCTTCAGCCAGGGCCCGATCCCGATGAACTTCAGAAACCAGTACAGCAACGCGGTGGGCCCCCTGATTTGGAAGATTTCCCCGACGATAGTCGCGAAACTGCGTTACCGACAATCTCTGCCACCCGGATCCGGCCCGATAGCGCTTTCCACATAGCCAGACCGCCCGGTCAGACGGCATGATGGAACCACTTGTGCGAAGAGCAGGGTTTCGGGATGAGCCACACGCGCGAAGACCAGGTTTCGAGGGAGCTCAGCAGTGTCAGTTGAACCACCGGTCGTCCCCGGTGCCGAACCGTTCAGCGCCGACGGGACCGGCGAGCTCGGGCGCGTCGGGGTGCTGGTCAGCCATGGCTTCACCGGCAGCCCGTTCAGCATGCGCCCCTGGGCCCAGTACCTGGCCGACCAGGGCTTCACCGTCCGGCTCCCCCGGCTGCCCGGGCACGGCACCACCTGGCAGGACCTGAACCGCACCCCGTGGACCGCCTGGTACGCCGAGATCCGCAAGGCCTACACCGACCTCGAGTCCCGCTGCGACACCGTCGTCATGTGCGGCCTGTCGATGGGCGGCGCGCTGGCTCTCAAGCTGGCCGAGGACGTCGGTTCGACCGGCAAGCTGGCCGGTCTGGTGCTGGTCAACCCGGCCATCGCCATCATGCGCAAGGACGCCCAGTTCGCCAAGTACATCGCCTGGGCGGTCCCGTCCCGGCCCGGGATCGGCAACGACATCAAGAAGGCCGGCGTTACCGAGCACGGCTACGACAAGACGCCGCTGAAGGCCTTCGTCTCGATGCAGGCGATGTGGAAGGTGATCGTCGGCGACCTGGCCAAGGTCACCGTCCCGGTGCTGTATTTCCACTCCGCCGACGACCACGTGGTCGACCCGCTGTCCGGTCAGCTGTTGCACGCCGGTGCGGTGAACACCACCGTGACCGAGGTGGCGCTGCACGACAGCTATCACGTCGCCACTCTGGACAACGACGCGCCGCAGATCTTCGAACGGAGCGTGCAGTTCATCCAGCAGCAGGTCCGGACACCGAGCCCGTGACGACGCCCGCCTCGCACCGGGGTCGCCGGGACAACGGCCTGGACTCCGACACCTATGCCCCGGTCGCCGACGTCGATCCCCGGCTGGCCGATCATTTGCTGGACGTCCTCGGCCTGCGCGACGTCCCGGCCTACGTGGAGCCGACCGACGACGCCGTGACGGCCGACCGGCTGTTCGTGGCCGCGGACCAGACCGACACCGCCCGCCAGGTGCTGACCGAACTGGCCTCCGAGCTCGGCATCGAGGTCTCGGCCAGCCGGCATCGTGAGCGGGGCCCGGAGCGACCCGATCCGTTGGCCGGGATCGACACCGACAGCGAGTTCGCCGCCATCGTCGCCGACCTGGGCGAGCTGGGCCGGCCACTGCTCGACTGGAACCGCTCGATCACCGTGCACGCCGCCGGCCAGGCCGTGGCCAACGAGACGGTCGATCCGGACGAGCACTTCGTGCCGCCTGCGGCCCCACCGGTCCCCCGGCCGACCCTGGCCACCGCGATGGCGGTCCTGGTCACGCTCCTCGGCATCGCCGTGATCGCCTTCGGTTACTCTCTCGGCCTGCCCTCCGACCTGCCGTTGCCGCTCGGCGTGGTGCTGGTGCTGTTCGGAGCGGCCCTGCTGGCACTGCGGCTGCGGCCGGAACCACGCGACGATTCCGACGACGACGGAGCCGTGGTCTGACTTCGGGCTGCTGTGAACTAAGTCAGTCGTTGCTCCGCTGTTCACCTAACGATCTTGTTAGTTCTCGCGACCTTCACTTCATCGTGTGGGTCGCGCCACTTTCTGCGCCGATGGTGGTCGGTGAGGAGGTGACGCTGATGTTGTCAGCACAGGACACAGTCTTTGTTCTCTGGTGCCGGTTGACCGGCAACGACCCGACCGACTTCGGCGACGACGAACGCGAGGCCTTCCTGGCCCGCCCCCAGGTCATCGAGCTGGCCGGTACCCCGTACGCGATCCTGCTGGACGCCGGCATCTCGGTGGCACGGCGCGGCTCGTTGCCGTTGGAGCACTGGTTGCGCGCGGTCCAGGCCGCTCATCCGGTCGGAGCCTGACCGGTTTAGCCTGTGGTTCCATGCAGATCGACGCGGTGCTGGCAGCCGTCCACGCGACCGGCCCCAGTTGTGGCTCGGTCCGCGTGGTGGCCATCGACGGTGGTGCGGCAGCCGGCAAATCGACCTTGGCCGCCGCCCTCGCCGCTGAGCTGGACGGGGCCGAGGTGGTGCACATCGACGACCTGCTCGATGGCTGGGCCGGTCAGTTCTCCTATCCCGATCGGCTGCGGGCTCAGCTGTTGCAGCCGCTGTCCGAAGGCCGTCCCGGCCGCTACCAGCGCTATGACTGGGTGGCCGGCCGGTTCGCCGATCAGGTCGCGGTCCCGGTGCCGGAAACCCTTGTCGTAGAAGGGGTATCGGCCATCTGGGGCTGTGGTCCCTATCTTGGCCGGGGAGTCTTCCTGCAGCGGCCACGGGCGACCAGGCTGGAGCGCTGGGTGGCTCGAGACGGTGCGGTCCAGGCCGAGTGGCTGGCCTGGCTCGACGCCGAGGACACCTTCTTCGCCGCGCACCCGCTGCCGGCCGGAACCCTGGTCGGCTGACCCGGCAGCCGAACAATCGCGTTTGCGGTGGTCGAGTAGCGTCTCTGGGCATGTCGGATGAAACGCCTCAGCCCACCCCGCCCGTAGCCCAACGCCGGCCGATCGAACGCCGGTTCCACGACGACGTTTTCATCGACGACTACGAGTGGTTGCGGGACAAGTCGAATCCTGAGGTGCTCGACTACCTGCGAGCCGAGAACGCCTACACCGAGGCCCGCACCGCCGACCTGGCTCCGCTGCAGGAGCAGGTGTTCGACGAGATCGTGGCCCGTACGAAGCAGACCGACCTCTCGGTGCCGGTGCGCGACGGCGCGTTCTGGTACTACAGCCGCACGACGGAGGGCGCCCAGTACCGGACGTACTGCCGGGTGCCGGCCGATTCCGACACGCCCCCGGACCTGGCCGAGACCACGGCCGATGAGCAGGTCTTGCTGGACGGCAACCAGGTCGCGGCCGATTCCGAGTTCTTCACCGTCGGCCATTACGAGATCAGCCCGGACGGCAATCGGCTGGCCTACTCGGTCGACCTGTCCGGCGACGAGCGTTTCACCTTGCACGTCAAGGACCTTCGCACCGGCGAGACGTTGGCCGACGAGATCAGCGACGTGTTCTACGGCGGGGCCTGGTCGGCGGACGGGGAGTACCTGTTCTACGTCCGGGTCGACGACAGCTGGCGACCGTTCCAGGTCTGGCGGCATCGACTCGGCACCGCTGCCACCGACGATGTCCTGGTTCAGGCCGAGGAAGACGACCGCTTCTGGATCGACGTCGAACTCAGCCGGGACCAACGGGTGCTGCAGATCTCCATCGTGAGCAAGCTGACCACCGAGGTCTGGCTGATCGACGCTGCCGACCCCGAGTCCGAGGCCAGGCTCGTGTCCCCCCGTCGTGCGGGCCTGGACTACCGCGTCGAACCGGCCGGTGACCAGCTGCTCATCGTGCACAACGCCAACCACGAGAATTTCGAGCTGGCCACCGTCGGACTCACCGAAACCACCGAAGAACATTGGCAAACCTTGATCGCCGGCTCGGACGATCGACGGATCAACGGCATCGACGCGTTTGCCGACTACGCCGTGCTGAAGGAGCGTCGCAACGGCCTGGCCAACCTCTCAGTACTGCGCCGGACCCTGAACGGCTACGGTGCGGCCGAACCGATCGCGTTCGGTGAACCGATCTATCGGGCCGACGCCGGCGCCAACCCGCAGTGGCAGAGCCGCTTGTTCCGCCTCGGCTTCGGCTCGCTGGTCACTCCCGACACCGTCTACGACTACGACGTGGCGGACCGGAACCTGCTGCTGCGCAAACAACAAGAGGTCCTCGGCGGCGTCGAGCTGACTGATTACCGGCAGTGGCGGGAATGGGCGCACGCCTCGGACGGCACCCGGATCCCGCTGTCCATGGTCGCGCGGGCCGACGTGGCCCAGAACGGCAGCGCGCCGGTCGTGCTGTACGGCTACGGTTCTTACGAGCACTCCATCGACCCGAGCTTCTCGATCCCCCGGTTGTCCTTGCTGGATCGGGGCGTCATCTACGTGATCGCGCACGTCCGCGGTGGCGGCGAGATGGGCCGGCAGTGGTACGAGCAGGGCAAGGTGCTGACCAAGCGCAACACCTTCACCGACTTCATCGCCGCCGCCGAGCACCTGGTGGCGACCGGCTGGACGAAGGCCGACAGGATCGTCGCCCACGGCGGCAGCGCCGGCGGCCTGCTGATGGGCGCCGTCGCCAATCTGGCACCGCACGCGTTCGGCGGCATCACCGCGCACGTGCCGTTCGTGGACGCACTGACGACCATCCTCGACCCGTCGCTGCCCTTGACGGTGACCGAGTGGGAGGAGTGGGGCAACCCGATCGAGGATCCCGCGGTCTATGCCTACATGAAGTCCTACACGCCGTACGAGAATGTCGATGCCATCGACTACCCGCCGATCCTGGCCATCACCAGCCTGAACGACACCCGGGTGCTGTACGTCGAGCCGGCCAAGTGGGTGGCCAAGCTGCGGGCCACGGCGACCGGTGAACCGGACATCCTCTTGCGCACCGAGATGGACGCCGGGCACGCCGGCCGCAGCGGCCGGTATGACGCCTGGCGTGAGACCGCATTCTTCCTGGCCTGGCAACTGCGCACACTCCGCGCCGCCTGACGCTGAACCCCGCCCGCCGCGTCCCTTCC
>CAZZZW010000179.1:0-9478 GCA_964658795.1 Phormidium nigroviride PCC 7112
GGCGGCTGATCGTGGTGACGAGCGCCCTCTGCAGGAGCTGGCCGACGCCGGCTATCTCCAGGCAAACTGGCTGCTCGCCGAGCGGGCGGATGTTCGTGGCGATGAGCGCCTCCTCTGGGCGCTGATCGACGACGGAAGCGATCTCGCCGCAACGACTATTAGCGGACGAGCAGCACAGCGGGGGGACGCAGGCACTGTCCGCAAGATACGAAACGCCGGAATCGGATACGCTGCTAACGACCTCATAACCTTGCTCAGTACTAGTCAGCCATCCGTCGAAGCCCTTGGCTTGAACGCAGAAGGCACCGGTCCGGCAGTATAGGTTTCGACTAACCTGCCCCGGGAACGTCGCAGGGCCCCTGTTCCGAGAGGACCATAAGGGGTGTTCGTGTGCCTGATTTCAACGCCTGCCTAGCTGTATCCGATATCTTTCTTATGTAAATTAGGCTTCTGATCGAGAATATGCCTTCTATGTACACGCATTCTCGATCGCCCTGTGCAGCAACTTCGCCAGACGAGTCGACTACCTGGCGGGCCGGGTCCGGCTGCGTCGCCGGCGTTGGCCAGGGTCAGCGTCCGCGTTGTCTACGTTCCCTTCTCAATCCGGCGAGACCCACAAATCAAGACAAACATCAATATGCCGGAGCCGGATCCGACTGCACCCCCAGCGATGGCCACCGAACTACGTGGTCGCCCGTGCCCCACCGCAATGCTTTTATCTGGATCTCTGATGCTTCTTCGATCGAAAGACGCACCGGACTGACCTTGCTGCGGCCGTTAGCAGAAATGGCCACCGAGGATATATAGCAAGACGCGTCCGGTTGAGGCATGAGGCCAGTGGTTGCCTGAGAGGGCAACCACTCCCCCTAAGACTGCGAGGAGGACCGCAATTACTGATTGGCGAGCATTTTGGTTTCACCAATTGTTGTAGACCCATTCTCCAAATGTAGGTGCACCCCCTGCGGCGCCCGCTATTGCTCCTGTTCCTGCCCGCCATCCAAAGTCCAACATCTTCGTGACGTGACCACGCTTTCCCGGACACCGTGATGTTCCCCCGGTGTCCGGACAACCGTGGACAGGTCACATCGCCGTCGCATGATGAGACTGTCTGCGTGGCCCTCGCGCGCGTGGACGGCGGCAAACGTCATTAGAAAGTCCCCCCTGTCGCATACGGCGAGCTGGCCCTCGTGTATGTCCGACAAAATTAAGAGGATTCAGGCATTGCGCGGGACCGAGGAGGCTGTCGGCCGGTAGACGGTGTTTAGCGGTCAGCGCGCTTGGCTCGTGTCGACCGGCCGCTTGCGTGACGCTTCAACCCTTGCTGTGCGAAGGTGCAGCATGACGAGCGAACGTTCGCCTTTGACAGCAAGGTGCTCCCAATCGCACATGCCGTGAACGCGCCCGGACCGAGCAACTTCGTTAGGGCCCGCGAGATAGCGAAATTCAACGTTGTCGCGTCCACGGCCCCAGGCGTCATGTCGCCGCGTGAGCGCATCATTTAGGCTTAAGAAGCCCATCGACGTGAGTGACTGCTCTCCGGCGGCGCGTCTGATCCGGCTTCCGCTCCCGTCGATGGCGCGAAACGTTGAATCGCGTCGGCTGTCCAGTAGTAGGAGACATGTGTTGGGGTCTGACCAGGCGTCCGCGAAGGCGAGCATCGCGGTGGTAAGACCGACGCCGAAGTGGTTCGTGAGTTCGAGGAACTCTCGAGGTCCGGAGAGGCCGCCGTTGCGGTTGAGCGTATTTGTCACCGCGTAGCGCGGAATAAGCAACTGTCGGGCAAAGAGGTCACACAACGCTTCGTGGTTTTCGCGTTTACCCTGGTGTCGGCGTTGGTGGAGCAGGACGTGGCCGAGTTCATGAGCGACTGTGAACCGTTGGCGCGCAGCGCCGTCGCCTCGATTGAGGTTGATGCGGATTGGTGTGTGCGCCGTTACCAAATTGCCGGGGTAGCGCATAGGTCGTCGGTGCACAAGGATCCCGAGGCGGTCCCACCATCCAGACCTTGCCGTGGTTCCGAGCGACCGTCGGAAGGCGGATGCTGCGGCCTCCATGTGCTGACGGAGGTCCGAGGTGTCTTCGACTGACGCGAACCGCGCCTGCCAGTCGTACCAGTCCACGGCTGCAGCGTTCATCAGAAGAGTCCTCGTGGATGTCGACGATTCTCGATGATCGATCTAAGTAGCCCGACGTGCGGGGTGTCCAGACCTCCTCGCCACGAGTTAGGTAACGCGACCAGTTCGCGCAGGTCGAAATTTTCGATGTCACCTAACACCGCCGCGACCTCGGCGATCAGTTGCTCGTCTTCCCGGCACAGGATCAGCGCTGCGTCGTGCATCTCCGCAGCGAACTGCACCAAGTCGGCCTTCGTGACGATGTCTATGTCTGCCGCGAGGACCGGAACGTCTTGCCAGGTGATCCCGAGATCGTCCTGGATATCAACGATGCTGCGACGGAACGCGAACCTCGGGAGGCTGAACCGGATCCCACTGACGTGAATACCGTCGCGGGTGGCTGCGAACAACCGGTCCCGGCGGATGTCGGAGGCGAAGTACGCACGCGCCTCGTCGAGGTACTCAGCGGGGAGGGGGTAGGTGACGACCGCCGCGATCACGCCTTGGTAGTCGTGCTCGGCGCGACGGAGCGCGTCGAGGCCGGCGCCGCGGACCTCTGGACCGCACGCCCCGACGGCTTCCATGTTGAGTGCGAGGAAGAACGCCCATCCTGCGTGGCGTGCGTGATCCGCTAGCGATGACACAAGGTGGTGGGCTGTGTCGCCGTTGACGGGATTCATTCCAAAAAACGAGCGACGTAGGAAGTCGTCACTGCGCCACGGCCGTGCGGCCATGTTCGCCCGCGCCTGTGACTGATGCCCGAAATGCCATTGCACCAGATCGCAGACGGCGTCGGCCTGCTCCGCCGTCCATCGAACCCCGTTGTCTTGCAGCGCCAGCCGACGGGCAGTATCTGGGCCGACGGCCGATGCGAAACCGTCGGGGTGGTAGGCGTACAGAAAACGAATCAAACCCCACCCAGGTGAGGACGGATGCAGTCGATCAACAATCGATCCGATCCAGTCCGTTTCGTGGTCCGGCGGGGGAGGGCGCCAACAAAGCGCATCGATGGCGAGAAGGACCTCAAGATCGGACGGGTCGCGAGTCGCGCGCATCACCAGCTCGGACGTCGCAAACCGCCACACGTCCGGCACATTCCGTTCGTACAAGCACGCCTCGACGAGCGCGTACGTGCCAAGCGCTTCTCGATCATCGCGCAGTCGTCGCATGACGTCCCACGCGTCAGCGCGGTCCATGATTTCCGGCCAGATAGCCGCCAGTTCGAACGCGAGGTTGAGCGCACTCCATCGATCCAAGGGGTGAGTGGCGAGCGCGCCGAGCACACCGGCGCTGCCGTGGGAGGCGCGGACTAGGCCGGCAACATCTAGGGCCGGGTCGTCTTGCCGCGCGGTCAAGTCGATGGCCCGCCCAGCGATGGCATGTTGTTCGAGCGACCAGCTCGAGTACGACCGGGCAACCTCGCGGCGTAGTTGGTCTAGGGTCGCCTCCGGCGATGACGGCTGCACGACCCGGTCGACTGCGGCACGAGCCGACGCGGTGTCTGATGACATGAACGCGTCGGCGGCTTCGGCAACCGACATGTGAATGGGACGGACTCGCCGCGCCCCGTCGTACGTGAAGTGGTCTAACAGAAGGCCCGCGCCGAGGGGATCGCCGCTCTCCACGCCGACGAGGGCTCGGAACTCGTCCAACGTGACAGGCTCCGAGAAGTACTGCTGCAGCCTAAGCCCGACTGCGAAAGCAGCAAGATCTTCGTCGGACGAGATCGCGTCGAGCAAGTCGGCTGCGGCATCGCTCAGACGCACGCTCGGGAACCGTGCCGCGATGCGTCGGCGCTCGTCACCGAGCAACGGCAGTCGGCGGGACGACGTGAAGTCGTGAAGCTCGGCCGGAGTCTGTACGCGGTGGTCACGGACACGTTGCGCGGCGGCCTCGTCAAATCCGATCTCGTACAGGTGGTTGATCAGTGCCGCCTCGTCGTACCAACCTGCCGCCGAATACGGCGTCACGAAACCGTCGCTCCCGGGCGACCCGTTCAGCTCGTAGGGGCCGACGCGGCTGGTCACGAGCACAGTTGTGTCCAAGTCCGATGCGGCAGCGGCGACGAGGTCGATGAACCGTTGATTGCTACGGCCGTCCTCGCGCGAACCGAATGGGTCATTAGCGACCACGCAAACGCCGTGGCGTTCGAACTCGACAATGTTTTGCAGGGCGGTCACACAACTAGTTCCACTTACGATCAGTACGTCGGACTCGTCACGCCAGTTCAGCGATCTTAGGTACGCGTAGAACAACGCCAGCGTTGACTTCCCGATCTTCGCCGGGCCAACCAGCCAATAAACCGGATCGACAAGCATGTGGTCTTGAATCGCGCGCGAGGGCCGGACGACCATGGACGGTATTGGGGGAAGGTCGGGGTTGATTTGCGTGAACGACGACCAGGAAGTCAGTATCACGGAGATCCGCCGAGGACCTGGTTCGTTAGGTCCACCACGAAGTCGTCGAAGTCGAAATTAACGACGTCTTCGAAGTGGGTGAACGAGCTTCCGGTCAAGGTGCGGCGCTGCGCACTCGCAGCCCTGCTGGTGCGCGAAGGTGCGCTTTCACGGCCGAAGTACCACAATGCCGACACGGGGCGGTCGATCGATTCTCGGCGGTGGCGAGCGAATACTCGTGGAAGGTCGGTTTCACCGATGAGGCTCGCGCCGAGGATCACCGTCGTATGGCGCAGGAAGTTATCGAATATGAAGTCGGTCTGCTCAGGGGTCATGTCGAGTGTCTCGAGTGTGCCGAACCGGCATGCGACACCGATCTGGCCGTGAAGATGCAGTTGATATATGCCGTCACTTCGCGCTGGAAGCCCACCGGGTGGCAGGAAATCGAGCAGATCCCACGAGTCCACCGTCGCCCCGGTGGCTGCCAACTTTGTCACCGCGTCGTCCCAGTTAAGGTTTAGTACCCGCACGTCGTGAGAGCGGCTGAGCGCACCCAACGCGTGATATCCGACCCCCGGGCTAACGCCAGCGAACAGTGGGCCAAGAATGTTCTGCTTGTCCTGCTCAGGCAGCATGTGGAGCACCGATCGCAAGTCGAGGCCGCCGAATCTGCCGGTCTGAACAGCAGCGAAAGCGCCGGCCACCTGCGAGGTTGTTGGCGCCCCGGAACTCAAGCTCGCACCCGAGCCGAGAAGGAACGTGACAGGACCAGAGCTGCGGGCGATGCTGCCTGCGAGATCTGCGACCACGTCACTGTCCACTGCCACCGGTACAGTGTCCCATCGTTGGGCCGTCCGCACAGTCTCGGAGCCGGACTGAGGTCCGATGGTTCAGGTCCCGGGTCCAGCCGCGTCATAATCGGTGCGGGCCAGGGCATCCTTGACCCCGCCCCGCTCGACCATCCGGTCAAACCCCACCCGCTGCAGCACTCGAGTGAGGATCTTGGCAATCGCTTTGGCGATGAAGAACCCGATGATCAGGATGATCGTGAACAGAATCAATTTCGGGACGAACTTTGCGATGTTTGACCAAGCGTTTCCACGCCGGTCCGGTAATTGAGTGCGTCGGTAGTCATCTAGTCGCTCCTGCCGCCGACGGCCCCGTCGAGCCGGCGAGCGACGAACATGTGCTCGGCTGGCTCCGGTCTAAGCCACAGTGATGCGCACTAGTGCGACTACTCCGTAAGCAGAAGGTTCAACCAACCGCAAGCATTGGGTTCGTCCAGCACAGGCCGACTTCACACTCGCGCCGTCGGTCGGCTCGCTAGCTACGTAGCGTCGGTCGTCGTAGACGACCTCCTGATCCGCGACTGCCGGCCTCGGCCGGGCGGGGGTCTCGACGCCGGGCCGGCTGTGCTGGTTGAGTTGCGTGCGTGTGCGGCCGTCAATGCTGAGTCGATTCAGGGTCCTTGAGGGGATGAACGACTGTCTGTGTGTCCGCTGGACGACCCGCCAGCCACCGACCACGGGCGCTCATTCGAAATCTGGCAATAAGTCGCCCACGCACTCGGCGTGCCGACCGGCAAGCTACTCGGCCACCTCTGCGACGGACACAAGCACCCCTTGGGTGACTCGACCCGTAGCCGTGACGCGGTCTCTCCTGGGGCTTACGCGGCCGGGTCGCCGCGGAATCGTAACGGGCCGCTCGGCGTCCGTCGGGTCGATGTGCAGCAGTCCCCTAGCATCGATCGAATGGGCACAGGTCGGGGTCGAACACCTGGATGAGCTCGTTCTTCATGAAGTCGCTCGTCTCGCCCCGATGCGGGCTCAGCCACCGGGCGAGGACGAGGATCGTCACTCGTGTGGCTCCAGCACGCTTCAATGCGCCTGACGCGGACTCGGCGTGACCTCCGGACGCCCATGTGTCGTCGACAAGGAGGACGTGTTGCCCCGACACGACCGACGTGACCGCGAAGTTGTCCGGCCGAAACTCACGCGGGTATTGGACGTTAGCCGAGGCCTGCATCTTCGCCTCCGGCATATTGCGAAGCAGACCCGACGTCATGACGTGAAAGGCCTGCGGGTGCCCACGTTGCTTGAGGGATGGCACCGTTGCCCACATCGTCGGCTGCACACCGTACGGATCGGCCGCGCACCTCATGTGCTCGTGCAAGGCGTAGAACAGCATCACATTGACGACGCGGTATGCCTGTCGATTTGGGACCTGATCCTTGTACCCATACATGATGGTGGCGGACTGACCACCGTCCCATCCGTACGACACGAAGCCTCGGAGGTCCGATGTCTTACGCCCATCTGGGCGGTAGGTCGGTCTAGTCGCGCACGACCTTCGCCAGGTTGCGCGTCGTCCACGCAGCAGCGGATCTAGGCGCCCAGGACGCACCCTTGCCGTTGAGGTCGGCAGCGACCGCATCCCACGCCATCCCCTTGTCTCGCAACGTCTTCACGCGATCGAGCACTCGCTGCTCTCGTTCGACCACCCCGCCCTTGCCGTGCCCGAACGGGTACGTGCCCTCGCCGTGGCCGCCTGCCGTCTTCTTGGCCCGGCGCCCGTCGCGCAGACGCTAATTGGCTTGCACCACCGGGGGCCGGCTCGTGCATCACCGTGATCGCAACCGACGCGCCGTTGCTGCCAGGTCAGTGCAAGGCGCTGGCCCGTCGGGTGCCGCTCGGACTCACCCGTACCGGAACGACGGGCAGTCATTTCTCGGGTGACGTGTTCCTCGCCTTCTCCACAGCGAACGCAGGTGCCCTGGACAGCACGCTGTCCGCAGCTGGTCCGGGTACCGTGCGGAATCTGGAGTTCCTGCCCTGGTCGGCAATGGACGCCCTTTACGAAGCGGTCGTGCAGAGTGTCGAGGAGGCCGTGGTCAACGTTCTGGTGGCTGGTTTGACGATGATCGGTCGCGACGAGCACCGCACACCCGGATTTCCGGTCGAGCGGCTGGACGAACTACTGCAGCGTTGAACCCGATTACAGATACACACAGGATGAGGAGGCGTAGCGCCCCTGTCCGAAGTTGGTCGGGTTTCTGCGATTGGAAAGCAAACCTTGGCCTTTAGCCAGCCTCGCCCATGGACCAAACCCGCGGCCGTGAGGATCGAGCATCTCGCTGAAAGGAAGCACGACTAGCGCATAGCCGCAGGGCGGCACCCACCCGTCCCGGTAATCACCGACCACGACGTCGATCAGCACCGCCGCGTTTGGCCGCAACGCTGCCAGCATGCCTCCGAATCGTCGATGCCGGTCAAGGGGATGCCTTGTTGAGCGCCTGGCCTGATATCCGACCGAAGAGGACGCATCGAATACCACCCGCCGAGGACGCCTGGTGCGTCTGCGACTCATCTGGACTCACACACCTCGGCACTGCCGTCCGGCTCCACTAAGTGTCACGGCGAGTGTCACAATCGCCCTCGATCGCCTGGTGTCAGGCCGTGCCGAACGGTCGCGCAACCCCCTAAATACGGCCGCGATGACACGAGCGCGGACGATCCGATAGGGAACGGCAGGCGAATTTCTCACTCGTAATGAGAAGGTCGTCGGTTCGATTCCGACAGGCGGCTCCACCGTTCGAGGCCCCGGCTCCCGGGGCCTTTGTCATTTCTCGCCGCCGCCGCCGCCGCCGCAGCCGTCGTCCGGACCGGTGCCCGGATCGCGACGCGGTCCGTGGCCGACCGACGACCGGATGCGGTCCCCGGGCCGACGGGCCCGGGCAGCCCATCGAGGCAGATCCCGCGCGCGCCAAATAGATATTTTGTGTCGATTGCCGTGATGGGCTGGCGGCGCGGGCCGCACCGGTCCGTTGCTGCTGTGGAACGTCGTAGTCCGCGACGGCCACCGGCACGTTCCCGGACAGACCTGAGGTGCCCCTTGAACGCCGACCGAGAATCCGAATTCGCCCCGCTGTCCTTCGGTCAGGAGCGGTTGTGGTTGGTGGATCGGTTGGGGTCGGTGGCGCGGGATGAGTATGTGGTGCCGGTGGCGTGGTGGGTGCGGGGTGGGCTGGATGTGGGTGTGTTGGTGGGGGCGTTGGGGGCGGTGGTGGGTCGGCATGCGGTGTTGCGGACGCGGTTTGTGGTTGAGGGTGGGGTGCCGGTGGCGGTGGTGGATGGGGTTGGTGCGGGGGTGGTGGATGTGGCGGTGCTGGATGGTGGTGGGTCGGCGGGTGCGGAGTGGGTGGCTTCGGTGGTGGCGGGGGAGGTGGGGCGGTCTTTTGATTTGGAGCGGGAGTGGCCGGTGCGGTGTCGGGTGATGCGGTGTTCGGCGGGGGTGGATGTGGTGTTGGTGGTGTTTCATCACATCGCTTGTGATGGGTGGTCGTTGTCGGTGTTTGCCCGTGATCTGGGTGAGTTGTATGCGGCGGGGGTGGCGGGTCGGGCGCCGGTGTTGCCGGTGTTGGGGTGTTCGTATGCCGAGTTTGCTGGGGAGCAGCGGCGGGTGGCGGCGGCGGGTGGTTTCGGGGTGGGGTTGGAGTTCTGGTCGGGGCAGTTGGCGGGGTCGGTGGCGACGGAGTTGCCGTCGGTGCTGCGGCGGCCGGTGGTGTGGTCTTCGGTGGGGGCGACGCGTCGGTTGGTGGTCGATGCCGGGGTGGGGCGGCGGTTGCGGGAGGTGGCGCGGGGGCAGCGGGCGTCGTTGTTCATGGTGTTGTTGGCGGGGTTTGTGTTGGCGGTGTCGCAGTTGACTGGTGACTGTGATGTGGTGGTGGGTACGCCGGTGGCGGGGCGGGATGTGGGGCAGACGCGGGAGGTGATGGGGTTTTTTGTCAATACGGTGCCGTTGCGGGTGCGGTGGGATCGGGGGGCGGGTTTCGAGCAGGTGGTGGCCCGGGTGCGGGAGTGTTGTCTGCAGGCCTATGCCCATGCTGATGTTCCCTTCGACCAGATCGTGGAGGCGCTCAACCCGCCCCGCGACCTGTCCCGCAACCCCCTCTTCCAACTCATGTTCAGC
>CAZZZW010000180.1:0-9474 GCA_964658795.1 Phormidium nigroviride PCC 7112
GGATGAGCCGCGTGCGCGAAGACCAGGTGGGCGGATGAGCCGCGTGCGCGAAGACTGTGACGGAGGTTGAGCCGTGAGGTATCTACTCGGAAAGATAGGGCTGTTCATCGCCACCCTGTGGGCGGCGATCACGCTGAACTTCGCGCTGCCCCGGCTGATGCCCGGTTCGCCGGTGGACTCGGCGCTGGCCAAGATCGCCTCGACCGGGCAGCCGATCACCAACCAGCAGAAGCACGCGATCGAACTGCAACTGGGCAGTCCGCACGGCAACGTCGTCAGCCAGTATTTCGAATACCTCGGCAACATATGCCGATTCAACTTCGGCCGGTCCTATTCCTTCCCGAACGAGACCGTCGCCCACACCATCGGCAAGGCGTTGCCCTGGACCCTGCTGCTGGTCGGCTTCACGACCGTCATCGCGTTCACGGTCGGCACCCTGCTCGGGGTATATGCCGGTTGGCGACGCGGCAGCAAGACCGACGCCGGCGTCACCATCGGGGCTACCCTGTTCGCTGCGTTCCCGCCGTTCTGGTTGGGACTGCTGCTGCTCTTCTTCGCGGCCTTCAAGCACCGCTGGTTCCCGATCAGCGGTGGCTACTCCCCCGGCCTGACCCCGAACTGGAGCTGGTATTTCATCACCGACGCGGTGCCGCACGCGGTGCTGCCGGCGTTCGTGCTGGCCATAACCTCACTGTCCGGTTGGGTTTTCGGCATGCGCAACAACATGATCAACACCTTGGGTGAGGATTATGTGACCTTCGCCGAGGCCAACGGGCTGCGCGGGCGGACGATCGCCCTGAAGTACGCCGCCCGCAATGCGCTGCTGCCCAACGTGACCGCATTCGGGCTCTCCCTCGGTGCGGTGGTCGGCGGATCGGTCCTGGTCGAGGGCGTCTTCGGTTACCCGGGCCTGGGCAACCTGCTCTACATCGCGGTGACCAATCGCGATTACCCATTGATGCAAGCCGAATTCCTTGTCATCACCGTGAGCATGCTGATTGCCATCTTCGTGGTCGACATGCTCTACGTCCGACTCGATCCGAGGGTGCGCCGATGACCATCGCCACGTCCACTCCACCGCCGACCGTCGGTGCGGCCGCTCCGATCGCTGTGCTGCCCTCGGCCCCCGGGCCGCTACGATTCCTGCTCCGGTCGCTGGCCACGCTCTGGCACAACGGCAAGGCCCGGATCGGCCTGATCATCCTGGCCGTGAACGTCATAGTGGCGCTGTTCGCTCCGGTGCTGGCACCACATTCGCCCAAGTCGACCGACTTCATCCCCTACAGCGGTCCGACCGGTACCAACTGGTTCGGCACGACCGGTGAGGGCCAGGACGTCTTCAGCCAGTTCCTCTACGGCGCTCGGGTCTCGCTGCTGGTCGGTCTCGCCGCGGGCCTGGCCGCCACCGTGGTCGCGGTGATCGTCGGGCTGATCTCCGGCTATCGTCCGGGCGCGGTCGACACCATCCTCGGCTTCATCACCAACCTGGCCCTGGTGATCCCCGGCCTCCCGCTGATGATCATCCTGGCCGCCTACATCCCCAGCCACTCGGTCTGGACCATCGTGCTGGTGGTCGCGCTGACCGCGTGGGCCACCGGCGCCCGGGTGATCCGAAGCCAGGCCGCTACCTTGCGCAACCGGGACTTCATCAGTTCGGCGGTGTTCTCCGGCGAGGGGCTCGGTCGGGTGGTCTTCCGCGAGATCCTGCCCAACATGACCTCGTTGGTCGCGGCCAGCTTCTTCTCCGCGGCCACCGCGGCGGTGATGGCCGAGGCCAGTTTGGAGTTTCTCGGACTGGGCAATCCGAGCACGGTCAGCTGGGGCACGATCCTGTACTACGCCCAGCAGCAGAACGCCCTCTTGACCGGCCAGTGGGTCATGGTGCTGGCGCCCGGCCTGGCCATTGCCCTGCTGGCGCTGTCGTTCACGCTGATCAACTTCGGGGTGGACGCACTGTCCAACCCCCGGCTGCGGGAGAAGTGATGTCACTACTCGAAGCACGCAACGTCAATGTCGCCTACCGTCCGGCCGGTGGAACTCGGGTCTGGTCGGTCCGCGACGTGTCGTTCGACCTCGCGGCCGGTGAGTTCGTCGGCCTGGTCGGCGAATCCGGCTGTGGCAAGTCGACCCTGGGCTTCGCCCTGACCCGGATGCTGCGGGCTCCAGCCATGCTCGAGGGTGGTTCCATCCTGTTCGACGGTGTCGACCTGGCCAGCTTGTCCGAGGAACAGGTACGGCAGCAAAGGCGAAACGGGATCGCCCTGGTCCTGCAGGCCGGCATGAACGCGCTCAGCCCGGTTCGGTCCGTCGAACAGCACTTCCGCGACATCCTGCACGCCCATTCCGAGGCGAAGCCGAGCAAGGCCGCCGTCCGGGCCCGGGGTGCTGAACTGCTGGGCAAGGTCCAGCTCGGTGAGTCCGTGCTGGAGCGCTTTCCGCACGAGCTGTCCGGTGGCATGCGCCAGCGGGTCGCGATCGCGCTCGCGCTGGCCCTGGAACCGAAGATGATCGTGTTCGACGAGCCGACCACCGCCCTCGATGTGGTGGTGCAGGCGGCCGTCATGCGCACCATCAAGCAATTGCAGGCCGAGCAGGGCTTCACCGCGCTGTTGATCAGCCATGACCTGGGCGTGGTGCTCGAAGCTACCGACCGGGTGCTGGTCATGTACGCCGGTGAGATCGTGGAGGATCAGCCGTCGGCGACGCTGCTGACCGGTAGCCATCACCCCTATACCGATGCACTGTTGAGCTGTTACGCCGATCCGCGGGCCGACACCATCGAACTCGGCGAGATCCCCGGTTCGCCCCCGGACCTGTCGCTGGCCGAGCCGGGCTGCCCGTTCACGCCCCGGTGTCCGTTGGCGATCGAGCAATGTCTGACGGTCGATCCGCCGCTGACCCGGCATGGCGCTGGGCTGGTCGCCTGCCACGTCCGAGCTCCGTCCACCGAATCGAAGGAGGCCGCCGGTGTCTGAGGTTTCTGCGGTACCGCCGCTGGCGGTCGAGAACGTGTCGAGAACGTATCGGCAACGCGGCCGGGGGCAGGATCAGGTCCGGGCGGTCGACGACGTCTCGTTCACGATCGCGCCCGGAGCGGCGGTCGGTCTGGTCGGCGCGTCCGGCAGCGGCAAGTCGACGCTGGCCCGGATGGTGACCGGCGCCGAGCGTCCGGACTCCGGCTCGATCCGGTTCGGCGACATTGCCGTGCACAAGCTGCGCAGTCGCGGCCTGCGGGAGTACCACTCCCGGGTGCAGATGGTGTTTCAGGATCCCTACGGGGCACTGAACCCGCTGCACACCGTCGAATACACCCTGCTGCGGCCGTGCCAGAACTACCTGTCGATGTCGGCCGATCAGGCCCGGAAGAAGGTGCGCGAGCTGCTGGAGACGGTCGGGCTCACGCCACCGGAGCAGTTCGCGGCCAAGCTGCCGCACCAGCTGTCCGGCGGCCAGCGCCAGCGGGTGGTGATCGCCCGGGCCCTGGCCTGTGAGCCGGATCTGATCGTGGCCGACGAACCGGTGTCCATGCTGGATGTCTCGCTCCGCGCCGGGGTGCTGCGGTTGCTGGCCGAACTGCGCGAACAGCGGGGCCTGAGCCTGCTCTACATCACCCACGACCTGCTCAGTGCCCGGGTCGTCACGGACGAGATCCTTGTTCTGAACCAGGGCAAGGTGGTGGAACGCGGCAACACCAGGGACGTGTTGCTACACCCGAAGGACGACTACACGGTGACGTTGCTGGACGCGGTGGCCAATCCGTTCGCCACTACTGCTTGAGGAGGAATCGTCAGTGAAACGAAGGATGCTCTCGGTCTGTGCGGCAACTGCCGCGATGGTGACCGGTCTGTTGTTGGCCCCATCCGGTGCTTCGTCGGCCACACCCCCCGGCGGGTCGGCCGGTGGCACTCATGGCTCGAACGGCCCTTTGACGCCGAGCCAGCGGGCGGTGCTCTACGGCATCGCCAAGGACACCTGGGCCTTCTACGCCAAGGATGTCGACCCGAACACCCATCTGCCGTTGGACAATCTCGGCCCGGGTGACACCCGCGGTCAGTACACCTCGGCCGCCAACGTCGGGGTCTACCTGTGGGCGGTGGTGTCAGCCAGCGACCTGCACCTGGTCAGCCACCGCGATGCGGCAAGGCTGATCAGCCAGACACTGCAGTCGGTCAGCAAGCTCAAGCGCAGCTACGGCTTCATGTACCAGTGGTATGACACCAACACCGGGGCGGTGATCAAGAACCCAGGTGACATCAACTGTTCCCAGGAGACCACACCGGCCCAGGACAACTGCTACTTCCTGTCCGCGGTGGACAACGGCTGGTACGCCTCCGGCCTGATCGTGGCCCGTCAAGCCTTCCCGGAACTCGCGCCGTTGGCGAACAGCCTGGTGCAGCCGATGGATTTCTCGATCTTCTACGACAACCGCGCCCAGACTGCGTGCAACACCAATGCCGCGATCGACGGCAACCAGCCGACCGGTCAGCAGTACGGCGGGTACTACGTGTCCCAGGGACCGGCGGGATACCACAACGGAGCGTTGTATTCCGACCCCCGGATCTCGATGTATGTCGGGATGGGATTGAAGCAGATGCCCGGCGACGTCTGGTGGCGGACCTGGCGCACGCTGCCACCGCAGCAGTGTGCCACCGACCCGGACTTCTCCTGGCAGGGCCAGGCGCCGGGCGGGTACTGGCAGAACATCCGGGATCCCCAGTCGCACAAGGTGTTTCGCGTCTGGGAGGGCCACTACACCTACCCGGGTACGTCGCTGAACTACATCCCGACCTTCGGCGGCGGCATGTTCGAGGGGCTGATGGCCAACGAGGTCATTCCCGAGACGGCCTGGGGCCAGCACAGCTTCGGCCTGGCCGATCAGCGCACCGCCCAGGTGCAGATCAAGTACGCCACCGAGACGTTGAAGTACCCGGTGTGGGGACTGTCGCCGTCGTCCACCGCCGATGACACCGGTGGTTACGGGACGTTCGGGGCGGAGGGGCTGACCTTGCCAACCGGTTCTCAGCTGTCCCAGTGCGTCACCTGCGCCACTGAGACCACAGTGACCCCGCACGCCTCGTTCCTGGCCCTGAGCGTGGCCCCGCAGCAGGCCTTCGCCAACATCCAGAAGCTGCGGTCGTTGTATCCGTCGGTGTACTCCAGGGATGGCGGCTTCTACGACGCGGTCAACCCGACGACGGGTTCGGTCGGACACCGCCGGCTGGTGCTGGACCAGTCGATGATCATGGCCGCCCTGGACAACGCGCTGAACGGCAACCAGCTGCAGCGCTACTACGCCGCCGACCCGGTGTCGTGGGCGGCCAGGACCTACCTGCGGGCCGAACACCTGTCCATCTGAGACTGCCGCGTGGCATTGTGCGGCCACAGCTTGCACGCTCCCCGGCGTGTCGGGAAAGTTGTGGCCGCACAATGCGTTTTGAGCCGCTCGGCATTTCGGGGTCAAGGGACCAGGTGAATGGTGACGGTCAGGAACTGGTCCGGGGTGGCTTGCAGCACCTTCAGCCGCGGATCCGGTACCGGCAGGAATGGGCCACGGCGCAACGGCAGCAGCGAAGCCAGCCGGGCATCGGACAGGGCCGCGTCGACCGCGGCATGGTCACCGCCGCAGATCAGGGCATCGAGTTTGCCCTGTTCCGGCAACAGGATTCGTACCGCCACTTCGGCCGCATCGGCGAACGCGGCCTTGGACTGATTGGCCCGCCGACGGGCATAACGCTGTTGGGACCAGCCACCGGCCTTGGTGGTGCCCTGGACGTAGGACGAGCCGACCTTGGACGACACCAGCTCGGCACCGTCGAACACCCCGGCCGCGTAGCCGCCCCGGCGGACCAGCAGCACCCCGATCCGCCGGTTGAGATTCAGGTGTACCTGCAGTGCGGTCAGCGGCCGGGAGGTCGGCACCGCCCACGGCAGAAAGGGCACCTCGATCCAGGCCGTCGACCCGTCAGCGGCGTGTACCACGACCTGATCCGAGCCGACCTGGACCGAGAATGCCCCATGATTGTCGGCAAATCCGTCCAGCCATCGTGGCAACCGACGAAACGGGACCTGGACCCGCCGCGCGCCGTCCGGCCGAGACACCCGGATCAGCCGGTGACGCGGTCCAGCACCAGCGGCGTCGGGGTGTGATCGGGGCCGATCTCGTACCCGCCTTCCAGTGCCTGCAACGCCCGGTCGAACCGGCTGACATCATCGGCGTGCAGTTCCAGCAACGGCTGCCCGGCGGTGACCGAATCCCCCGGCTTGGCCAGCAGCACCACCCCGGCGCCGGCGGACACGGCATCCTCCTTACGGGCCCGGCCGGCCCCGAGCCGCCAGGCCGCCACCCCGACCGCGTAGGCATCCAGCCGCGTCAGCACGCCCGACGAAGGCGCATTGACCACGTGCTTCTCAGCGGCGACCGGCAGCTCGGCCGACGGGTCCCCGCCCTGCGCCGCGATCATCCGGCGCCAGACGTCCATCGCCCGCCCATCGGCCAGGGCGGCCGCCGGATCGACATCGGTGATGCCGACGCCGGCCAGCATCTCCACGGCCAGGGCCACCGTCAGTTCGATGACGTCGGCCGGTCCACCACCGGCCAGCACCTCGACCGATTCCCGTACTTCCAAGGCATTTCCGGCGGTCAGGCCGAGTGGCGTGTTCATGTTGGTCAGCAGGGCGACGGTGTGGGTGCCGGCTGCCGTGCCCAGACCGACCATGGTCTCGGCCAGCCGGCGAGCATCACCGTGGGTCTTCATGAACGCCCCGGTGCCGACCTTGACGTCCAACACCAGCGCCGAGGATCCCTCAGCGATCTTCTTGCTCATGATCGAACTGGCGATCAACGGGATCGCCTCGACCGTGCCGGTGACATCACGCAGCGCGTAGAGCTTCTTGTCGGCCGGGGCCAGCCCGTCACCGGCGGCGCAGATGACCGCTCCGACCTCGTTGAGCTGGGCCAGGAAGTCGGCGTTGGACACCGACGCGCGCCAGCCGGGAATCGACTCGAGCTTGTCCAGCGTGCCGCCGGTGTGGCCGAGTCCGCGGCCGGACAGCTGCGGTACCGCCGCGCCGAGGGCGGCGACCAGCGGCGCCAGCGGCAGGGTGATCTTGTCGCCGACGCCGCCGGTGGAGTGCTTGTCGGTGGTGGGGCGCCGGACCGCGGACAGGTCCATCCGCTCGCCGGAGGCGATCATCGCGTCGGTCCACCGGGTCAGCTCGTCCGGCTCCATGCCGTTGAGCAGGATCGCCATGGCCAAGGCCGACATCTGCTCGTCGGCCACCACGCCGCGGGTGTAGGCGTCGATGACCCAGTCGATCTCGGCGTCGGCGAGACGGCCGTGATCACGCTTGGTCCGGATCACGCTGACGGCGTCGAATGGTTCGGTCATGAGAGTCAGTCTCTCAGGCGACCAGCGAGCGTGTCTTCAGGCCCGGGTAGCGGCTGACATCGCGATCCATGGTGAGCAGTTCGCAGACACCGTGGGCTAAGCAGATGGCGGCGACCGAGTAGCACTCATGCAGACAGGGCCACGGCAAGGCCACCGGCTCAGCCGAGCGGACCAACGCCCGCAGGGCGGCCAACGCCTGGTCGTGCCAGGGCGATTCGTGCTTGTGCGCCTCGACCAGGACGTTCGTATCGACGGCGATCACGAGCGCGGCCCGAAGGCGAGCTTCGGCGCGGGGTGGATCTCTTCGAGCAGGTCGTCCCAGGTCGCGTCCTGCCACTCGGGCCGGAGCTTGCCCGGCACACTCAGATCGGGCAGCTCGTAGGCGGGCGGCGGAGCAGCTTTGGCGTCATCGAGCAGCTTGAAGAGGGCCTGCTCGACCAGGCGGCGGGTCGTCGTCCCGCGCTCCTCGGCCGGCGCCTTGACCTCGCGCAGCAGCGGTTCCGAGAGGTCGAAGGTGGTCTTCATAGCGCTGACGGCACCGGCGAATACCGCTAGTGGTATTGCACTCGCGCGCCGGGCAGAGCTAGAGGACCAAGTCCGCCGGACCGAACGCCCGGGGCAGGATCTCACTCATCGGCACCGGGCCGTCGTCGGTGGCCAGCACCAGCGACGGGTCGGCGTGTTCCCACAGCAGCTGCCGACAGCGCCCGCACGGCATGATCAGCGTCTCGTCGGAGTTCACGCAGCTGAACGCGACCAACCGGCCACCCCCGGAGGCGTGCAGGGCAGATACCAGGCCGCACTCGGCGCACAAGGTCAGGCCGTAGGAGGCGTTCTCGACGTTGCAGCCGGACACGATCCGGCCGTCGTCGGTGAGCGCCGCCGCGCCGACCGGGTAGTTCGAGTACCGCGCGTAGGCGTGGTGCATCGCATCCACCGCGGCCGAACGCAGCAATTCCCAATCAATTTCCGCCATGACAACCAACCTAACCGTGGGCTGAATAGGGTTGGCCGTCCGCGGCCGGTGGCTGGACCCGACCGATGAAGCCGGCCACCGCCAGCAAAGTCACGACGTAGGGCAGCATCAGCAGCAGGTTCGAGTCGATCGGGGCGCTGGAGGACAGCAGAGACTGCAGCTGGTCGCAGAATCCGAACAGCAGCGCGCCGAGCACGGCGGTCATCGGGCGCCAGCGCCCGACGATGACGATGGCCAGTGCGATGAAGCCCTTGCCGCCGGACATGTTCAGCGAGAACGTGCCGGCCGATCCACTGCCCATCACGAGGAAGACGCCACCGAGCCCGGCGATCGCACCGGCCAGCAGGACCGCTCGGAACCGGGTCCGGTTGACGTTGATGCCGACGGTGTCGGCTGCCCGTGGGTGTTCGCCGACCGAGCGGACCCGCAGACCCCAGCGGGTGTGGAACAAGCCGAAATGAATGGCGAACACCAGCACGTAGGCCAGGTACTGGAAGATCGTGCCCTGGAACAGGGCCGGCCCGAGAATCGGGATGTCGCTCAGGCCCGGGATCTTGTAGATCCGGAAGTAGCCCGGCTCGTTGAACGTCTGCTGCTCGGGCGAGAGCAGTTTGTTGAACAAGAAGCTGGTGATTCCCAGCGCGAACACGTTCAACACCACCCCGATGATCACCTGGTCCACCAGGTAGCGAATGGCCAGCGCCGCCAGGACCGCCGCGATCAGCACACCGGCGATCATGCCGCCGAGCACCCCGAACCAGATGCTGCCGGTCACCGTGGCGACGACAGCGGCCACGAACGCGCCGAGCAGCAACTGGCCTTCGATCGCCACGTTGACCACGCCGGATCGTTCCCCGATGACGCCGGCGAATGCCCCGAAGGTATAGGGCAGCGCCAGCAGCACCGACCCCTGCAGCAGGCTGACGACATTGATGCCGAGGTCGTTGCCGGCCACGGCCCAGGTCACGAAGGCGACCAGCAGACCGAGCACGGCCAGCGTGATGCACCAGCGCGCGGCCAGCAACTTGCTGAACGCCGGTGCGCAGGTCGGCGAGCGTGCGCGGGGTGCACATCAGCTCGAGCCCGACGCCGCCGACCTCCAGGACGGCG
>CAZZZW010000181.1:0-9451 GCA_964658795.1 Phormidium nigroviride PCC 7112
CCGCGATGTAGGTCTGGGCGCGCAACCGAGAATCCCGATACCGCATCGACAATCCGAGAAAGTTGATCGTGTTGCGGTGCTCCCGGCTGAACGCCTGGGCGACTCGGATACCGGCCACGTCCTCCTGGAACTGGGCGTTCACCGCGCTGACCCGGTCTCGGGCCTCGACGTAGGCCGGCACGGCGAATCGCCGGAACAGGTAGGTGGCGACGAACAACACCGGCAGCATCGCGATCAGGACCAGGGACAGCTGGGCATCCAACAGCACCAGCGCGACCAACACGCCGACCAGGGTCAGCACGCTGATCAGCGCGGTGGCCAGGCCGGTCTGCAGGAAGTTGGACAGCGCATCGACGTCGGTGGTCATCCGGGTCATGATCCGGCCGCCGAGCTCGCGCTCGTAGTAGTCCAGCCCCAGCCGTTGCAGCTGGGCGAAGCTCTTGACCCGCAAGGTGTAGAGGAGCCGTTCGCCGGTGCGTCCGGTCACCCGCTGGCCGGCGATGTTGACCCCCCAATCCAGCAACAGCACGACCAGGGCGACGAAGAACACCGTGACCAGCACGGCCATCTTGTGATCGTTGACGCCTTGGTCGATGCCGGTCCGGATCAGGGACGGCAGCACCAGTTGCAGCACGGTATCCACCCCGATCAGCAGGATGCCGAAGGTGAAGATCCAGCGCAGCGGATGCAGCAACCGGCGTAGCCCGAACTGCGGATCGGCCGATCGGGCGTCGGCCTCGTCGACCTCGGGTTGATCGGTGGCCGGCGGCAAGGCGTCCACCTTGGCCAAGAGGTCCGGAGTGGCCGGCACCCCGTCCAGCCCCAGGTTCCCGCCGGTTCCACGATTGCTCGGCCGGCCGCTGAGCCGGCCCATGCCGCCACCGGTCAGCGCGTTGCCGACCGTACCGGCCGGCCCGGCGACCAGGTCCAGTCCGGGCCGTTTCCAGAGAGCTGGCGTGATGCCGTTCACCGTTTCGTCATCGACTGATTCCGGCACGCACAGTTCGCCGGCATCGATCCCCTCGGCGTCATCGCCCGGGCCACCGAGCAGCAACCGGAACAGCGCCGAGCGGTGCGTCAGCTCCTCGAAGGTGCCGATGTCGGCGACGCGTCCGTCCTCGAGCACCGCGATCCGGTCGGCCAGGGCCAGCGTCGAGCGCCGGTGCGCGATCAGCAGGGTGGTCCGGCCCTGGATCAGCTGGTGCAGAGTGGCCAGGATTTCGGCTTCGACCCGGGGATCGACCGCGCTGGTGGCATCGTCGAGCAGCAGGATGCGGGGGTCGGTCAGCAACGCCCGGGCCAACGCGATCCGTTGACGCTGGCCGCCGGACAAGGTCAGACCGCGTTCACCGACCAGGGTCTCGTAACCGTCGGGCAGCGCGGCGATGAACTCGTCGGCCTCGGCGGCTCGGGCGGCAGCCTCGATCTGCTGCCGGCTGGCATCGGGGCGGCCGTAGGCGATGTTGGCCCCGACCGTGGTTGAGAACAGGAAGCTGTCCTCGAACACCATTCCGATGGCCGCGCGCAGGTCGGCCAGCGGCAACTGCTGCACGTCGACGTCACCGATCCGGACGGTTCCGGCGTGCACGTCGTAGAAGCGGGGGATCAACATGGCCAGGGTGGACTTGCCCGAACCGGCCCCGCCGACCAGGGCCACCGTCTCACCCGGCCGCACGGTCAACTGCAGGCCCTGCAACACCGGCGAGGACTTGGTGTAGCCGAACCGGACATCATCGAAGTCCAGCCCGAGCGGGCCAGCCGGCAGCGGCCGGGCATCTTGGGCATCGAGCACGGCCGGCGAGGAATCGATGACCTCGAGCACCCGCTCGACCCCGGCGCGCGCCTGCTGCCCGATCGTCAACAGCGCCGACAGCTGGCGGACCGGACTGACGAGCTGGCCGAGGTAGGTGGAGAAGGCCAGGAACGTGCCGATGGTGATGTGCCCGTGCAACGCCAGCCAGCCGCCGAGCAGCAGCACGCCCAGCTGGCCGAGGGCGGGGATCGCGACCAGGGCCGCGGAGTACTTGGCCTGCAGCCGAACCACCCGCATCCGGAAGGCGAACAGCACCCGCGCCAATTGGCTGAGCTGCTCGGTCTCGCGACGTTCCTGACCGAAGCCCTTCACCACCCGAACCCCGGTGACGGCCGCTTCGACATGGCCGACGAGCTCGCCGGACTGCTGTTGGGCCGACCAGTTCGCCGGGAAGAGATCGCGTCGGGACGCCCGAGCCACCAAGTAGAGCGCGGGCGCGATGGCCACGGCGACCAAGGTGAGCACCGGCGACAGCCAGACCATGGCGATCAGCGAGATGACGAACAACAGCGCGTTACCGGTCAGCGCCGGGATGAACGCGAGCAGGCCTTGAACCAGGCCGACATCGCTGATCGAGCGGCTGACCACCTGCCCGGTCTGAAGCTCGTCCTGGGCCGCACCGTCGAGTCGTTGGAGGGCGGTGAAGATGTCACCGCGCAGGTCGTACTGCACGTCCAGCGACAGCCGGCCGGCGGTGTAGCGACGTAGGAAGGTCAGGCCGTACTGCAGCAGCGCGGCGCCGATGAGCACCGCAATCCAGCCGTCGATGGCGGGATGCGCGCCGGGCTTGTCCACTGCGTCGACCACGTGCCGGATGACCAGCGGCACCGAGACCGAGACCAACGAGCCGAGCAACGCCGCACCGAAGGCGGCGCCGAGGTCGAATGGGTGGCGTGCGCAATAGCCGAACAGCCGCCGGAGCCAGGATCTGGCCGGATCGGCGTGAGCTTGCTCAACGGTGGTAGGTGACTTCGGCGGCACGTCCACCGATCCTACCGACGCCCACCGACAGCCCGACGCGTCAGCCGGGGATGGTGCCACCGGCCTGGAGCATGCCGGCGGCCAGATCGCCGTCGGCGCCGACCCGGTCCAGCACCTCCTCGATCCGTAACTGACGCAACCCGTCGCCGGCGAGCTCGTCCCAGGTTCGCGGGGCGGCCACCCAAGGCTCGTCCCGACCGCGCATCGAGTACGGACAGATCGTGGTCTTGGCGCCGTTGTTCTGGCTCCAGTCCAGCAGGATCTTGCCGCCGCGCAGGGTCTTGAGCATCTTGGCCACCAGCAGCTTCGGGTGCGCGGCGGCGAGTTCTTCGGCCAGCGCTTTGGCGTAGCCGTGCACCACGTCCACTGGCTGGTTGCCGTCCAGTGGTGCGTAGAGCTGCAAGCCCTTGCTGCCGCTGGTCACCGGAAACGAAGTGAGGCCATCCTGGTCCAGCCGGGCTGCGATCAACTGCGCGGCCTCGGCGCATTCGGCCAACCCGGCCGGCGGACCGGGATCGAGGTCGATCACCAGCCGGGTGGGGTTGTGCACGCCACCCCGCGGGCCGACCGTCCACTGTGGCACGTGGAACTCCAACGCTGCGATGTTCACCGCCCAGATCAACCCGGCGGTGTTCTCGATGATCGGGTACGTCAGCGTCTCCCGATCACGGGTCGAGCCCGGCGTCGGCAGCACGACGGTGCGCAACCATTCCGGCGCGTGGCTGGGCACGTTCTTCTCGAAGAACTTGTTCTTGGCCACGCCATCGGGCCACCGGATCCGGGTGACCGGCCGGCCCGCCAGATGCGGCAGCATCACCGGGGCGATCCGGGCGTAGTAGTCGAGCACCTCACCCTTGGTCGTGCCAGCCGCGGGGAAGAGCACCTTGTCCAGTCTTTTCAAGGTGATCTGGTGACCGTCAACCTCGACCAGCTGGCCCTGTGCCTCAGGACTCACGTCGTACCCCCACCGGGCTGAGATCGGTGCGGATGCCACGGAACACCGGCTGGCGGAGCCGTCCGCCGCTGGTGATGAGCAGGTGCCGGACCTCGACCACCAGCTGCGGTTCGACCCATACCGCGCCGGCGGCATCGATGGGCGGAACGTCGGTGTCGAAAGGGGAATCCGACCGGACCAGGGCGTCGAGCCGTTGCCGGATCAGCTGCTCGGTGCCTCGGGTCAGGCCGCTGCCGACCCGGCCGGCGTAGCTGAGCCCGGCGGGACCGGGGATACCGACCAGCAACGCCCCGATCGCGGTGGAGGACGTGCCGGTCTGCTGGCGCCATCCTCCGACCAGACAGGCCTGATGGTGCCGGATCGGCGTCTTGACCCAGTCCTTGCTACGTCGGCCGGCCTGATAGGTCGAGCTCCGGCGCTTGGAGACGGTGCCTTCGAGCCCCTGTTCAGCCGCCGCCGTAGCCAGCCCGGCGCCGTCGTCGAAGACCGGCGCGATCGACCAGCCGGAGCCCGCCAGGTCCAGTGATTCCAGCTGATCGCGACGCTGTTGCCAGGCCCGGCCGGTCAGTTCACGGTCGGCCAACCGCAGCAGGTCGAAGCCCATCACCGTCACCGGCGTGCGTTCGGCCAGTTCGGCGGCCCGGTGGGGGTTGTCGACGTGAATGCGTTCAGCCAGCGTCTCGAACGACGGAACCCCCCCGGCCAGCGCGATGATCTCGCCGTCGATGATCGCCTCCGGTGCGTGTGCGGCCAGCCCGAGCAGCTCGGGGAAGGCGACCGAGATGTCTCGTCCGGTGCGGGAGAACAACCGAGTCCGTCCGGCCCCGGTGTGCCCGAGCACCCGCATCCCGTCCCATTTCACCTCATGAACCCATTGCGAACCGTTCGGCTGAGGGCCTGCGCTGGCCAACATCGGTCGCATACCCTTATGGTGCCGCACAGTTGATGACAGTTGTACTGACGACTCGCGTAAGGGGCTCCGGCGATGAGGGCGATCTGGAAGGGCGCAGTGTCCTTCGGGCTGGTCAACGTACCGGTCCGGCTGTTCGCCGCGACCCAGGAGAACGACATCCGGTTCCACCAGGTGCACCGGGAGGACGGTGGGCGGATCAAGTACAAGCGCACCTGCAGCGTCGACGGCGAAGAGGTGCCCTACGACGAGATCGCCAAGGGCTACGAGACCAGCGACGGCCAGCAGGTCGTGCTCACCGACGAGGACCTGGACTCGTTGCCGGTGGCCAGTAGTCGCGAGATCGACGTGGTGGAGTTCGTGCCGGCCGATCAGGTCGACCCCATCCTGTTCAACAAGACCTACTACCTCGAGCCCGACTCGCGCGCAGCCAAGCCCTATGCCCTGCTGCGTGAGGCGCTGCTCGAGACCGATCGGGTGGCCATCGTCAAGGTCGCCTTGCGGCAGAAGGAGAATCTGGCCGTCCTGCGGGTTCGTGACAAGGTCATCCTGCTGCAGACCATGTTGTGGCCCGACGAGGTTCGCGAGGCCGACTTCGCCATCCTGGACGACGACATCGAACTGCGGCCGCAGGAACTGAAGATGGCAGCCTCACTGGTCGAGAGCATGGCGGCCGACTTCGAGCCGAGCGAGTTCAGCGACAGCTACCGCGAGACGGTGATCGAGTTGATCGACGCCAAGCTCGAGCGTGGCGAGTCGGCCCAGTTGCCCGAGAACGCGGAGACCAAGTCGACCGGCAAGAAGGGCGAGGTCATCGACCTGCTGACCGCGTTGCAGCGCAGCGTGAACCGCGCTCGCGGCCAGGCCGACGAGGACGAGTCGACCGAGGACGCCGCCGCGCGCTCGGCACCGGCGAAGAAGGCGACCGCCGCAAAGGCCACCAAGGCGCCGGCCAAGAAAACGGCCGCGAAGAAGGCACCGGTCAAAACCAACGCCACGAAGACGCCGGCCAAGAAGGCGGCCGCGAAGAAGGCGGCGAAATCGGCATGATCTCTGCTAGCCTCAGCGACATGAGCTTCTCCGCAGTGCAGAACTGGTGGCGGTCCGACTAGGACGCCGCCTGTTCGCTGTAACCCACCACAGGGCCGTCCTCGTCAGGACGGCCCTGTGTCATCTCGAGAAGCACGGTGTTGTTCGGTGAGGATTGCCCCATCTTTCGAAAGGCAATCCCATGCACAGCACGTCGACGACGCCGTACCCGTCCGCCTCGATCAATCCGAGCGGCCGTCGTATCCTCACCGGCGATCGGCCCACCGGGCCCTTGCATCTCGGTCACTACTTCGGCACTCTGGCCAACCGGGTCCGGCTTCAGCGACAGGGTTACGAGCTCTTCGTCGTGGTCGCCGACTACCAGGTCATCACTGATCGGGACACGCCAGGATCCGTCGGCGAACGCAGCCTCGACCTGGTGCTGGACTATCTCGCCTGCGGCATCGACCCGGACAACAGCCTTGTCTTCACGCACAGTTCAGTGCCGGCCCTGCACCAGCTGATGCTCCCGTTCTTGTCGCTGGTCAGTACCGCTGAACTCACCCGCAATCCGACGGTGAAGGAGGAGATCAGGCTGGCCGGCCGGGAGTCGGTCAGCGGGCTGATGCTGACCTATCCGGTCAACCAAGCCGCCGATATCTTGTTCTGCAAGGCGAATCTCGTTCCGGTCGGCAAGGATCAGCTTCCCCATATCGAGGTGACCCGCAGCATCGCCCGTCGCTTCAATGAACGGTACGGACCGGTCTTTCCCTTACCGGAAGGGCTGTTGGGCCAAACTCCGGTACTGGCCGGTCTGGACGGACGCAAGATGTCGAAAAGCCTGAACAACGCGATCGCCCTGACCGATGGACCGGATCTGGTGCACACCAAGGTTCTGGCGGCCCGGACCGACAGCGAACGGCTGATCACCTTCGAGCCGGAGCGACGGCCTGAGGTGGCCAACCTGCTCACCGTGGCCGGGCTGTGCAGCGGCCGGTCGCCGGTCGAGCTGGCGGCCGAGCTGGGGGAGGCCGGTGGCGCCGGGTTGAAACGGGTGGTGATCGACGCGGTCGTGGAGTTCCTGCGGCCACTGGCCGAACGGCGGGCGCAGTTCGGGCGTGCTGACGCGGCAAGGATCCTGGCCCGAGGCGGCGTTCAGGCCCGTGACATCGCGGATTCGACGCTGGCCGAGGTCCGCGCGGCCATGGGGATGAACGCCGATCGCGCAACCTAGGCGGCCCCACCGCCGGCCGTGGGCAGGTATGGCCCGGCGGCGGATCGGGCATGCCTGAGGAGAAGGGATGGGCCGGACATATGACTGAAACCCGTGAACGACTGACGTCTGAACAGCGCAATGCGTTTGCCGCAGCCTTCATCGGCTGGGCCATGGATGCCTTCGACTACTTCATCGTGGTCCTGGTGTACGCCGACATCGGCAAGGAGTTCGGCGTCAGTCTGGAACGGATGGCCTTCCTGACCACGGTCACCCTGATCATGCGTCCGGTCGGTGCCGCGATCTTCGGCATCTGGGCCGACAAGGCCGGTCGGCGGTTACCGCTGCTGGTCAACGTGACGTTCTATTCGATCGTCGGCTTTTTATGTGCGTTCGCCCCGAACTACACGATCCTGCTCGTGCTGCGCTTGCTGTACGGCATCGGCATGGGCGGTGAATGGGGGCTGGGTGCCGCCCTGGCCATGGAGAAGATCCCGGCCCACCGCCGCGGCTTCTTCTCCGGTGTGCTGCAACAGGGCTACTCCTTCGGTTACCTGATGGCTGCCGTCGCCTATCTGGCCATCACCAACTGGACGCACTGGGGCTGGCGAGGCCTGTTCGCGCTCAGCTTGCTGCCGGCCCTGATCTCATTGTTCCTGCGAAGCCGGCTGTCGGAGTCCGAGGTCTGGGAGCAGGTGCAACTGACCAAGACCACCCCGGCCCAGGTGTTACGGCAGCCCACCATCCTTCGCCGGATGATCTATCTGGTGCTGCTGATGACGGCCTTCAACTGGATGAGTCACGGCACCCAGGACATCTATCCGACGTTCCTGAAGAAGGGTCTGGGTTTCTCGAGCAATACCGCGCTGTACGTAGCCATCCTCTACAACATCGGCGCGATGTTCGGCGGAACGATCCTGGGCACGCTGTCGGAGAAACTCGGCCGGCGCCGGACGATCATCCTGGCCGCGGCCCTGGGGTTGCCGGTGGTACCGATCTTCGCGTTGTCCCATGCGCTCGGCTTCGTCTGCCTCGGCTCGTTCCTGATGCAGTTCTTCGTGCAGGGAGCCTGGGGAGTGATCCCGGCGCATCTGTCCGAGCTCAGTCCGGACGAGATCCGTGGTTTTTATCCCGGCATCACCTATCAGCTCGGCAACTGCCTGGCCGCGTTCAACCTGCCGATCCAGGAGCGCCTGGCCGGCTCGCACTCCTACGAATTCGCATTGATGGTGACGATCTTCCCGGTACTGGTGGCCGTCATCGTGCTGACGGCGTTGGGCCGGGAACAACGAGGTATTCGGTTCGGTCAGGCCAGACAGCCGGAGCTGCAGCCGACCGGCTAGCCGGCATCCAGCGGACGCCAGTGACGCCGGCCGACACCGTGCTACGCACGCAGTCCAACACAGTCGAGTCGCCAGAACGCGTCGGCGTAGACCAGCGCGCCGGTCATCCAATTCTGCCAGCTCGGTAACACGATCACCTGGAAGGCCGGCTCCGGGATCCGTACGGACGGACGGCCGAATCCGCTGTCGCGGCCGGGTGAAAACCCGAAACGAGCGTAGTAGTCCGGCGAGCCCTCCAGGAACAGCAGCGGTGCGTCGAGCTGGCCGGCCCGCTCGATCGCGGCCCGAACCAGCTGTCCTCCGATGCCCTGACCTTGGCGCTCGGGCAGTACGCCGAGTGGACTGAGCACGAGCACCTCCACCAGCTGCGCCGGCGCGTCCAGCCAGCTACGTGACAGCTGCACCTGACCGACCACCCGTCCGTCCTGCTCGGCCACCAGCCGGGCACCGGGGGCGACCCGGTGCAACTGCTCGGACAACTCGGCTACCGCCGGCCGGCCGAACGCAGCGGTCAGCAGCTCCCGGACGGCCGGGGTGTCGGTGTCGGTCTGGTCCCGGATCATCGAATCAATCCCGGACGGGTGTCAGATCGTAGGTCAGGAAGTCGGTCTTGCGGGCCAGCCGGTCGTAGGCCGAGCGAGCGTTGACGTTGCTGTCACGGGTGATCCAGCGGACCACGTCCCAGCCGTTGCGACCCGCGATCCGGGCCAGTCCCGCCAGCAACGCATCGACGGCGCCGGTGCCTCGGGACTGCGGGTCGACGAAGAGGTCATCGAGGTAGCAACCGACCGAGCCGTGTAGCGGCCGGGCGAACGGGCGGTAATGGGCCAGTCCCATCGCCGTAGCGTCGGGGCTCGACCGGATCACGATGGCATTGACCTCGTGCTCGGGATCATGGATCCAGTTCCACACCCGATCGAGTTTCTCCGGTGGCATCGGGGTTTCGTAGAACGCCCCGTAGCCGGCGTAGAGCTCCTGCCAGCGTTCGCGGTCAGCGAGCTTGAGTTCGGTGGTGTGCCAGTCGGTCATGATTCACCTTGGCATATCAGCCAACTGGTTTGCCGGCCTGGACCTCAGGAATCGGTCCAGAGGCAGAACGGGTGGCCGGCCGGGTCGAGGCAGACCCGGACGTCGTCCTGGGGCTGGAACTCGGCCAACCGCGCCCCGCACTCCAACGCGTGCTGCAGACCGTGGCTCAGGTCGTCCA
>CAZZZW010000182.1:0-9446 GCA_964658795.1 Phormidium nigroviride PCC 7112
GAGCTGGCCGGCTTCCGGTTACAGGTCGGACGACCGATCGGACCGATGCTGGCCAAGACTGCGAGTGGTGTCGGCGAGGCCCTCGGTGACTCCGGACCGGCGGCGATCGAATGGAAGCTGGACGGCGTCCGGATCCAGATCCACAAGCAGGGCAAAGACATCCACATCTTCACCCGTACCTTGGACGACATCACCGCCCGGCTGCCCGACGTCGTCGCGACGGTGGCCGCGCTGCCCGCCACCGCTGTCGTCCTGGACGCCGAGGCGATCGCACTGCGGCCCGACGGCCGACCATATCCGTTCCAGCAGACCTCGGCCCGATTGGCTAGCAGGAGCAACACCGAACCGCTGCCGCTGACCACCTATGCCTTCGACGTCCTGCACCTCGATGGTCGAGATCTGCTCGACGAAACCACGGTAACGCGGTTCCAGGCGCTGTCCGGGCTGATTCCCGTGGACGGCCCGATCCGGGCCGTGCCCCGACTGGTGACCGACAATCCTGAGCCAGCGCAGGCCTTTCTCGACGATGCTCTGGCTCATGGTCACGAGGGCGTGATCGTCAAGTCATTGAGTCAGCCCTATCAGGCGGGCCGGCGCGGCGCCGGCTGGCTGAAGGTCAAACCCGTCCACAGCCTCGATCTTGTTGTGCTGGCAGTGGAATGGGGATCCGGTCGGCGGTCCGGCACGCTGTCCAACATCCATCTCGGCGCCCGCGACGGCGACGGCTTCGTCATGCTGGGCAAGACGTTCAAGGGCATGACCGATGAAATGCTGGCCTGGCAGACCAGGCGATTCAGCGAGCTCGCCGTTGCCGGCACCGAAAACCACGTCGTTCGAGTTCGACCTGTTCAGGTAGTAGAAATCGCGTTCGACGGGGTGCAACGGTCGAGTCGCTACCCCGGCGGTGTCGCCCTGCGCTTCGCCCGGGTGCTGCGCTACCGCGATGACAAGCCCGCGGCCGAGACCGACACCCTGGACACAGTCCGAGGTTTCCTCTCGTAGTCGGTTTATGCCGTTCTGGGTTGGGCATACTTGCCCTGATAACAAGAATGTAACGCCCGTTTAGTCCGGTTTAAGTTAAAAGTTAAAATTACCCCTTGCGACGTCTTTGGACGAGTTCTAGGCTGCTGAACATCGAGATCGCCCGTCACCCCCGTGACCCCGGCCCGGACTTCGAAGAATCCGTCCTCGCGACTGAGCTCCCATCAGTGGGAATGCCGTTCCGGTAAGGCGATCGCAGATGAAGTGAAAGGACATTCCTACTGTGTCTGCTCGTTCCCTGAAGAGATTCGTTCTCCCGGCGCTCGGCGCCTCGTTCGCCTGCGCGGCCTTGGCCCTGATCCCGGCCACCTCCGCCTCGGCGACCTCGCATTCTGATCTGCACGGCGCCAAGAACGCCGCCGCCCGGCTGGCCGGCATCAAGTACGGCCACAGCATCGGCGGACCCGCCCGCATCGGCAGCCCGGCCAAGGCCGCCGCCGCGACCAAGCACGGCTTCAACATCGATGGCCAGAACTGGTCCGGCGCGGCCACCCAGGGCAGTGGCTTCTCCACCGTCACCTCGAGCTGGACCGAGCCCTCGGTCTCCTGCAACAGCACCAACGACCTGATGGCACCGTGGGTCGGCATCGACGGCTACGGCAGCTCCAGCGTGGAGCAGACCGGCGTCGCCACCGACTGCTCGACCGGCTCGGCCGAGTACGCCGGCTGGTATGAGATGTACCCGGCCGCGCCGGTGTACTACGACAACCCGGTCGCTGCCGGCGACAGCATCTCGGCCTCGGTCACCCGCAGCGGCACGTCCTACGCGCTCGTCCTGACTGACAACACCCAGGGTTGGAGCAAGACGTTCAACGGCAGCTACAACGGCGCCAACTCCTCGGCCGAGGTCATCATCGAATCGCCGACCGGGGCCTACCCGAGCTTCGGTTCGGTCAACTTCACCGGCTCGACCGTTGACGGCAGCGACCTCGGTTCGTACTCGCCGGATCTGCTGGATGCCAGTAACTCCAGCGGTTTCGAGGACCACACCTCCGCGGTCAGCGGTGGCGACTTCTCGATCAGCTACGAGCAGGAGTAGTCGGCCCGACACCCCTGGCGAATGGGCAGTTCCGCCTCGCGACCCGGCATCCCCCGCCGGCGACCGCAAGGCCGGAGCTGCCCATCCGCCTGTTCACAGCAATGTCACTGTTTGACCGTTTTATGTTTCCAGCACGTTTTGCCTCTTGTGCAGGCAAATGAGCCGGTCCTAGTATTCGACAGTCGGATCCCCCGCCACCAACCGGTGGCCCGGCGCCCCATACCGACAAACCACTCGGTACCGCCTGCGCCGATGACCAGGTCCCCCTGTCTGAAAGGACAATCTGCTGTGCACACCACCCCCTTGCGTGCGCGTCTGATCACCGGAGCGCTCAGCGTCGGCGCCGCCTGCGCCGCGCTGGCCCTGATGCCGGCCAGCGGCACCGCCGCCACCAGTCACGCCGCCTTGAAGTACGCCCCGGCGCACCTGGGCAGCACGGCGCATGCCAACGTGTTGTCGGCCAAGAAGGGCTTCAACATCAACGGTTACAACTGGTCCGGTGCGGCCACCACCGGCAGTGGCTTCACCTCAGCCAGCGCCACCTGGACCGAGCCGAGCGTGACCTGCAACAGCACCAACGACCTGATGGCACCGTGGGTCGGCATCGACGGCTACGGCAGCTCCAGCGTGGAGCAGACCGGCGTGGCCACCGACTGCTCCTCCGGCCACGCGGTCTACCAGGGCTGGTATGAGATGTACCCGCAGTCCCCGGTCTATTACACGAATGCGGTCTCGGCCGGCGACGTCATCAATGCCTCGGTCACCCGCAGCGGCACCACCTACACGCTGGTGCTGAACGACCAGACCAAGGGCTGGACCAAGACGACGGTGAAGACCGGCAGCCACAGCAACTCCAGCGCCGAGGTCATCATCGAGTCGCCGACCGGGTCCTACCCGAAGTTCGGTTCGGTGAACTTCACCAACGCCAAGATCAACGGCTCGAACCTGGCGTCGTTCTCGCCCACCCTGATGGACGCCAGCAACAGCGCGGGCCAGTACGAAGACCACACCTCCGCGGTCAGCGGCGGCAGCTTCTCGATCAGCTACCTGCGCGAGTAGCAGCAGCTCGGGTTCGTCCACTGTGCGGCCACAGCTTGCGCATCGCCCCGGCGAGTCGCGCAAGGTGTGGCCGCACAGGTCATTCGGTGCTCACCCCATGGGCAGGATGCAGGTCGGATTGGGAACGGCCGCGGCCGCGGTCGAACCATCCGGGGAACGGACTATCACCGCATCCGAAAGCTGATCGGCGATGACGAGCCGATCTTCGTCCACGGCCAGATGCCGGGGCCAGGCCCCCTCGCTGGAGAATTCCGCGACCAGCTCAACCGAATCCCGCGCCGAAGCATCGAAAACACAGATCCGATCGGCACCTCGGTGCGACACGATCAACCGGCCGGGCACCGGTTGCAGCAAGGTAGCGGCCAGGTTGCCCGCAGCCAACGGGGCACCGTAGGCCGGCACCAAGGACACGATCTCGGTCTCGTCGAGGATCGCCAGCTGGTTGCTCAACTCCCCGAGAACATAGGCATAACGTCCGTCCAGCACGACCTGCCGCGGCCCGAAGCCGGCCGGCAGCACCAACGGCTCGAGCGGCTCGACGGTGATGGCCGCCGGATCGAAGCGGTAGCGCCAGACCCGGTCACTGCCGAGATCCACCACGAACATAACGTCATTCGCGAACACCACCTGATGGGCGTGGGCGCCGTCCTGGCGATCGCTGATCGGGCCGTTGCCGGCGTGCTGGAGCAGGGTCGCGAACGGCTCGATGCCTCCGGCCGGATCGATGCGATGCAACGACACCGAGCCACTGGTGTAGTTGGCCGACGCCAGCACCGTTCCGCCCGGGTCGATGGCCAGGTGACAGGGATGCGCACCGCCGGTGTTCTGCACGACCAGGTGTTGCAGCTGCCGATCGGTCCAGCGGAACGAGGTGACCCGGCCCTGCTCGGCCTCGTTGACCACGTACACGATCTCATCGCGCGCGATCAGAAAGGACGGCGATTCGGTCAGGGCCACCAACCCGAGATCGGCCAGCTCGCCGCCGACGTACTCCAGCAGCGTGATACCTCGCCCGGTTCCCATCGGCGGGGTGTAACCGCCGACCAGTAGCAGATTCGTCATCGTTGCAAGCTATCCCAGCGCGTCGGCACCGCGCACAGCCCGAGCTCGCGGGAGAATCGCGTAATGACGAACCCGGGGCCGCACGAGGTGACCGGCGGACCGGCGACCACCGCGGTGCATCGGTGGGAACAGCGCACCGAGTGGCCGCTGGCCATCACCTCGTTGCTGTTCCTGGGCGCCTTCGCGTGGCCGATCCTGGACACCTCGCTCGACGGTTTCTGGCGCGAGGTCTGTCGCTACACCGACTACGGCGCGTGGGTGGTCTTCGCGCTGGACTACCTGATCCGGCTCGGCCTGGCCCAGCGCCGGGTGCAGTACGTCAGCCGCCACGTCCCCGACCTGCTGGTGATCGCGCTGCCGGTGCTCCGGCCGCTTCGACTGCTGCGGGTGTTGATGCTGCTGCGCTTTCTCAACCGCCGGTTCCAGCACAGCCTGCGCGGCCGGGTCGCGGTCTATGCCAGTGCGACCGCGGGGCTGGTGTTGCTGTGCTCCTCCCTGGCCGAGCTCGACGCGGAGCGGCACGATCCGCAGGCCAACATCCGCAGCTTCGGTTCGGCGATCTGGTGGGCGGCCAGCACCATGTCCACCGTCGGTTACGGCGACTATCACCCGATCACCACCGAGGGTCGGATCGTGGCCGTCGCGCTGATGCTGGCCGGGGTCGCCCTGCTCGGCACCGTCACCGCCTCCATCGCATCCTGGCTGATCGAGCAGGTCCGCGAGACCGAGGTGCAGAACGCCGCCGCGACCCGGGCTGACATCATGCGTTTGCACCAGGAGATCGCACGACTGCGCATCGAAATCGCTCAATCCGGACACCGCGAGCCGCCCGCCCGGTGAGCGGCCCTAGCGGTCTTGATGAACCTCAGGTGAACACCCGGCGAAGAGGAAACCCTCGATTTTGTAGGGTAATTAGGGCCACCTAATATCGCAGCGTGCATCCCGCAAAGTCCGCGATCGGTGGTCTGGTGCTGCTCCTGGCGGCGACCACCGTGACCGGCTGCGGGGCCAAGCACGACCGAGCCGCCGCGGCGAGTCCGAGTTCACCACCGGCGGCCCCGATCCAGATCTCGATCAGCCACTGCGGCGACAACTGGAAACCGCAGCGCGCCGGCCAGCAGAACCTGGTGTTGCACAACTCCGACACGCGTCCCGGAGAGGTACTGCTGACCGACGCCAGGACCGGCGCCGTGTTCGCCTACCTCGAGCCGTTCGCGCCCGGCTCGACCGCCAACCTGGCCGTGTCACTGCCGGCCGGCCGCTACCAGTTTCGTTGCGCGATGGAGGACGAGGACGTCATCGACGGCCCGGCGGTGTCGGTGACCGGCCAGGCCGACGGCGCCACCACTCCCGGCGTGCTGCCGGTGACCCAGGGCGAGCTGATCGGTCCGACGAAGAAGTACGAGCAGTACGTCTCGGCACAGTTGCCGTCCTTGACCCGGCTCACGATCGCCCTGGTGAACGACATCCGGGGCGGCAACCTGGCCCAGGCCCGGACCGACTGGCTGCCGGCTCACCTGCAGTACGAACGGCTGGGTGCGGCCTACGGGGCGTTCGGGGCCGCCGACGGCGCGATCAACGGCACCACCGAGGGACTGTCCGGCGGCGTCAACGATCCGGGCTTCCTCGGGTTCCACCGTCTGGAGTACGGACTCTGGCACGGGCAGGCCGGTACGAGACTCACCCCGGTTGCCAACAAGCTTCTGAAGTCGGTGCAATCCCTGACGCCGTTGTTCGCGACGGCTCAGATCGATCCGGCCGACGTCTCGATCCGGGCGCATGAGATCACCGAGAACGCCATCGAGTTCGAACTGACCGGCGCCACCGATTTCGGCAGTCACAGCAACCTCGACACGGTCGCGGCCAACCTCGTCGGCACCCGGACGGTGCTCGACCTGCTCAAGCCGGTCCTGGTCAGCCGGTACCCGGCTCTGGCCCGGGCCTATTCGGCTTTGACCAAGTCACAGAAGGCGATCCCGGAGCACCTACCGTTGCCGGACCTGCCGCGGCGGCAGCGCGAGCAGCTCAACGCCGATCTGGGAGAACTGGTCGAGCTGCTGGCCCCGATCGCCGAGATCTGCGAACCGAGAAGGACGTCATGACGACCGTGAACCGCCGACGCTTCCTGGCCGGAGGGCTGACCGCACTCGGCGGAGCCGCGGTCGGCGTAACGGCCGCACCCGCACTGGCCGCCGACGACTCGACCGCGGCGCCGACCAGCAACCCGGCGATCCCGGTCACCAGCGATCAGAAATACCCGTTCGAGGGCACCCATCAGTCCGGCATCATCACGCCGGCGCAAGGGTATGCCGCGATGGTGGCCTTCGACCTGACGACCGGATCGCGGGCCGAACTCCGACAATTGCTGCAGACCGTCACCGACCGCTGCCGCGAGCTGACCGCAGCCGTCACCCCGGTCCCGGCCGGCATCGCCGACACCCCGTCGGACTCCGGCCTGCTCGGCGCCACCCCGGTCAGCGACGGGCTCACCGTCACCCTCGGGCTCGGATCATCCGTCTTCGACGGGCGCTTCGGGCTTGCGGCCAAGAAGCCACGACGGCTGCGGCCGATGGACACGTTCGCCAATGACCAGCTGAATCCGGCCGAATGTGACGGCGACCTGCTGCTGCAGCTCGGCGCGAACCACGCCGACACGGTGTTGCGAGCACTCCGGGACCTGGCTAGGCACACCCGCGGCGGAATGCAGATCCGTTGGCGTATCGACGGATTCTCCAACGTGCCGCGGCCGGCCGGCGCGCCCCGGAACCTGATGGGGTTCAAGGACGGCACCGCCAACCCGGACGCGTCCGACCACACGCTGATGGACCAGTTGGTCTGGGTCCAACCGAACACCGGCGAACCGGCCTGGGCCACCGGCGGTAGCTATCAGGTGGTTCGGATCATCCGGATGCTGGTCGAGTTCTGGGATCGGGTCGGCATCAGCGAGCAAGAGCGGATGTTCGGCCGCCGCAAGGACACCGGCGCCCCGCTGTCCGGCACGCTCGAGACCGATGTTCCGGATTACACCGATGACGCCAACGGGGGTTCGACGCCACTGGACTCCCACATCCGGGTGGCCAACCCGCGCACCACGGCGACCGAGCAGAACCGCATCCTGCGTCGCGGGTTCAACTACGACCGCGGCGTCGACAGCAACGGCAACCTCGACATGGGCCTGATCTTCAGCTGCTTCCAGCAAGATCTCGATCGCCAGTTCGTCACCGTCCAGAAGCGGCTGGCCGACGAACCGCTGGCCGACTACATCCAGCCGACCGGCGGCGGCTACTTCTTCGCCTTACCGGGAGTCAACGGCAAATCCGACTATTTCGGCCGTGGATTGGTCGACTGAAGCATTCCTCGCGAATAGCCAGGTGCTGTTCATCCGATGTTCACGCCAGCAGTGCACACCCGCTGACCGGGCTGGGAAATCTGTTCGACGGGTCGCGTAGTGCGACCCGTCAGATCGAGAGGACCTGCCCCGTGCTCACACGCACACACCGCCGCGGCCTGCTGGCCGGCGCCACCGCAGCAACCGCGGCCGCCGCCCTCATCGCCGCCTCCGCCGGCGCCTCGTCGGCGACGACCTCGGCCCAGGTATTCAGCCCGAACCACGGGTCCGACCATTCCAGCCAGACCAGCACGCCGATCAAGCACGTCGTGGTCATCTACGACGAGAACGTCTCGTTCGATCACTACTTCGGGACCTACCCGAAGGCGACGAACACCGACGGCACCAAGTTCGTCGCAGCCAGGAACACGCCCAAGACGAACACGCTGATCACGGCGAACCTGCTGAAGAAGAACCCCAACCTCTACCCGCCGACCCGGCTCAGCCCGGCCCAGGCGCTGACCTGCGACCAGAACCACAACTACGGTCCGGAGCAGAAGGCCACCAACGGCGGCAAGAACGACCAGTTCGTGCAGAACACCAGTGTCGACACCTGCTCCGGTCTCTACAGCGCGCCCGGTCTGACCATGGGCTACTACGACGGCAACACCGTCACCGGCCTGTGGAACTACGCCCAGCAGTTCGCCCTGTCGGACAACTCGTTCTCCTCGGTCTACGGTCCGTCCACTCCGGGCGCACTGAACCTGATCTCGGGTCAGACGCACGGCGCCCAGGCGGTCAACTCGGTGACCGGTGCGCCGACCACCGATGCCTACGCGGTCGTCTCGCCCAACGCCAACGGCGTCGGCACGGTCATCAACGACCCGGACCCGTACTACGACGACTGCGCGGACAAGAACCACACCTCGACCAACAACCTGGCCGTGCTGTCGGGCCAGAACATCGGCGACCTGCTGAACGCCAAGGGCGTTACCTGGGGCTGGTTCCAGGGCGGCTTCAAGCCGACGACGGCCTACGCCGGCGCCGGGACGTACGCCGTGTGCGGTGCCACCCACACCAATGTCGGTGGCGCGTCCGTGGTCGACTACAGCCCGCACCACTCGCCGTTCGAGTACTACGCCTCGACCTCGAACCCGCATCACCTGCCGCCGTCCTCGGTGTACGCCATCGGCCACACCGACCAGGCCAACCACAACTACGACCTGACCGACTTCAGCGCCTCGCTGCAGGCGGGTTCGCTGCCGGCCGTCAGCTTCCTCAAGGCGCCGGAGTACCAGGACGGGCACGCCGCTTACTCCGACCCGATCGACGAGCAGAACTTCCTGATCACCCAGATCAACGCGATCCAGAAGTCGGATTACTGGAACAACACCGCGATCGTGGTCGCCTATGACGACTCCGACGGTTGGTATGACCACCAGGCCTCGAAGGTGCTCAACGGCTCGACCGACGCGGCCCAGGACTCGCCCGCCTGCGTGGCGGCGGCGGCCAAGAAGAAGACCGCTCCGCTGGACGGTTACCTGGACCGCTGTGGCCCGGGGACCCGGCAGCCACTGCTGGTCATCTCGCCGTACTCGAAGACGAACTTCGTCGACCACACCGCCACCGAGCAGGCCTCGATCACGAAGTTCATCGAGGACAACTGGCGCACCGGCCGCATCGGCGGCGGTTCGTTCGACCAGCGCGCCGGCTCGCTGGGCAACCTGTTCGACTTCAGGCGGCCGAACGACAAGCAGGTCATCCTCAAGGCCGATGGCTCGGTCAAGTCGGTCAAGCCGATCCGGCACGGCGGATGGTGGGGTAGCTGGTAACCGGCTGACCGCGGTTGCCGGATCCTCGCGCGCAACATTCATCGCGGGCTCCACTGACCGCCGTACGTCTGAACCCGGCCCGGGG
>CAZZZW010000183.1:0-9395 GCA_964658795.1 Phormidium nigroviride PCC 7112
CGACAAGGTCAGCGCCACCGCCGTCGAGGTCCGTAACGCCTTCCACGCCGAACCGGCCACGAACGCCGTCGAAACAGTCCTCGCCGCACGGTGGGCCCAGCTACATGGTGCAGGAACCCACGCAACACCTCACTTCGAACCACTCGACGCTGACGTCAACGCCATGCTGCGCGGTGCCGAACTCGTGTTCGAACCCGACCACACCAGCGCTCGCCGGCCCGCACAGCAGCTCAGCGACGGCCAGCGTTCGCTGCTGCACCTCGCGCTGACCGCCGCGACCCTGGACCTGGAAGCTGGCATCGCCGGCACGACACCTGAGTCCTTCGACGTGGCCAGCCTCCGGCTGCCGGTCCTGACCTTGCTCGCGGTCGAGGAGCCGGAGAACAACCTGTCGCCGTTCTACCTGTCGCGCATCGTCACCCAGCTGCTGCAATTAGGAGACGGCGCACGCGCCCAGATCGTGCTGTCGAGCCACTCACCCAATGTTCTCACCCGAATACACCCCGGCAGCGTCCGCTTCTTCCGCGTCGAACCCTCGACCAACGTCGCCAACGTCCGCCCCATCACACTGCCCGCTGACGAGACCGAAGCGAGCAAGTACGTGCGCGAGGCAGTCCAGGCACATCCCGAGCTGTACTTCGCTCGGTTCGTCATCCTGGGCGAAGGCGCCAGCGAGGAAATCGTCATCCCGAGAATCGCCCGCGCCTACAACCTCGAACTCGACCCATCCTTCGTCGCCGTTGTCCCGCTCGGCGGCCGGCACACGAACCACTTCTGGCGACTACTCAACGACCTGCACATCCCGCACGCCACCCTGCTCGATCTCGACTACGGACGAGCCGGGGCAGGCCCGGCCCGGCTGCGGTACGTGTGCACCCAACTGTCCGAGTACGGCACTGACGTGTTGACCACCTCGACTGGCTTCGACGCCCCGGCCGACATCACCGACGATCTTGACCTGAATGCGATGGCCCCGATCCTCGAGCAGCTGCGCACCGCCGGGGTCTTTTTCTCCCATCCGCTTGACCTCGATATGGCGATGTTGAAGGCCTACCCCGACGCCTACCGACAACTCGACGTCGGCGCGCTTGGCCCCGGTGGCAGCGAGGCAACTAAAGCCGTCCTCGGCTCGACCCTGACCGGAGCTGCGGCTACGTACTGGACCCCGGCAGACCCGTCAGCATTGGTCTCTCAGCAAGATCTGCTGAGCTGGTACCGCTACCTCTTCCTCAACCGCTCTAAGCCCGGCACCCACCTGCAGGCCATCAACAGGCTCTCCCTGGCGGAACTGCGCCAACCACCGAAGGAATTGGCGGCCTTGGTCGCACACATCTCCACCCGGCTGGCTTTGTGACTGAGCCACCGAAATCCGCGCCTGCCCTGCCGCCTCAGCCCGGGCCGTGGATCCCGTCCGATTGGGTGCCGCTGGACGTCCCCGAGCTCGAACCGGCCATCGAGGACGCGATACGGGACGCTGGCAATGTCGCCGTGGTCGCCGGGCCCGGAGCGGGAAAGACCGAGTTCCTCGCCCAACGTGCCGCCTATTTGATGCAAACCGGACTGTGCCGGCCACCGCAGCGCATCCTCGCCATCTCCTTCAAACGTGATTCAGCGGCGAATCTGGCCCGTCGTGTCGCCACTCGGCTTCCCGAGCATTCTGAGCGGTTGACGTCGATGACGTTCGATGCATTCACCAAGGGCCTTCTCGACCGGTTCAATCCGGCGCTGCCCGCAGGGTGGGCCTTGCGGCGTAGCTACAGCATCGACTTCCCTCGCCCAAGGGCCTTGTCGGACTTCATCACCCGGACAGGTGAAGGCGCGCCGCCGAACCTTCAAGGCGCCGTCTATGCGGTGAACTCCCAGACGTTCCTGACTGACGTCCTCGGTACCCGACGGCTCACGGTCGAACCACCGTCAGCCCACAGCACGGTCGAGGACTACGTGACCTGGTCGTGGTGGCAGGAGTACTACGTCAATGCCGATCCGCAGGTGTTGGAGTTCACGATGGTCAACCGGCTGGCCGAACTGCTAGTCCGCACCAGCGCGCACATTCGGCGAGCACTGCGCCAGACCTACCCGTTTGTGTTCATCGACGAATTCCAGGACACCACGGCGGCCCAGTTCGACTTCCTCAAGGCGGTGTTCGGCGGGTACGCGACCATCACCGCCGTTGGTGACCGTAAGCAGCGCATTATGGGTTTCGCCGGGGCGCTGCCCAACGCAGTCGAGGCATTCCTGACCGATTTCGACGCAACGCGTTACGACGCCCACTGGAACTTCCGCTCCAACACTGCACTTGTCGATCTGCAACAAGTCATCGCGGGCCGACTCGAAACCGACGTCGCCGGGCAGATTTCGAAGGCGCCGACAGACGCAATACGGGTACCGGCCTCTATCTGGTCCTACGACACCCCCGACGCCGAAGCGGCACACCTCGCGCATGCCATCGCCAACGATATCGCCAACAGCGACCGAACCCCTTCCGACTTCGCCGTGCTTGGCCGGCAAAAGGTCGCCGACTGGGAGCCGTTACTGGCCGAGCATCTCCGACGCCACAACATCCGACTACGCAACGACGACCGCAGATACGGCCAGCTTGCGCTGCAAGACATCCTCAAACATGACGTCGCCCGGTACGTCCTCGGCATGTTGCACCTGGCTGCCAACCCACACGGCCAGGGAGTGGTCTGGCTGGACACGCTGGCCATCCTCGCCCGGATCCGCGGCATCGACGACGACGGCGACACCGCTCTGTCCGAGGAACTGGCAAGCGCCGTCAGCGACTTGCGCGGATGGCAAGCCCAGCATCCCCCCGCAGCAACCGCCACTCTCAGCGAAGCGGCGGACGCCGTCATCCGAGCGCTCGGCCCAGCATTCGATGACGTGGACTCTTTCGTCCGCTCTCAGCACCGTGGCGAGGAAGACGGGACCATCCTGCTGACCGCGCTCGCCCACCGGTTGCTGGAGGCGATGCAGACGCAGCCCACCTGGACCGAGGTGGTGGACGCCGCCGAGGCCAGCGACGCGGTCAGCCTGCTTACCGTCCACCGCAGCAAAGGACTGGAGTACCACACGGTGTTCTTCGTCGGGATGGACGAGGACCGCTGGTGGGCCCATCAACGGGACAAGGCGGAAAGTACATCGACGTTCTTCGTCGGGCTATCCCGTGCCGCGCAACGGATCGTGTTCACTTCGACAGGTCAGAACCGACGACGTGACGGGATCGCCGACCTGTTCGCGATGCTGACCGAAGCAGGAGTGCCGGAAACCCACTGGCGCTGACCCACCGGCGAAAGCAACTCTCAGGCCCGCGCGCTGCCAGCCATGCCTCCGCTATGACTCCCGGCCAGAGCCCGGCGACCTATACTCCGGCCCACGGTGTCTCGGTGACACTACGGGTGGTGAGGCGTCATGCCCGATGCGTCCTCCCCCACAAGCAGCCCGCTCAGCACCACCACCGGTCGGGCAGCGACACCCTGGGGAAGGAAGAAACAACATCCCACCGTATAGGGGCTTATACGGTTTGGACTGCTGCTGTGGCCACCTCCGCCGTTCGTCGCACCCCGCGCAAAGGCCGGGTTACCCCGCAACTACGCGATGCGATGAAGGCCGAGGTAGCACGGCCACGCGGCCTCGGCGATCCGCTCGACGTGATACGCGGCGTCACCGAGACGCTGAGCGGGTTGGAGCGCGAGGCAGACAAGGTGGCCGTCCGGCATCGGGGGATCCGGACGCTCCGGCGCAAGGGCTGGTCCTACGACCGGCTGGCCGAAGCGACCGGGATGTCGAAGTCACGCATCCAGCAGCTGGTCGGCCAAGCCCGGACCGGCACGCCGGCGAAACCTGCAGACTAGTCGTACCGCCGGTTCGCCATACAGACGTCAGACAGTCCGAGGCGGATTCACGCATCCGGACGCCGGTGCCGGCCAGTTGGTCGGCAAGCCGCGTCCTCATGCGCACGCACTATCTCGGCCAAGGGCGCCGCGACCTCCGGATTACGCTCGAGCATGGCTACCGAAATGTTCAACCGCCGCGTCGCGTAACACTGCGCCACCCACGACCGAGCAAATTCGGACAGACGATGTAGCACGTTGACGGCCACGACAATGATCACGCCGGCACCGCCGAGCAGCTGCGACGCGTGCTCAATCATCGTGACCGGCGCAGACGTGCCATGCCTCCGGCTGCCGGCGGCGAACCTTGTCGATCAGGTCGCTGACCTGCCAGTCCGGCGTCCGCGGGCTGGCAACCAGCTCCTGGACCACATCGAGCACGGTCGATGGATGCAGTTCCCCGTCCGGGACGGCCCGGTTCAGCAGATCGACGACCGCCCGGGTTAGGTTCCACGGGCCGCCGCCGCCGTAACCCCATGCGAAGGTGTTGGAGTCCGAGTCACGCCCGGCAGACGGCAGCGGGCTCAGCCGGCCGTCGGGCCAGGCCAGGAACACCGGCGTGTTGCCGTGGCGGGCCGGCCGGTCAGCCTGGATGCGACACGAGGCCAGAACCTCATCCCGCGGACCGCTGACCGGCCATTCGCTAGCGAACAATCCGCGGCCCAAGCGCACCACCAGCCAGCCGTCGGCATCCTCCGCGACCCGGGACACGTCCTCCCGGTCCGGCATCCTCCGAACCCGATCCTGATCAACCTCCGCGACCGAGGACCAGTCCAACTCGTCGAGATACCGGCGGGCCAGCGGGCCGGTCGCCGGCAGCGGCGTCGACGGCGTGAACAGCGGCCGGTCATGGGAGAACCAGCCGTCCCAGTTCTCAGCAAGGAAAGTCGCCAGCGTATTCAGCAGCAGCACGGCTCGGGCCGGAGTCGCCTCGGCTTCGGGCGCGGGTTCGGCGCCCACCAAGTCAGCCGGCAGCGCGATCGGCCCACCCCAGCCGTGTCGTTCAGGTTCGATTTCCTCGACACCGGCATCGACCCAGTGCATCTGGACCCAGCCGCCTCGACGACCCTCGGCAAGCAGCGCCCGCTCCCGATTGAGCACCTCCGACGCCTGGTCGTAACGACCCTCGATGAGGCTTTCCCGGAACACGGTGAGCGCATCCCACACGAGATGCAGATCGACGCCGTTCAGGGCCGCTACGCCGGCCCGGTCCACGGGCATCGCCGGCGATGGCAGCACCGGCGGATGAAGGACGATCGCGAGATCAGCGCGCTGCGTGGACACATCTTCGAGCGCTCGCTCGTACGCCCGGGCTGCGGCGTCGTGAAGGACAGCTGCCACCGCGTCACGTTGCGCCGGGGACAGTGACACACCCAGCCCCGCCACCGTCTCGCCGCCGCCGACGACCTCGGCAGCCAGGCTGGCCAGATCGGCAGCCCGTTCCGGATCCCACACAATCTCAGCGGCACCGTCGGCATCAGCCGGTGCAAGCAGCGCCCGCGTATAGGTGCCCGCGGCCCACATGCGGGGCGAATCACCGGTGAGATGGACGAAATCCTCGACCGACACCGGCCGCCAGTCCGGCTCGACGACCTCGGCACCCAACGTCTTCGCGGCGTCGCGCACACCCGGCAACAGCGCTTGCAGCCTGCCTTTCAGTGCCCTCACGGAGAACACAACATGCAGAAACCCGTCGCGGTCATCAAGCAACCCGGCAGGCAGATATTGGTAGAACTGCGCCTGCTGCCAATCGCGCCCGCAGTAACGGGCCGCAGCGATCATGATGACCTGCTCTACGCGGTTGGTAATGCTCGTCGTGCGGTCCTCCAGTTGGCCGAGCAGTACTACCTGCGACTGCTCGCTGCCCGGCGGCGGCGACCAGACCCGAACATGGCAGACGTCGCCGTCGCGGGGCCCCCACTTCATCAGCTCGTCGACCACGAGACGCAACGCACCGGGTGGCTGGTTGCGTCGCGACGGCGCGGCCTGACGGACCGCGCCGTCGGCCTGATCGGACTCGGGCAGCCTGCCCTCACTGCGTGCCCAGGTCTCGACCTCCCGCCAGTCCCAGATCTGGCGACGTCCGAGCTCGCCCAACGGCTCCGGCATCTGCCCGCTGCGCGCCAATTGCCGCACCCGTTCCGCGGTCAGTTTCAAGCGCAATGCGACCTCGGCGACACCGACGAGCTCTCGCCCCGTCGTAGATCGTTGCTGCGCTCGGCCTCTCATACCGAATACCCTAGCCAAGTCGTTTTCTATTAGCAAGCATAACGCTTGGCATATGCCAAGCACAGATGAGTAATGATTGCTACGGGACCTCCATCGATTCGGTCAGTCAGCTCATGACCGCCAGATAAGACGTTCGCCCTCGAGTTGCTTCAGCTGTTCAGTACCGAAGCACAGCAACGTCGGCACCAACCTCTAACCCGCGACGGGCTCGACGCCTCCGCCTTGCTGGCTTAATGAAGCCTCCCGCAAGAGCGCGGCGTAGCTCTGGATCAATGATCAAGAGTGTGGCCAGCAAGACCTCTTCGGGGCAGTGGAAGCAGTACTATCAGCAAGAGCGTTCAGACGGAACGCCCATGCCTCTGTACGTCGCGTTGTGGATCTTCCTTGGCAGCCTCGCTGTAGGGACGTGACCTGGCGGGTGGGCGACCGACGAGATCGTCGACGACGAGTCTGCTCGCCGGGAAACGAGTAGCTACACGGCTGATGCGAGCCGATCCGGAAGCGCGAAACGGTGCCAAAAAGGTGCCATTGACGGTCGTTCAGCGGTCGTGGGCCGCATTCAACTCAAGCCAACACCCCTATAAAATTGACAATCGCTGGACACCGGACTGAGCTGAACACCTTCGGAAGGCGCTTTTAATCCGTAGGTTGCGGGTTCGAGCCCCGCGGGGCCCACATCCTTCAGTCGCCGGTGGCCCGTAGGGCAGTTGCGCTACTTCCCCGTGCTGAGATGCACCATGGCGTCGTAGAGCTGCTGGTCCGTCATCGGTGGCTCCGGCAGTGCATGGGCCCGCTCAGCCCGGTAGGCGTCGAGCATGAGGTAGAGATTGCGCCGCCAGGTGTTGGCCGCCGTGGTGCCGGTGGCATCGATGATCGGGCCGAGAGACCAGATGAGGTTGACGACGTCGGCCAGAGTGATATCTGGGCGAGCCGCGCCGGCAGCTTGAGCTCGGGCGAGAACCTCCCCTATTTGTAAGCACATCTGGTCGTGGATGCGCTCGGTCTCGGCGTTGTCGGTGAAGCGGCGGGAGAGGAAGTCGTTGAACCCTCGGTCCCCGGCCTGGACGCGGAACAGGTTCTCCAGGTAGCAGACGAACCCGTCCCACGGATCCTCGATCTCCAGGGCCTTTGTGGCCCCGTCGAGGAACTCCTCGAGCCGCGGCTGGAACGCGGCCATGAGCAGGTCCAGGCGCGTTGGAAAGTGGCGGTACAGGGTGCCGATCGCGACGCCGGCATCGCGGGCGATCTTCTCCAAAGAGGCGTCCACGCCACGTGCCGCGAACTCGTGCTGCGCGGCCACGAGGAGCTTGGCGCGATGCTCGCGGGCGTCGCGACGCAGGGGCCTGCGCACCTGCTCCACCTCGCTCACGCCCGAATCCTACCAACGATACCGAGGGCAGCCTCCGTTTAGCTACGTCGAAGCTCGCCACTGGGCCACCCTCTCAACCGACTAGAAATCGAGGCTGCCCTCCGGAATACAATGAGGCATGCCTCCGGTTATTGTGGAGACTGACCGGAGGGGCACCTCACCTTGGCGTTCCGACCCACACCTCCTGGGAGCGAAACAGCCGGAAACGACCTCGAACTCAAGTACCAAGCCTCGACGGCACAACGAACAGAACCATCCACAACAAAAGGAGAACCCAGCATGAGCACCATCAGCATCATCGGCTCGGGCAACATGGCCAACGCCATCGGCACCCGCGCGGCCAAGCACGGCCACACCATCGAGATCGTCAGCCGCGACCCCGTCAAGGCTCAGGCACTGGCCGACCAGATCGGCCCCGGAACCCTTGTCGGCACGTACGGGTCAACGCCGCTCGGTGACATCGTCATCGTGGCGGTCCCGTTCGCGGTCGCGGTTGACGTCGTCACCCAGTACGGCGGCGCACTGGCCGGCAAGATCATCGTCGACATCACCAACCCGTTCAACAGCGACGCGAGCGGAGTGGTGACTGCCCCGGGCAACTCCGTGTCCCAGCAAATCGCGGCTGTGGCCCCCGCGGGCGCGCACGTCGTCAAGGCTTTCAACACGATCTTCGGCGGCGTCATCGCTGACGACAGGGCCATGGACGCGATCTTCGCCGGTGACGACCGGGAGGCCAAGGAACGCGTCTCGATGTTCCTGGAGAGCGTGGACCTGCGTCCCCTCGACGCCGGCCCCCTCGAGATGGCCCACGCTCTCGAGTGGGCCGGCATCCTCCTGGTGGGTGTGGCCAGCCACGGCGCCGGCTTCGACATCGCCCTGGGCGCCAAAGCTCTCTGACGATCCAACTCGGCTGACCTCGTGGTCGTAGTGGCTGCCGCCGCGACCACGAGGCCCGCCCAGCTTGAACGCCTCGACCACCCTGACCCGTACGACTGAAGGACACTCGATGCCTGACTACGGTCACCCGCTACGTTTCGCCACTTTCATCGGTCCCACCAACTCCCCGCCGAGCCGGCCGGTCGAGTTGGCGCAACTCAGTGAGCGGCTCGGCTACGACTTCGTCACCTTCCAGGACCATCCCTACCAGTCGAGCTATCTCGACACCTGGACCCTGCTGAGCTGGGTAGCCGCGCGGACCGAGCGCATCGGAGTGTCCGGCAACGTGCTGAACCTGCCGTTGCGTCAGCCACCCGCCGTACTTGCGCGGGCGGCGGCCAGCCTCGATTTGCTCTCCGGCGGTCGGACCAGCCTCGGGCTCGGAGCCGGCTTCTTCTGGGATGCCATCCAGGCGACCGGCGGCCGGCGGCTGACCCCGCTGCAGGGTGTTGCGGCACTGGAAGAGGCAATCGACATCATCCGCGGCGTCTGGGACGCCGACCGACGCGGCACCCTCGATGTCGACGGGGAGTTCTACCGGGTGCACGGCGCTGAGCGTGGACCCGCGCCTGCGCACAAGATTCCGATCTGGCTCGGTGCCCACAAGCCCAAGATGCAGGATCTGGTGGGCCGCAAGGCCGACGGTTGGCTGCCGTCGCTGCCGGTCATGGGCCCCGACGGCCTGTCGAAGGGAAACGCCCTCATCGACAATGCTGCCCGGGATGCCGGCCGCAGTCCGCGCGAGATCACCCGTCTACTCAACATCTTCCCGGGCCAGCAGACGCCGCAAGCACTGGCGCAGATGGCCGTCGAGGATGGTGTCAGCATCTTCGTCTTGGCCAGCGACGACCCGGCGGTAATCGAGCGCTTCGCCGCTGAAACCGTCCCGGCGGTTCGCGAACACGTCGCAGCCGGCCGGTTCAGGACGGAGGGCGCAGGGGAACCGCAGTAGCCGTGCTGACCGGCAA
>CAZZZW010000184.1:0-9332 GCA_964658795.1 Phormidium nigroviride PCC 7112
CGCCACCTTGCGTCACCGCCTCTGGCTGGCCGGCGTCATCACCGATGTCATCGGCCTGTCCTTGCAGGTGCTCGCCCTGCACTACGGCGACCTGTCCGTGGTGCAGCCACTGCTGATCAGCGGCCTGCTGTTCGCGTTGGCCCTGCGGCGGCGTCAGGGGCGCCCGATCACCGCCCATGAGGTGCGTTGGGCGTTGGTGCTCACCGGCTGCCTGGTCGCGTTCCTGTTCCTGACCGGGACGAACCCGTCCGGTCCGCATTCGCCCGGCCCGGACCGGTTGCCCGCGGTGGTGGCCGCCTGCGTCGGTGCGGTGCTGGCCCTGACCTGTATCGCGCTGGCGCACTGGCGCAAGCCGGCCGCCGATGCCGCGGCGCTGATGGGTATCGCCGTGGGTGTCGTCTACGCCGCCTCCGCCGCGTTGCTCAAGGCCCTGACCGACCAGGTCAGTCACGGAATCTATGCGGTACTGACCGGCTGGCAGCTGTACGCGGTGATCGTGGTCGGTGCGATCGGGCTGCTGCTCAACCAGCTGGCGTTCCAGGCCGGCCCATTGACCGCCAGCCTGCCCGCGATGGCCACCGTCGACCCGTTGTTGTCGATCGTGGTCGGCATCCTGATCTATGACGAGCACATCCACCGCGGCCCGTGGTCCGGGATCGGACTGGTCGTGCTGATGTTGCTGCTCGGCCTGTCAGTAATCCAACTGGGCAAGGTCGATGTGGTCGAACGGCAGGAAGAAGCGGCACAACGCGCGTTGGACGACGAGTTGCCCGCCCGCGTCCGCAGCCACCGCTGATCCTTACCTGCCCGCGCGGCCACCATGCCCGTTTGGCAAGATCGAGGACCGTGTCTACGGGGGACGAACTCAGCATCGAACAGCAGACGGTCGACCGCTGCTATATCCGGCTCGATGAACTGCGGATCGAGGCCGCGGCGGCGCTGACCGAACTTCGTCGATCGGCCACCGTCGGCAACCCGGGGGCCCGGGTGGAACGCGACGCCTTCCTGTCCTTGCAGCGGGAGAACCTCAATCGCTTGAACGCGGTCGAGGAACGGTTGGTGATCGGCCGGCTGGACCTGCTCGACGACGCTTCCCGGCACATCGGCCGGATCGGTCTGACCGATCCCGCCGGCTCCCGGATGCTGGTGGACTGGCGGGCGCCCGCGGCGCAGGCGTTCTATCGGGCCACGCCGGCCGACCCGGACGGAGCGATCAGCCGCCGGCATCTCACCACTCGCGGACGCACCGTGATCGCCATCCAGGACGAGGTGCTGGACCTGGCCGCATTCACCGCAACCGGGCGTTCCACGGATGCGGTGTCGGCCGACGATGCCCTGATGCTGGCGTTGAACGCCCGCCGGACCGGTCACATGCGCGACATCGTGGCCACCATCCAGGCCGAGCAGGACCGGATCATCCGGGCCGAGATGGCCGGCGTGCTGGTGGTGCAAGGTGGCCCGGGAACCGGCAAGACGGTGGTCGCCCTGCACCGGGCCGCCTACCTGCTCTATGCCCACCGGGAACGGCTGTCCCGGACCGGCGTGCTCGTGGTCGGTCCGAACGCCCGGTTCCTGAACTACATCTCCCAGGTGCTGCCCAGCCTGGGCGAGACCGGCGTGGTGCTGGCGACGGCCGGCCAGCTCTATCCGGGAGTCGATGCCCGCGGGGTGGACACCGACGATGCCGTTGCCGTCAAAGGTGATCTGCGGATGGTCAAGGTGCTGGCCAATGCGGTCAAGGCGCGGCAGCGGGTGCCGCAACGACCGATCGATCTTGAGGTCGAGGGTGTCACGATCCAGCTCACGCCGGCCGATGTGGCCAACGCGAGGCATCGGGCCCAGCTCTCGCGCAAGCCGCACAACGTGGGCCGGGCTCGATTCGTCAATGAATTGATGCCGAAACTGGCCGCCCGACTGGCCCGGGCGCAGAAGACCGAGGCGGACGAGGAGAACCGGTCGGAGCTGATCAACGCCCTGCGGCACGCACCGGACGTACGTCGCGAGGTCAACCTGTGTTGGATGCCGCTGACCCCGGAGCGGGTGCTGCGCGACCTGTACGCGATGCCCGAACGACTTTCGGCCGTCTCTCCCGGCCTGTCCCGGGCCGAGCGGGCCAGTCTGCGGCGCGACCGCCGCGAGCCGTTCACGCCGGCCGATGTCGCGCTGCTGGACGAACTGGCCGAGCTGATCGGCGACGAACCGGCCGAACTGGACCGCCAAGCTGAACTCGATCTGCAGTCCGAGCGGGAGTACGCCAGCCGGGTGCTCGACATGGTCTCGGACATGGCACCGGAGGCAGCCCAGATGACCAACGCCGCCACCCTGGCTGAGCGGTACGGCCCGACGGCCGAACGGCAATCGCTGCTGGACTCGGCCGCCTCCGACCGGTCATGGGCGTTCGGGCACGTGGTCATCGACGAGGCCCAGGAACTGTCGGCGATGCAGTGGCGGGTCCTGATGCGGCGCTGCCCGTCCAAATCCATGACCGTCGTCGGTGACATCGCCCAGACCGGGTCAGCCGCCGGCGCGGATTCGTGGGACCAGATGTTGCGGCCCTATCTGCAGGACCGCTGGCGGCTGGCGGAGCTCACCGTGAACTATCGGACGCCGGCCGAGATCATGACCGCCGCCGGCGCCGTGCTGACCGCCGCCGGGGTGACCACGACCCGCGTCACGTCGGCTCGCGACGGGGCTTCACCGGTGATTGAAAGGCGAAACGACGTAGCGGCGGTGGTGGCCGAGGAGCTGGCCGAGGGTGGCACGGTCGCCGTGGTGGCGGTCGAGCGCCCGGCCCTGCCGGCCGGCGAGCGGTTGTCCGTGCTGACCCCAGGCGAGGTCAAGGGGCTGGAGTTCGACTCGGTGGTGCTGATCGAGCCGGCCGCGATCGTGGCCTCGTCCCGGCGGGGGCTGTCCGACCTCTACGTCGCCATGACCCGGGCGACCCAGCGGCTGCGCATCCTGCATCAACAGCCGCTGCCACCCGGGCTGTGAGTCAGCTGGAGCGGTCGGCCAGGTACAGCGCCGACATGTCCTTGTCGCCGTGGCCGTCCTGGGCGGCCTGACGCAAATACCCCTCCACCGCTTGGGTGATCGCCATCGTGGTGCCGGCCTCGCGGGCGGCCGCGTTGATCAGACCGGCGTCCTTGGCCGCACCGTCCAGGGCGAAGGCCGGGGCCCAGTCGGCGTTGAGCATCCCGTTGCCCTTGAGCTGGACGTACGGGGCGTCCATCGCGCCGCCGCGCACCGCCTCCAGGAACAGCGCCGGGTCCAGGCCGAGCTTGCCGGCCAGCGTGACCGACTCGGCGATGCCCTCGAGTACGGCCAGTACCCAGGCGTTGGCGACCAGCTTCAGCTTGCTGCCGTTGCCGGCCGGCCCGACCCACATCGTCCGGCTGCCGATGGCCTCGAACACCGGCGCACAGGCGGCGCGCGCATCGTCGGGCCCGGAGGCCAGGATGACCAGCGCGCCGTCCTCGGCCGGCTTCTTCGTTCCGAGCACCGGGGCGTCGACGTAGGTCAGTCCGAGGTCAGCGGCGAGAGCGGCCAGCGTGGCCTCACCCTGGACGCCGACCGTGCTGAGCTGGATCCAGGTGGCGCCGGTCGCGAACCGTTCCCGGGCCTGTCCGATGACATCGGCCACACTGCCCTCGTCGAACAGCATGGTGATGACGATGTCCGCACCGTCGACGGCCTCGCCCGGGGTCGCGGTCACCGTCGCACCGGCCTCAGCCAGCGGTTTCGCCTTGTCCGCACTGCGGTTCCAGGCGCGCACGGGCAGCCCGGCCTTGATCAGGTTCAGCCCGATCGGCAATCCCATGGTGCCGGTACCGAGCAGGGCGATGTTGGGGGAGTCTGTCGTGGTCATGCCGTCCAGAGTGCCACGGTGCGTATTTCACCCCCACCTCACGCATTGTGCGGCCCGAGTTGGGGACAGACGAGGGCCAGTTACCCCAGATCGGGCCGCACAATGCGGGTGAGGGAAAGGTACAACTACTTCAGTTGGCCGACCGCGTAGGCGATGACGAGCACCGACATCACCAGGGCCGACACCGACTCCAGGGCCATCAGCAGTTTCACCCGTGGTGACAGGGGCATTGTGTCGGTCGGGCTGAACGCGGAGGAGTTGGTGACCGAGACGTAGAAGTAGTCGATGAATCCCGGAGCCCAGCCCGACTTGGCCGCCGACCGCTTGGCCACCTCGCTGATCGCGTCATGGTCCTCGTCCTGCGGGAACCGGAAGTCGGCCACCGGCAGCCGCGGCCGAGCCATCTGGGTCCGGCTGACCGGCCCCCCGCGATCCAACTGCCAGTAGGCCAAGGCGAACACGATGACGTTGGTCAGCCAGATCTGACCGGCGGCCAGCAGCAGTTCGGCGCCGTTGTTGCCACCGGAGAACAGCCGATGGATCATCAGCACCAGAGCGGTCGCATTGCTCGCCGCGATCAGCAGGATCAGGGCAATGTCCAACCGCCGCAGCAGTTTCGTCTCGCGGGTCAGCCGACGCGGATTGGCCGCCACGAGCGGGACGAACAGCACCAGTTCCAGCACCGGGACGACGAATCGCGGCCCGATCAGGAGCGGGTTCGGCAACGCCGCATACAGCACCACTGCGGCGATGACCGCGATGGCGGCGGGCAATCGAGGCTCGCCCGGGTGGGTCTGATGCGCCCGCGCGACGCTCATTCCGGCCGGGCCGGATCATGCACGGTCTCAGCGGCCGACGGCGCCTGCTCGTATGCCCGCTGATCACGGGCGAATCCGGCTCGGTAACCGGTCTGCCGGGCGTCGTAGGCCTCGTGCAGGAAGGGGATGCCGAGCACCGGATCGCGGCCGTCCGGATCCAGGGAGAACCGCCAGCTGCGTTCGTCCTGGTTCGGGTCGGTGGCGGCCATCGAGATCGCGTCCTCGAGTCCCAGCAATCGGCGGACGATGATCGCCCGGCTGGCCCACGGACAGGCCCGGCTGACGACCAGGCGGTACCTGCCCGGGGTCGCCGCCCATTCGCCGTTCGCGTCCGGCCCGTCGACGGAGCTCGACCGCGCCGTGATCCGGTCGGTGAAGTGCGGTCCGCTGCGCTTGAACTTCGTGTCCGCCATACCGTGCAGCATGCCGCAGACCGGTCACCCGTAGGCGCACCTAGGCTGGTGTCATGAAGATCCTGCTGCGTACGACCTTGCTCGGTCTGGCCACCGGCGGCCGGAGTTCGGTCGGCATCGCTGCGTTGGCCCTGACCGCACCGGACACCGGCTCACCCTGGACAGGCCGCTGGGCCCGCGGCGCAGCCGTGCTGGCCGCCGCCGGTGAGCTGACCGTGGACAAGCTGCCGCAGACGCCCAGCCGGCTGGAGCCGCAGGGGCAGGTCTTCCGGGCGGTCGCCGGTGCGGCGGCAGGAGCGATCCTGGCCCGCCGAGAAGGCAGTTCCCGATCGGCGACGGTGCTGCTCAGTGCGGCGGCCGCAGCTGGTTCCTGGGCCGGCGCCCAGGCCGGGGCCCGCTGGCGCGGGCTGGCCGCAGAGCGGTTCGGCCATGACCTGCCGGGGGCCGTGGCCGAGGACGTTGTGACTGTGGCCGCGGCCCGGATGGCCGGTCGGGACTAGTCGCAGCCGTGGGTGCTGACCGACTCGGTCAGGCTCCGCCCGGCGGCCACATCGTTGGCGATCTCCCCATTGGTCAGGGCATATCCGACGTTGGACTGGTCCACGCTGGCCGCGAACACGACGCCGTAGACGGCTCCATCGGCCGAGAGCAGCGGACCACCGGAGTTACCCGGTCGGACCTTGCCCCGGATCGTGTAGACCTGCCGGGTGACCGTCTTGCTCTGGTAGATGTTCGGCCCCGACACATCGGTGCGGGCTGCGATCCGAGCTGCGACCGCGGTGAACGGGCCGTTCTGCGGATAGCCCGCGACGACGGCCGAGGTGCCGCTGCCGACCTCGCCGGCCAGCTTCAGTGGCGCCCGGGTCAGCCCCGGCACGTACAGCACGGCGATGTCGCGGTTGGAGTCGTAGAGCACCACCTTCGCCGCCAGCTGGCCGCCGCCGGGCACCCCGACCCGAGGGCTGCTGACCCCGGCCACCACATGGGCGTTGGTGATCACGTGTTGCGGGCTGTAGACGAACCCGCTGCCTTCGATCGAGCGGCTGCACGACGGGGCATCGCCGGTGATCTTGAGGATGGAGTTGGCCGCCGTCCGGGTGGCCGTGGGCACCACCGCCGGATCGGGCGCGGCCACGGCCGGGGCCAGCAGAGTGGCGAACGGGCCCGAGACGGCCGGCAGGTCGTGCTGCTGCACCTCGCGCAACAGCGCCGAGACCACCCGCTGGCCCCCGTTCGGCACCGCCTTGTCGATGGTCTGCAGCACGACGCTGCGATGGATCTGCCGGGCCAACGTCGGCGCCGGGGCGTAGGCCAGGGCCAGGGCGAACAACCAGGCGACCACCAGCAAGGTCACTACCGAGACGACCGCACCGCCGACGCCGTCCACCGGTCCGAACGGGGTCTTCTCGATCAGCGCGCGCAGCTTGCGGCCGGCCAGCTGACCGAGGAAGTTGCCGATCGCGGCCAACACCAGCACAACGCCAAGGCTGACCAGTCGCTGGCCCAGCGCCTGGTCGGCGGCGATCGCGTTGCTCGGTGCCTTCAGCACACCGCGGGCCAGTCCGGGAGCGACCTGCACGCCGATCGCGGCACCGATGATGAAACCGACGAAGGACGTGATCGAGCAGATCAGGCCGCGACGGAAACCACCGAAACCGGCCAGTACGGCCAACGCGAGCAGTAGCAGGTCGAGCAGATCACCGTGCACGTTGTCTTCCACCACGAATGAGGGCCGCGTTCTGGCTGCGGCAAACGATCATGTGCACGTAGATCACTTTCGGTCAGGTCCGCCTGTGGATGAGACGAGTGTGGCAGGTCCGCCCTGTGGACAGCATCGGCACGACGTCGGGCCGGTGTCCTAGGCTCCTTCTTCGTGTCGTCGAGGAACCAGAACCAGAACCAGAACGTGTCCGAGCAGATCGCTGCCGAGCTGGGTGTCCGTACCGGTCAGGTCAGCGCGGCCGTGGAGCTACTCGACGGCGGGGCCACGGTCCCGTTCGTCGCCCGGTACCGCAAGGAGGTGACCGGCGGGCTGGACGATGTCCAGTTGCGGGCGCTGGAGGAGCGGCTGCGCTATCTGCGAGAACTGGCCGAACGTCGGACCGCGATCCTGGAGGCGATCGAGGCCCAGGGCAAGCTCGACGACGCGCTACGCGATCGGATCCTGGCCGCCGACTCCAAGGCTCGGCTGGAGGACATCTACCTGCCGTACAAGCAGAAGCGCCGGACCAAGGCCCAGTTGGCGCGCGAGGCCGGTTTGGAACCGCTGGCCGATGGGCTGCTGGCCGATCCCCGCATCGAGCCGCTGGCCGCGGCCGCGGCGTTCGTGACCGAGGGCTACCCGGACGCCCAGGCGGCCCTGGACGGGGCCCGGGCCATCCTGGTCGAGCGGTATGCCGAGGACGCCGATCTGATCGGCGAGCTGCGGGAACGGTTATGGACCCAGGGACGGCTGGCCTCGGCGGTTCGGGACGGACGCCAGGAGGACGGCGCGAAGTTCTCCGACTACTTCGAGTTCTCCGAGCCGCTCACCAAGCTGCCCTCGCACCGGATCCTGGCCCTGTTCCGCGGCGAGAAGGAGGAAGTGCTGCAGCTCAGCGTGGAGCCGGAGGAGGTGGCCGAGGGACGGACGGAGTACGAGAAGCGGATCTCGGCCCGGTTCGGCATCCACGATCAGGGCCGTCCGGCTGACCGTTGGCTGCTCGACTCGGTGCGGTGGGCCTGGCGGACCCGGGTCTATGACCGGCTGGCGATGGACCTGCGAAGCCGGCTGCGGCAGGCGGCCGAGGACGAGGCGGTTCGAGTATTCGCCGAGAACCTCAGGGACCTGCTGCTGGCCGCGCCGGCCGGCACCCGGGCCACGATGGGGCTGGACCCCGGCCTGCGGACCGGGGTGAAGGTGGCGGTCGTCGATGCCACCGGCCGGGTCGTGGCCACCGAGACGATCTACCCGCATCCGCCGCACCGCAAGTGGCAGGAATCGCTGGCCGCGCTGTCACGATTGGCCCGTGAACACAAGGTCGAATTGATCGCCATCGGCAATGGCACCGCCTCTCGGGAGACCGACAAGCTGGCCGGTGAACTGATCGCCCTGGACCCGGGGCTGAACCTCACCAAGGCGGTGGTGTCAGAGGCCGGTGCCTCGGTCTACTCCGCATCGGCCTACGCCTCGGCCGAACTGCCCGCCCTGGACGTATCGCTGCGCGGAGCGGTGTCGATCGCCCGCCGGTTGCAGGATCCCTTGGCCGAATTGGTGAAGATCGATCCCAAGTCGATCGGCGTCGGCCAGTACCAGCACGACCTGCCCGAGCTGAGCCTGTCCCGGTCGCTGGATGCGGTGGTCGAGGACTGCGTGAACGGCGTCGGGGTGGATCTCAACACCGCCTCGGTACCGCTGTTGTCCCGGGTATCCGGCATCGGCACCGGCTTGGCCGGCAACATCGTCGAGTACCGCGACGAACACGGGGGATTCTCCTCCCGAGCCGGCCTGCAGAAGGTGCGTGGTCTGGGTCCGAAGGCGTTTCAGTTGAGCGCGGGTTTCCTGCGGATCCGAGGGGGCGACGACCCGCTCGACGCCTCGGGCGTGCATCCGGAGTCCTACCCGGTGGTGCGGCGCATGGTGGCTTCGGCCCAGACGGATCTGCCCGGCCTGCTGGGCAACACCGCGGTATTGAAGGCGCTGCGTCCGGAGGAGTTCGTCGACGACCAGGTCGGGCTGCCGACCGTCACCGACATCCTGGCCGAACTCGACAAGCCTGGTCGTGACCCGCGGCCGGCGTTCAAGACGGCGCGGTTCGCCGACGGGGTGGAGAAGATCACCGACCTGACGCCGGGCCTGGTACTGGAGGGCACCGTCACCAACGTCGCCGCGTTCGGGGCCTTCGTCGACATCGGTGTGCACCAGGACGGCCTCGTGCACATCTCGGCCATGTCCGACAAGTACGTCGCCGATCCGCGCGAGGTGGTCAAGCCGGGCGACATCGTCCGGGTCAAGGTGCTCGAGGTCGACGTACCGCGCAAGCGGATCGGGCTCACGCTGCGCCTCACCGACGAAGCTGCTCGGTCCAAGCCGGGCGAGCGCCGCTCCGGTGACAACCGCTCGGGCGGGAATCGTTCGGCCGGATCGGGTGGTCCTCGTCCGCGCCCGAACGATGCCGGCTCCTCCCGCGGTCAGGCGCGTGGTCAGGCGGCACCGTCGGGCTCGATGGCCGATGCGCTGCGCCGGGCCGGACTGGG
>CAZZZW010000185.1:0-9236 GCA_964658795.1 Phormidium nigroviride PCC 7112
AAACCCAAATGAACCTAGCGACCTAAACCGACAACGACCACGGGGTCCACGTCAGGAACATCCGACACATCAACGCATTGTCGAACTGAACGTTCTCATAATCGAGACTCTGGATGCTGGCATACGCCAAATTGGCACCGGTAAGGTCAATAGGCACGGAGTGCACATCCGCAGGGAGCCGTGCGCCAAGATCCTTTAGTGCAAGGTCTAGGTCCGGAGGATACGGAGGTGCCGGGACCTGAAAGCAATAATCCCGAGTCGAGGGCGCCGCTCGGTTCACGGGACTGTATTGGCGGATCATCGACGCGAGTCCTAGAAGTATCGAGCGCCGCACTTCAGAGCCGGTGCTCGGACGACGAACGAGTTGACCGAGATATTCGACAGCCTTTCTGCGGATCTCTGGCGACGGACTAGCAAGGGCGTCGATGTACCGGTCAGTCGGTGAGGATGACGGCAGCTCCAACGGAGCAGGGGCCGCTGACGCCATAGTCGTCACGGATCTCCCATTCTCGTGCGGTTGGGCTTTGCTTCGACCGCGATGAACGTGAACAGTAAAAATCGTGCACGCAAGCGCTGCTACAAAGCTGATTCTCAGAATGACCGAGCGCGCCCGACTTGGCTTGGCTGCGAGACACCCAAGAAAAACCACGCCGCTCGATAAGGCCGCGACGAAGGCCACCGTGCGAACGGTCCCGTGAGCTGACGCGAGCGCATCTATTGCCGCGAGTAGGGCAATGAGCCCAGACAGAGATGCCAACGCACGGAACACCGTCACTCGTAGAGCAGGACGATGCAAGCCCGTGGGTCGCTTGGCTGTCTTCACGGATCAGATGCTATTGCCACTGGCCCTCACGTTGATGAGCCAGCGGTCTACACCGAGGTGTCGCATGGTTCATCAGGAAGCGGCCATGGCCGCAAGTCTCTTGTGCCGCAAAACTGGGGAGATCCGAGGTCACTTGCCTACATGTCGCAGCGGCCAGAAATCATCAACGACTCAAGGACACAGCTCGGACCCCACTTAAACGTCTTCTCTTAACGGCCAGCCACGTCGGAACCCCACATCCGTGAAGGGAACGCCTAACGCTTGTGGCAACAAACTCGGCCCTCACCGGTCAAATTGAGCGGTCGAGCTATCTGTCCTCTTGCGTCCGGCCTTCGAGGGCGGTCGCCACTGCCTCAAACTCGGCGAGTGCAGCGGTGAGGTCATCGACGATCTCACGCGCGAGTACCTCTGGAGCGGGCAAGTTGTCGAGGTCCTCGAGTGAGTCGTCGCGCAGCCACGTGATGTCAAGGTTGACCTTGTCGCGGGCTAGCAGCTCCTCATACGTGAACGCCTTAAATCGTTCCGACTGGGACCGGCCATCGCGGGGTTTGCCGGGCGCGTAGGCGTCGACGAACTCGTCCAAGTCGGTGCGACGCAGCTGACTCTGCTTGAGAGTGAAGTGTCTGTTCGTCCGAAAGTCGTAGACCCAGAGCTGGGACGTCCACGGTGTCTCGGAAGCGGGCTTCTTGTCGAAGAACAGCACGTTGGCCTTGACGCCGCCCGCGTAGAAGATGCCGGTAGGCAGGCGCAACATCGTGTGGACGTCGAATTCACGCAGGAGTCGTCGTCGGATCGTTTCGCCGGCGCCACCCTCGAACAGCACGTTGTCCGGTAGGACGACGGCTGCGCGCCCATTGATCGCGAGGATTGTCTTGATGTGCTGGACGAAGTTGAGCTGCTTGTTCGATGTGGTGACCCAGAAGTCGTCACGCACGATCTCCAGATCGTCACGGGATTCCCGGCCGTCCGCACCGATCATGGTCACCGATGACTTTCGGCCGAACGGCGGATTAGCCAGCACAACGCTGAACCGCTGACCATCATCTGCGGTGAGCGCGTCCTTGACGCTGATTAACGACTCACCCTCCGGCCGTCCGATGCCGTTGAGTAGCAGGTTCATCGTAGCAAGCCGGGCAGTACCGTCTACTAGCTCTATGCCAGAGATAAACTCCTCCTGGAGCTTCTTCCGTTCATCCGGCGTCAGATTCTCCGCGTCCTGCGCTGCGTAGGCGTGCGCCCATAGGAGGAACCCTCCGGTGCCGCAGGCCGGATCGCAGACAGTGTCGTTCGCAGTCGGCTGGCCTTACAGTTATCGTGCCGGGCCGAGCCCGCACGGCATATTTCGTCAGCGGATAGGCGGCCACCGCGACTAGAGCGCTGCCGCACACTCGAACGGCCACACCCAAACACTGCAACCTGGTCGCGAGGCGGACTCAAGCTAGACCGCGCAGAGAATAGTTTATATGCACGAGATGCCGCGGGCTCGGTCGGCGCACAGATGGGACCTTACGCCCGCGGGTCTGACGGAGATCAGTACGGAGCCCTCGACGCCAGGGTCGCCTGTGCGGGCAGAGAGCCACAGCTGTCAGATGGAGCCCGACGACAGCGTGTTCCACTCGCAACGGCTAGCGCTGATCGCTCAGCGCTACAGAGAGTCCGTGAGCGTTGGACTCGGACAGCCGGTCGATGACATCTAGACATCGCTCCCGCTGCATAGCGTCGCCCTGGCGATACACACGGAGGAGGCTCACCATCACGGGCTGAGCGAGCATGCTTCGAGCCGTTCGGATGTCGCCGACATCGGGCCCCGCGGCACTGACCGCTCGCTCGCAGACTTGGAGGGCAAGCTCAGGATCGGCCAGTTCGACGGACTCCAGCTCGCGGATCAAGTACTCGAAGTGCTCGTCGAACGCCTGGCTCGGGAGGAAGCCCAACGCTAGCGCCTCCACGGTCGCTGGCGTGAGGGAGTCCAAGTATCGAAAGCAGTTCGCAGCGTGCTTACGAACTTCCCCATCTTCGTCGTCGAACAAAGCGATGAGCTGGACGGCGGACTCTGTCGGGTTGGTTGCGAACGCTTCGGCCGCGCCCGTTCGCGCGGCAACGGGAAGCGATTGCGCATCTTGGGGGACGTCCGCAGGTAACGATTCCCGGTAGGAAAGCAAAGCCCACAGGTGTCCTGCTCGCATCGCCACCGGGTCTGGCCCAGCCAGCCCCCGTACGAGCGCAGCGCCGAATCGTTCTGGCTCGCGAACTAGCAGGTAACTCATCAACAGCTCGACACCACGCGTGTTGTAGAGCTCAACGTCTGCGTCGAGGAGCCTCTCGCCGAGGTCATAGGCATGCTCAGGCTCATAGTTCATCAGAGCGAGGACTGCCTCTGCCGCGTGCGCCCGCACGCCCAGGTTTGGGTCGACGGCGAGTGCGTCCACGACAGGTCGGAGAACGTCGAGGTGTTCGGGCGACTCGAAGAGTGCTGCAGCCGCAGCGCGTGCCACATGCCCTCTAGTGCAGTTGAGACCTGCCATATCGAAGTCACCGCCGTAGTAGGTGCCACCGGAACTCGCTTCCGTGCGCGCCCACTCACGATCCGGGTCAGGGTCGTCGACGTAGCGAACTACAACCCGAATCAGCCGATCGGAAACAGGCTTGACGCCTTCAGCGATCGAGCAGATCGCTCGACCGACGTCGGAACCAAACGTCCGCTGCGCGTGTTCACAAAGCGCTGCACAAAGATCGCCATCAACCTTGGCTCCGACCGCACGGATGACTGCGTCCATCGCGGAAGAGTGCACATCCGTACGGAAGCCCAGGGCGAGCTTCGCGAATCGCTCCGGCTCCGCTTCAGCGCGCCGCCCTAACATTTGGGCCAACTGGCTTGCCCCACCCACGGGCTTATCCCCTCGCCAGTCGGTTGCCTCCGAGGTGTATTTGCGTAGTGCCCCCACCCAATCGGCGTCGCTCATCTTCTGGCCCGCCGCGTCGGGTATGGGTGAGCCGACGAAGCCAGCCATGACTCCGCGGGGAGGCGCAGACGGCTGCAGGTCGGGGAACCGGCGCTCTAGCTCCTGAAGATCCTTGCGGCCAGCGTCGGAGAGACGCGAGGCGTCCAACGCGGATAGGAGCCTTAAACGCGCTGCGCCCCTGTACCGGGGATTCTCCCAGTCTGGCGCGTAGGCGAGCACGCTGGCCTCGAGTCGCCGATACAGCTCCTCGCTGCACTCACCTGACCACCGCTCGATGAGCGATCGGCTGGCCCAACTGGCGTTGTCGACGTACCCCAGCTCAAGGTTTCGCGGATCGTCGACGAGCCAAGCGATTGCGGCATCGTCAGGACCCCGCTTGGTGAGCGCGATGCAGGCCAGGAAGTGAAGTTCTTCGCTCTCTGCCTCGCTGAGGCGCTGTATGTATTCATCGCACAGCGCGGGATCGCTTTCAGCCAGCTGTCCGAGCGCCTGGGCGACTCCGTCGAAGAGCTTGTCATCGACAGTGAAGGAGGTGTTGTGGTTACGGAACGCCCACCGGCGACCGACCGGCAACCGCCCGTCGACGTGATTCTGATCTGCCTGCGCCACCTCCTCGACAAACGCCAGGACGCTGACGAGGTACTCCTCTGGTGCCCCGCCTGCGACCCGCGAGATGATCTCGTCGCTGACCGAGCTTTCCGGCAGTTGCCCGGTCGCGAACGGATCGCTCGACCCTTCGGTCTTCGCGCGCGCAAGTCCACGGTTGATGTAGGCGCCGATGAGTCGGGCCGCCGCGGCCGGTGCCTCTTGCGCGAGCCCGTAGACGATGGACCAAAAGTCGCTATTCATCGCGATGGGGCCGCGGGCGTCGTCGAGATCGCCCCGCTCAAGGAGCTCGATCGCGAAGTCGGTCGATTCGGCCTTCAAGGACCACTCGATCATCGACTTGAGTCGTAGGCGCCAGAGATCGCTTGCGCCGACGAACGGGCGCACCAGCTCGACGGCTCGAGCCGGCTGCTCTTGCGCCACGAACCGGAGCTGATGGAAGGCCTTGTCGACTTTCTCGGGATCGGCAAGCCACTGTGACCACAATCCGAGCGAGTCGGCTGCCGCAAACCAAGACGGTTTTCCGAGCAGGGCGAGTAGTCGCCAGGCCATACGGCTATCGCTCCAGGCGATGTCTTCTAGCGCGGTCCAGTCGTCAGGCGTTGCGTCGATCTGCCCGAGCACGTCGACGACAACTTCCTTCAAGTGTGACCGGACTCGGTCTGACGCGAGCAGCTCTGCGACGACCCGGCGGAACGCCGCGCGGTCCGTCGCCGCGAGATGCTCCAGGACCTGTCTCGTCTGCGCCCGCCTGAACAGGTGCTGGCCGCCGTCGACAACAAAGTCCAGCAAACTCTTGCCGGACAGGACAAAAGTCCGAGCGAAGAGGTAGTCGAAGTACGACTCATGGAAGAACGAGACGACGTTCTGATCGCTGACCGAGAGGACATTGGCCGACTCAAGCCCGTGCACTTCGTCGCGCGGAAAGTCGTCGAGCACCGCGCTTGGCGCGGATAGCTGCTCGTTCGTGTTCATGTAGCCGACGAGCGCAGTCGTGATGCCCGCCCACTGGAGATGTCCGATGGATGCTCCGAGCGACTGGCGAAATTCTTCGGTGTACCTGTCGTACAACCGTTGAAGCGTCGGGTACTCCTCGCGCTGAGCCTCCTCGGACAAGCGAAGGAAGATGCTGAGGTGGAGCGGGGTTCGGAGAAGCTCTAGCGTGACGGCCGATGTCGGGAGAGGGATGCTTGAACTCGTCAGCTTGGCTTTGACGTCGTCGAGGCTCAAATTGCCGACTTGGACACGATCGGCGACCTCTGGATCGCGAAACCGGCGGAACCGTTGATCCGATTCGAGGTCTACGGTCCGAATCACCAGTAGCACCTTGATGTTCGGCGTTGCCGCGAGTTCGGTCAGGACCTCGGCGATCGCGTTGTAGACCTCGGTGATGCGACCGCTGTAGGTGCCTACGGCATCGAGCTGATCAATCACAAGAAGGCCAGGACCGCCGTCGGCCACGCCGGCCAAAATGACCCCGGGCGAGTTATCGCCTAGCCCGAGCTCGTCGCCGAGCTTGGTCGAAGTAACCGTCCCGGACGTAACGACACTCATATTAGCCGCTGCAACGAACCAGCCGGCAACCTGCAGCTCAGCGGCCATGGCCGCCACGATGGTGGACTTTCCATAGCCAGCGTTGCCGTCCACAACAACGAGCTGCTTGCCCTCAGGTTTGCTCAGGCAGTCCCGAAGCTGGGTCAGGTAACTCGATGGCGTGAGCCCAATGGTGGGCTGGTGGTCGTCAATCGGGCCGGCGTGACGCTCGACGGTCTTGCGTAGGTTGTCGATCGAAGAGGTGTCCCCCGCCAGGTATCGCCGGTTGAGACCCTTGGACTTGAGGTGACCCCACACCTGGTTGGCGGTCAGCTCTTGATGCTTGTGGTCGTCGCAGAAGTTCCGCACCTCGCCGAGCACCACGTCTGGGACATCCGAGAACAGAAGCCGAAACTCTGCCGCCACGAGCTGTCGGAGGTTCTCGAAAGGGTGGGGGTCTACGTAGATGAAGCGAAGGATCGCGTAGGCCTCTTCAGGCTGTACGCCCCAAGTCTTCGCCAGCTTCACAAACTCGCCGTCGTCGTTACTGCTGAGGGAGTTCTCAAAGTCGCCGAAGTTGTCGCAGTCTCGGCTGCGTACGGTCAAGGTATCGAACGGCATCGCGCTGCTTGAGACGACGAGCCTGAACTGTCGGCCAGCCTGCACCTGCGCGAGCGCATAGGCCAATACGCCCTCGTCGCGTAGCCGGTTCATCGTCCAATTCGACGAGCGAAGCTTGACCTGCTCCCCCCAGGTCATGCCCGCTCGGTCGACCTGAAACTCGATACCCTCGCCGCTGGCCCCAACAGGCTCTAGCCGTAGGCGCGTCGCCCCACCGGTGAGCAGCTCGCCGACGACATGGCCCGTCCACCAGTGTTCGTACTGATTTCCCGCCTTATCGGCGGCGCCGCCTGGGAGTGACGTCATGCTGTCGCATCTCCTTCGCGGGCCGCTTCCGTGTCGAGTGTCATATGCGTCCTTTGCTCCTCAAATAGTGCCGGGACTTCGAGGCGTCGCTCAACGACAAATCTTCCAAGATCCGAAACATCGCAGCCCGTAACATCGCCGCTCCGGCGGATACAACCCCTCCCCGGCGTATACATAATCGGCGTTATGGGCGCCATCCGCGGGTAAGGTACTTGGCACAACTGTCAAAGGCCGCCACGACGGCCGGCACGTGCCGCGAACGCGTCGAGGGCGGCCAGAACGTCCGGGGCGCTGTAGCGGCGATAGCGTTGGCGGCCGGAGACCTTCGTCAGGACCCCGGCCTCGATGAGCTGGTCGATCGCTCGCAGTGCGGCTGGACTGGTCACCCGCAGTTCGCGCTGGACCAATGGTGAATCCACGACGGGCTGGCTGATGAGCAGATCAGCCGCCCGCCAGGCTGCTGCATCACTTCGCGCCTTGACCCGATCGTTCCAGCCGTCACGCACTTCGTGCAGCTCTGCTACCAGGGCTCGACCGTTGTTCACGGCGGCGAACGTCGCGTTCGACAGCCGCTCCACGATCGGTTCGGGGTCGCCCTTCCGGTAGGAGGTGAGAGCGGCGAAGTAGACCTCGGTGTCAGCGAGCAGTCCAGCTGACACCGGCACGGTGACCTGCCGGGTCAGCCGCTTGGCCCGTAGCAAGCTGTGCACGAGCGCTCGTCCGGTTCGACCATTGCCATCGGGAAACGGGTGGATGGTCTCGAACTGGGCGTGCACGATAGCGGCCTGGATCAACGGCGGCAAGTCGTCGCGACGCAGGAACCTCTCGAGGTCGGCGATTGCGGCCGGCACGCGATCGGGGTGGGGTGGCACGAATAGTGCGCCGTGCGGCGACCAATCTGAACCACCGATCCAGTTCTGCTCGTCGCGCCAGCGACCGGCCCACTCCGGCTGACTCGCTCCGAGCAGGGCCATGTGCATGGCCAGGATTGCTTCACCGTCGAGGGAGTCCGCCAGCGCGATTGCCGCTTGCATCGCGGTCGTGTTAGCGACGATGACGCTGGCGTTCTCGCGGCTGGTGTCTCCCAGCTCAGCCAGCGCCATCGTCTTGGCTGAGGCCGTGAGGTTCTCGATCCGGGACGATGCCACCGATTCGCTTCGGAGCAGGATCGCTGAGAACGGCGCGATGTCGGCGCCGACCTCGGCGTCGAAGCGTGCGATCTCACTGGCCGCCTCGGTGGCTAGGGTCCTGGTCGCGGCTGAAAGCGGGACGTCCGGCAGCCCCGCGATGTCCGGCAGCACCGCAGCCTCGTACGGACCGGACTGGCGTCGCGCCTGACTGTGCGGCACGGCCAGCGGTCGTCGCGGACGCCACGGAAGTTCCTCATGTTCGATCGCCGGCCAGGGCACGGCCGTCGGCAGGCTTCCGTTACTCACCCACTCAGCTTAGCAACGGATAATCGATATCGTTTACTTAGAGCTCCACTTAATCCGACTTGCTTGCGCTCCAAGTCGTGGACGCAGGGTGAGAGCGGCCTGAGAATCGCCAAGTGAAGGCATGCGCCAACTGGCTGCCAAACTGGCTACCTAGGTTTCCGGGCGAGGCGGCTCAGGTGCCTCTAGCCCAGTAAATACGGGTGGAGCTGAGGGGACTCGAACCCCTGACCCCCACACTGCCAGTGTGGTGCGCTACCAGCTGCGCCACAGCCCCTTACCTGGTGTGACCCGCTCTGAAGAACGAACCTTCGAGCGAGCCGAGAGCAAAGTTTACACACTCCCGAGCACCCCCGAGCACCACCCCTCTCAACCGTCACCCCTGTACCAGATTTCCGCGACACGCCACGCCGAGACCCCCCGGATTCGCTGGCTCGTAGCCCTCTGAGACATACTGGCAGCGAGCCGTACGGCCACTCGCCGCCCTGCCGCACCCCGCGTGCGCGGCGAGGACAACTCATTGAGGGAGACATTCGTGAACCGCAAGGAACTGGTGACCGCAGTCGCCGAGCACGCCGACCTGGAGCAGAAGACCGTCGACGCCGTGCTGCGCAGCCTGCAGGCCACCCTGGAAACTGCTGTCAACAAGGGCGACAAGGTCAGCGTCCCGGGCTTCTTCGCCGTCTCGGTCGGCAAGCGCGCCGCCCGCGAAGGCCGCAACCCGGCCACCGGCGAGACGATCCAGATCGCCGCGGCCAACACCGTCAAGTTCACCGCCGGTAGCGCCCTGAAGGACGCCGCCAACAAGTAAGACCGGCCGGGCCAGAACCGGCCCGAGCATCTGGGCCAGAACCGGCCCGCGCACCAAGGCAGAACGAGAACGGCCCCGGTACCCGACCAGGTACCGGGGCCGTTTCATGTTCACCGGCTCCTTGGTTCACCCGCTCCCTG
>CAZZZW010000186.1:0-9213 GCA_964658795.1 Phormidium nigroviride PCC 7112
CGGACCGACCGAACGACGGATAGCCGAGCTCTGGGCGCGGGCGCTGGAGCTCGAGCAGGTCGGCGCGGTTGACAGCTTCTTCGAGCTCGGCGGTGACTCGGTCAGCGCGGTCGCGTTGGCCGGTGACCTGCGGGCCGACGGCTTCGACCTCTCGGTAGCCGATGTGTTCTCCGCCCACACCGTGCGGGCGTTGGCCGGTCTGGTCGCCGATCGCGCTCCGGCGGCGGCGGTCGACTCGGTGGCCCCGTTCGCCCAGCTGACTGAACCCGACCGGGCCGCCTTGCCGCCCGGCCTGGTCGACGCGTACCCGATCGGGCTGACCCAGCGCGGCATGCTTCTGGAGATGCTGGCCGGCGGCGAGCGCAACTACTACCACAACATAACGGTGTTCCGGATCCGCGACGACCAGCCGGTCGACCAGGCCGCACTCCGCGAAGCCCTGGATCGAGTTGTGGCCCGGCACGAGGTGATGCGGACCAGCTTCGACCTGATCAGCTATTCCGAACCGTTGCAACTGGTGCACGACCGGGCCCGGATGCAGCTCGGCTGGACCGATGTGAGCGACCTCGATACCGACCGGGTCGACCGGCTGCTGCACGAACACTGTGCCCGGGAGCGGGCCGAGCTGTTTCCGCTCGACCGCGCCCCGTTGATGCGGATGCACGTCTTCACCGCGCCGGACTGCTGGTGGCTGGCCATCACCGAATGCCACCCGATCCTGGAGGGCTGGAGCTATCACAACCAGCTGATGGAACTGCTGCGCGGTTACCAGTCGTTGCGGGACGGCCGGGCGACGGCGCCGATCGAGAACGCCCCGATCCGGTTTGCTGATTTCATCGCCACCGAGCGGGCCGCAATCGCCGACCCGGCCGAACGGGACTACTGGCGCGAGGTGTTGACCGACTACCAGCGGGCGGAGATCCCCACCGCCTGGGGCGATCCGTCGGCGGCCCCCGAACGGTTCCAGGTGCACGTCCCGCTCACCGACCTGGAACCCGGGCTACGTCAGCTGGCCCGGGTGGCCGACGTCCCCTACAAATGTGTTTTGCTGGCCGCGCACCTGCAGGTCCTGAGCCGGATCGTGCCGAGCCGGCAGTTCCACGCCGGCGTCGTGTGCGATGCCCGCCCGGAGTTGCCTGGCTTCGAGCAGGTGTCGGGCATGTACCTGAACTCGGTGCCGTTCCAGCACCGACGTGGTGCGGGAAGCTGGACCGAGCTGGTGCGGCAGACGTTTGCGACGGAGATCGAGATGTGGCCACACCGCCACTTCCCGTCACCGGCGATGCCGGCCCTGGTTCCCGGCTCGCCCCGGCCGGTCGACATCCTCTTCCACTACCTGGACTTTCATCAGGTCGACACCGATCTGGTCGATGTCGCGGCCTGCATCGATGACAGCCCGAACGAGTTCCGGCTGGTGGTCGGCACCCCGACCCCGGGCCGGCTCACCCTGGCCTCCTCGGCCGAGGTGATCCGTCCCGATCAGGCCGAGCGGCTGGCCGGCTACTACCGGGCGGTGCTGACCGCGATGGCCGCTGACCCGAACTCGGACCCCGACCAGGTCGCGCTGTACGAAACCAGTGGGCTGACCGGGCCGACGGCCCCGCAGACCACCACCCTCGGCCCGATCCTGCGCGGCGATCCCGACGCCGTCGCAGTGATCGCCGGCGATCGGTCGTACCCGGTCGCCGAGATCCGGCGGCGGGCCGGCCGCATCACCGATCACCTTGTCGCCCAAGGCATCGGTACCGACGACGTGGTCGGTCTGCTGTTCGACCGCGACGTCGATCTGGTTGCGGCCATGCTCGGCGTCCTCGACGCCGGGGCGGCGTACCTGCCGCTGGATCCGGCGCATCCGGACGATCGGTTGCGCACCATGACGTACCCGGTGGCGGCGCAGGTCATCGCCGCTCCCGGGTACGTCGATCGAGTGCCGGGCGCGATCGCGATCACCCAGCTGGTCACGACAGAAAATCCCCTGCCTCGGCCGACCGCCGAACCGGACGCGCTGGCCTACGTGCTACCCACCTCTGGCACCACCGCCGGCCCCAAGCTGGTGGCGATCACCCGGCGGGGGCTGGCCGGGTACCTGCAGCACGCCACCGAGCATTACGGCGGGGCGGCGCCGGTCCTGTCGTCAGCCTCGTTCGACATCTGCGTGCCGAGCCTGTTCGTCCCTTTGCTGTCGGGGCAACCGGTGCTCCTGCCGCCGCCCGACCTCGACCCGGCCGGACTCGGCGACTGGCTGGCCGCCCAGGGGCCGTTCGGTTTTATCGAGGCGACCGCGAGCCAGTTCCATCTGCTGCTCGCGCAACTCGGTGCCGACGCGGTCCGGGCCCTGGCTCCTGTGCTGGTCGCCGCCGGCGAGGCCGTCGACCCCGAGCTCGTCCGGCAACTGCCCGGACTACGGGTTGAGTACGGCCCGACCGAGGCCACCGTGGGCGTGGCTCACGGTCCAGCTGCGGCCAACGCCCTCGGCCGTCCGATCGCCGGTAGCACGATCCGACTGCTCGATGCCGAACTGCGGCCGGTGCCCGAGGGTGTGATCGGCGAGGTACACCTGGCCGGCACCGGCCTGGCCCGCGGTTACCTGGACCGGCCCGGGCTGACCGCCGACCGTTTCGTCCCGGATCCGTTCGCCCCGGACGGACAACGGCTGTATGCCACCGGAGACCTGGCCCGGATCCGATCCGGTGCGCTGGAGTTCGTCGGCCGCCGCGACGATCAGCTCAAGCGCAATGGCTACCGGATCGAGCCGGCCGAGATCGAGGGCGCGCTGCTGAGCGATGATCGGGTCGATCGGGCGGTCGTCCGGTTGACGGCCGGCCAGCTCGTCGGCTACGTCCAGAGCACCGCTGATCCCGACCGGCTGCTGGCCGCACTGCGACAACGACTGCCTGGATATCTGGTGCCACAGCGCTTGCATTGCGTCGAGACGATGCCCCTGACGGCAAACGGCAAACTCGATCGACGACCGGCGCCGGCCGACGAGCTGGAACCGGGGTTCCGCGCCCCGGCCACCGAGCGCGAACGGGCACTGGCCGCGATCTGGCACGACGTCACCGGGGCGCCGACGATCGGTCGGGACGACAGCCTGCGCGACGTCGGCGGCAACTCCTTGATGGTGCTGCAGGTGATCGCCCAGGCCGCCCGGCTGGGGCTGGAGCTGCCCCGGCAATTGCTCCGCGAGGACGCCCCGCTGCATCACATCGCCGCCGATACCCGGAGCCAGCCGTGAGCCCATCCGACACCCTCACCGAACCGAGCCCGGCCCTGGACGATCCGGCCAGCATCGACTTCGCCGACGCCGCCGTGTACCAGCGGCCCGACCTGCACGAGGTCTGGGCGGCGATGCGGGCGACCGCGCCGGTGCACTTCAGCGAGGCCGCGGACCGTCCGCCGTTCTGGGTGGTGTCGCGCTACGACGACGCGATGGCGGTGTTCCGCGACAGCGAACGGTTCAGCGTCGAGCAGGGCAACATGCTGGCCACGTTGCTCAACGGTGGCGACTCGGCCGCCGGGCGAATGCTCGCGGTGACCGACGGCGCTCGGCATCGCGAGGTCCGCAAGCTGATGGCACGCGCCTTCTCACCGCGCGTCCTGGGGTCGGTGACCGAACGGGTCTCGCAACGGATCGACCTGCTGGTCCGGCGCTGGACGACCGGCGCCGAGTTCGACTTCGCGGCCGAGATTGCCGAGCACATCCCGATCGGCACGATCTGCGACCTGCTCGACATTCCCGCCGGCGATCGTCCGGAGCTGCTGGCCCTCAGCAAACTCGTCCTGAGCAGCGACGAGGGCACGCCCGATCAGCAGGACATGGTGATCGCGCGCAACGAGATGCTGCTGTACTTCACCGACCTGGCGATGCAGCGGCAGGGCAAACCGGGCGACGGTGTGGTCAGCACGCTGGTCAACAGTTTCCTCAGTTTCGAAGAGGTCGTTCTCAATTGCTACAGCCTCCTGATCGGTGGGGACGAGTCCAGCCGCCTCAGTTCGGTCGGCGCCGTGCAGGCCCTGGCCCGACATCCCGAGCAATGGACGGCGCTACGCGACCGGCGGGCCACAGTCGAATCCGCGGTCGAGGAGGTCCTGCGCTGGACCACGCCGCCGATGCACTTCGGCCGCCGCGCCCGGGTCGATGTGGACCTGGGCGGTCAGCACATCCGGGCCGGCGACGCGGTCACCGTCTGGGCCTCCTCGGCCAATCGGGATGAGCGAGTGTTCGATCAGCCGATGCGCTTCGACCTGAACCGGACGCCCAATCGGCACCTGACGTTCGGCTTCGGCAACCACTTCTGCCTCGGCGCCTACCTCGGCCGGGTGCAGCTGGCCGCCGTGCTCGAATCGTTGCGACGGCATGTGGTCACCCTCGAGCTGGCCGGATCGTCGAGCCAGGTGTACTCCAACTTCATGTACGGCTATTGCTCACTACCGGTCCGCTTCAGCTCCTGACCACGGTCCGGGCCGGCTACCGCAGGACGCCGGCAATATAAGGCGCGTCGGATCGTCAGCGGTCGTCGGCTGACGATCCGATAGGGCCATCGGGACTGGTGCGCTGAGAAGAGGCCACAGTCGGTCAGCGGGTCAGTGTCGACGCGGCGGCGTCCGGCCAGGCCGCGTAGCTGCGCAGACCATAGAGCAGGGGCCGGGGCGTGCCTCGTTCCACCACTCGGATCACCTCGCCGAAGACGACGGTGTGGTCACCGACCTCCGTCTCGGCGTAGAGCCGGCAATCGGCCGTGGTGTGGGCGGCCTCGTGCAGGTGCGGACCAGGCGCGATCGCATCGGACTGCCACGCATGACGCTCGAACCGATCGGGCGCGCCGGAGGCGAACAACTGAGCCGCCTCCCGCGCGTCGATATGCAGCAGGTTCAGGGTGAAACCGGCCTGATGCCGCACTGCGGCCAGGGTCGGGCTCGACGAGCGCAGACACACCAGCAGGCAGGCCGGATCCAGTGCGACGGCCGCGATCGAGGTACAGGTCATACCGCACGGCCGGCCGTCGTCGCCGTGCGCGGTGACGATCCCGATACCCGTCGGGAAAGCCGCCATCAAGGTCGTCATCTCGGTCATGTCGTTCCTCGATTCCCGTTGCCAGACAGCGGCTTTCCCGATCCGGATGACTACCGGTTGTGCAACCGCCGCAGGTATTCGAGGTTCGTCGGAAGGCTCTGCACCAGCTCTCGCTGGTCCCGTTCGATCGCCGCGAACAGTGGCGCGGCGCCATCGACGGCCGACCGGCGGTGGGCCAGCGACGGCATCGGGTGATCGGGCAGCAGACCCAGGCCGGCGAAGATGCAGTAGTAGCTGCCGTTGGTCCAGAAGTTACGGAACTCGGCCTCGAAGTTGCCGTAGTAGGTGTCCTCGCTGGAGATCGGCGGGTTCACCGGGATACCGGCCTTGTACAAGGCCACCTTCTCCAGGATCGCATCGGAGAGCTTGAGCTCCTTCATCGCCGCCCAGTACGGGGTGTCGGTGCGGGGCGAGAAGAAGAAGTGAGCCTGCAAGAAGTCCCGGGTGTCGTCGAACATGGTCTCGATCTCACGATTGAACGTGTCGATCAGTACCTGGTCGAAGTTCCGGTCCGGGAAGTGCTTGGCCAGCTGGTGGATCGCGGCGGTGATGAAGTAGATCCCGGTCGACTCCAGCGGTTCGACGAAGCAGGACGCAAGGCCGATGCTGACACAGTTGCGGACCCAGGTCCGCCGGTTGCGACCGACCCGGAACCGGACCTGGTTGAACTCGGTCTTCTCCGGGTCGAGTCCCCACATGTTGGCGAACTCGAGGGTCGCCTGGTCCTGGGTGGCGAACCGGCTGGAGTAGACGTAGCCGCTGCCGTGCCGGCCCATCATCGGGATCTTCCAGGTCCAACCGGACTGCATCGCGATCGAGGAGGTGTAGGGCTCGACGCCTTCGGCCTCGTCGTCGTGCGGGATCGCGGTGGCCACCGCCCGGTCGTTCATCAGGAAATCGCTCATGTCCAGGAACGGCTCGCGCATCGCCCCATTGATCAGCAGGCTGCGGAATCCCGAGCAGTCGACGAACAGATCGCCCTCGATCCGCTGACCGGACTTGGTGTTCAGGGCGGTGAGGAAGCCGCGGGAATCCTGCTCGAAGCTGACCATCTCGTCCTGCACGTGCACGATGCCCTGCTTCTCGGTGGCGAACCGGCGCAGGAAATCGGCCACCAACTGGGCGTCGAAATGCCAGGCGTACCGGGTCACCGGCGTGCCGTCGAGCCGGCGCGGTGAGAGGTTGGCGTCCATGATGGCCGGCTCGCGGAAACAGGCGTAGTCATAGGGCTTGTCGGTTCGGCCGGCGAACCGCTCGTTGAACCAGTACTGCGGCAGCGGCACACCTTCGTGGTCGGGCAGCAGGCCGAACGGGTGGTAGAAGTGGTCGGGTCGGCCGTCGATCGTCCGCGCAGTCGTCGAACTCTCACCGGCGGTCCGCCAGTTGATGAACTTGACCGCGGTCTTGAATGCGGCGTTGCACTCCGGCATCCAGTCGCTCTCGCTCAGGCCGAGGAAGTCGAAGAAGGTCTTCTGCAGATTGGGCACCGTGGCCTCGCCGACGCCGATCCGCGGGATCGCGGGCGACTCCAGCACGGTGACGGTCACGTCTTCCTCGAGTGACTTGCCGAGGTACGCGGCTGTCATCCAACCGGCCGTTCCTCCACCGAGGATGACCACACTACGAATCCGATTGCTCACAAGAAGACCTCTCTGCATGGGGCTGACGTCGCCGAATGCTTCGCGGAGCCGCTATATGCCACCGATACGAGGCCGATATGGCCGCGATATAGAACCGCCGCCAACGATGGCCAGGATCTTCCCTCAGCCCCGGTCGACAGGAGAAACCCCATGACCGACGCCGCTGTCACCGGTGAAACCGTGCTGGACGGGGCCGTGCTGGACGAGCAACTGCGGCTCCGGCTCGACGCGATCGTGTCCGACATCCTCGAGGTGCCGGCCGGCAGCATCGGTCCGGACCAGCGCTTCATCGAGGAACTCGGCGCCGATTCCCTCATGTTCGTCGAGGTATTGGCCGACATCGAGGAAGAGCTCAACGTGGTGATCGCGCCGACCGAGATGCTGCAGATGACCACGCTGGCCGGGATCTACCGCGTCGTCGGGCGACTGCAGTAGGTCCCGGGAGTTGACCAGCCCACCGGCCGAGCGCCGTCCGGTCTCCTTCGTCCAGCGGACGCTGTGGCTGGACCACCAGCTGGCCGACCAGTCGGCCGCGTACAACCTGGTGCTGGCGATCCGGATCGATTCGCCTTACGACACCGACCGGTTGACCGCCGCAGTGGATCGCGTGGTGGCCCGGCACGGGCTGCTGCACGAGTGCTTCGTCGAGATCCAGGGGACGCCGTACCGCAGCACCGCCGATCCGGCCGGGTTGCGTCTGGAGGTGGTGGATCCCGTTCGTGGCCAAGCAGATCAGGCGATCCGTGAGTTCATCGACCGGCCGTTCGACCTGCGTCGCAACGTTGCCCGGTTCGGTCTGATCCGCCTCGGACCGGACGAGGCGGTCCTGTTGCCGGTGGTACATCACATCGCCGGTGACTACACCTCGCACTGGATCCTGGTCCGCGATCTGATCGACGCCTATCACGACCGGCCGCTGACCGATCCGGGCGGCAGCTTCGATGAGGCCGTCGACGCCGAACAACGTCTGCTGGCCGCTCCGGTCAGCGCGGAATCGGTTGCGTTCTGGACCGATCGCGCCGACGGACCGGCCACCGAGCTACCGCCCGATCGCGCCCGTCCGGCCCTGCCGCGCCAGCAGGGTGATTGCCACCGCGTTCGACTTTCCCCAGATCTGGTCGACCAACTCCCCCGCCGAGCCGCCGAGCTCGGGGTGACCTCGTTCGCGGTGCTGCTCGGTGCGTTCACCGCCCTCGTGCACCGGTTCAGCGCCACCGAGGACGTACTGATCGGCTGTCCGGCCTCCAGCCGTCGTGGCCGGCGGCAGCGCGGCATCGTCGGCCCGTTCATCAACCCGGTGCCGATCCGGGCCCGCTTCACCGACACCACCACCTTGCGGGACACGGTGACGACGGCGCACCGGCAACTGATCGAGGGCCTGGTCCACCTGCGATACCCGTGCGGGGCTCTGCCCGGTGGCGCACCGGCCTACCGGATCGCGGTGTTGCTGGTCGATGCCCGCTCGATCGAGCCACAGTTACCGGCACCGATCCCCGGCCAGAAGTACGGCGCCGGCCGGAGGTTCGGCGACCTGACGCTCTCCCTGCAGGATGTCGCCTCGCAGGGCGGCCAGCTCGATCTGGTGGTCCGGCTGGAACAGGGCCACGACGGCATCGACATGGTGTGTGGTTATGACACCGATCTGTTCGACCGGGCCACCATCGAACGGTTCGCCGCCGCGTTCGAGACCGTGCTGACCGACGCGCTGCAGAAACCGGATCGGCTCGTCGCCGACGTGCCGCTCACCGATGGCAACGAGCTCGCCCAACTACTGGCTCTGGGCGCGCAGTGGGACGAAGTATGGAGCGAGTAGATATCCGGCCGATACCAAGGACCCATGCCCAGCCTGATCTCGTTGTCCGACCTGTCCGACGACGACCTGTACCGCATGGTCTCCCGCGCCCTGGACTTTGCCGGCGGTAGCCGCAGCAACAGCCTGTCCGGGCGCATCGTCGGGACCTACTTCCGCCGGACCTCGACCCGGACCCGGACCGCGTTCAGCGCCGGGGCACTCCGCCTCGGAGCCAGCGTGATCGCCTACGGCCCGGACGACATGCAACTGGCCACCGGCGAGACACCGCACGACACCGGTCGGGTGTTGTCCGGGATGATCGACCTCCTCGTCGCCCGGACGGCCGGCAGCACCGAGGAGCTGCGGGCCTTCGCCGACCAGGGCCGGATGCCGGTGGTGAACGCGATGAGCGCCGCCGAACACCCGACCCAGGCCGTCGCCGACCTGGTGACCCTGCGAGAGCAGTTCGGCCGGTTGGACGACCTGCACGTGCTCTACCTGGGCGAGGGCAACAACACTGCCACTGCCCTGGCGCTCGCGCTGGCCCGTCAACCCGGAGCCCGGCTGGACCTGCGCACCCCGGCCGGGTACGGACTGCCGGCCGAATACCGGCAACGGGCCGGCGAGCTGGCCGCGCGCAGCGGCGCCGAGGTATCCGAACGGCACGACCTCGACGACATCGGACCGGACGTGGATGTCATCTACAC
>CAZZZW010000187.1:0-9211 GCA_964658795.1 Phormidium nigroviride PCC 7112
GGGGTCTTCCGTGCTGGGGACGTCATTGGTGTGCTGCCTCCTGATTGGGCACTGATTTGCACTCAGTGGACGAGATCGGATGAGTCTGCGCAATCAGCCACGCCGTAGCACCGGCAAGTTGGTTGCAGCGAGGTGGGCGAGCGGTCAGCGATCACTCCCCCTCGTTCCACGCCGAATCCTCGGCGTCGTAACGGCGTTCTCGATCGGCGATGGTCTTCAGTGCGTCGGCGGCCGCCGCTTCGGTATCGAACGGCCCGATCCGGTTTTCGCTTCCACAACCAGGGAATTGCTCGACCGCGTGATGGTCGATGCAGAACCAGAAAGTACCTTCCAGATCACGCATGCTCATTCAGTTCGCCTTCGTTCTTCAGCCGGCGATGCACCGGTGCCACCGATGGACAATTGCGAAGATCGTGTCGCTAATTCGCGGTCGGCGCAAGCGCGCCGGCCAAAGGCCGTTCACGGCGTCGCCGAACAGGCAGGCCCGGCAAGGCGAAACGGGCGGACGGACGAGTCGAGTCATAAGCCGGGTCCTGTCCCGAAGGATCACTCCTTCGGTGGCGACCATCCATCTCGGCTCGTCGTTGCCGACGAGCTCTAGCGGTCTACCCGCAGGCTCGGACGGGCCGTCCTCGAGCACCTGCGCAATGAGCCGGCGAGCCGGCCCATCTCTTGACCTTGCTCCGGGTGGGGTTTACCTAGCCACCTCGGTCACCCGAGATGCTGGTGGTCTCTTACACCACCGTTTCACCCTTACCACCAGTCGAAACCGGTGGCGGTCTGATTTCTGTGGCACTGTCCCGCGGGTCACCCCGGGTTGCCGTTAACAACCACCCTGCCCTGTGGAGCCCGGACTTTCCTCGGCGATCCTTGCGGATCGACGCGGCCGCCTCCTCAACTCGTCCGCCGCGAACACATGGTAGCCGCCGTGCCGACCGCCACCGACGATCCGTAGCCTGTGACGAGCCGTCACCCGATCAGTGCTGTATGCCGAGGAAAGGTCCAATCAACGACAGTGAACGTCGATCTCGTCCTGGGACTCGTGTTGATCGCGATCTGTCTGATCGCGGCGGTGACCCGTCCGTTCGGTCTCAGCGAAGCCGCTATCGCGATCCCGTGCGCGGCGATCGCCCTCGTCACCGGCGCCTGCCGGTGGCCGGTCGCCAGCCACAGCCTGTCCGGTCTGGCCTCGACCGTGTGCTTCCTGGCCGCCATCCTGGCCTTCGGTCAGCTCTGCGCCACCGATGGCGTCTTCGACTACCTGGGCACGGTGACTGCCCATCTTTCACGGGGGAATCCACATCGGCTGCTGATCCTGGTCGTCGGTTTCGCGGCCTTGGTCACGGCTACGCTGACGCTGGACGCAACGGTGGTGCTGGTGACTCCGGTGGTGTTGGCTACCACGAGCAGACTGCGAATTCCGAACCGGCCGCACAGCTACGCTTGCGCGCACATCGCGAACTCCGGCTCGTTGCTGCTGCCGGTCTCCAACCTGACCAACCTGCTGGCCTTCACCGCCAGCGGCCTGAGCTTCGGCAAGTTCGCGCTGGCGATGGCGCTGCCCTGGGTGCTGGCCTGCGCGTTGGACTGGAGCGCCCTGCGATTGGCTTTTTCCCGTGATCTGAGGGTCAAGAGCGATCACCCCGAACCGGTCGGACCGCCGCCGGTATTCGCTCTGGTGGTGCTCGGCCTGACCGTGGCCGGGTTCGTGATCACCACCGCGGTGCACGTCGCCCCGGCCTGGGCCGCACTGGCCGGCTGTGTCGTGCTCGGGGTCCGGCAACTGAGCCGGCGGCAAGTGACGCCGTTTCGCCTGGTGATGTCGGCAAGTCCCGGCTTCTGCGCATTCGTGCTGTGTCTGGGTGTCCTGGTCGCGGGCGTACTCGACAAGGGCGGAGCCAAACTGCTCAAGCACCTGATCCCGTCCGGCACCGGCCTGCTCGCCCTGCTCGGATTGGCCTTGCTGGCCGGTGTGCTGGCCAACCTGGTCAACAACCTGCCCACGACCTTGGCGTTGTTGCCGCTGGTCACCGGGTCGCCGCTGGCGGTGCTGGCTGTTCTCGTCGGGGTCAATCTCGGTCCGAACGCGACCTATCCCGGATCGCTGGCGACCTTGCTCTGGCGGCGGATGTTGCCGGCCGAGGACAAACCTCGGGTGCTCGAGTTCCATCGGCTGGGGGTAGTGGCCACCCCGGTGCTGATCTGTGCCGTCACCGTGGCCCTCTGGCTGGTCGCCGCACCGCTGAGCCTGCGCTGACCGCGAGCGTCACAGATCGATCAGGTGTGCGGTGTCGTTGTAGGACCGCAGGGACACCGGCCCATCCGGGAAGTAGTCGATCACCGAGATCGAGGCCGGGGCCAGATACATCCGATGCACTGCCGATTGTGGAGCGGCCAGGGCATCGACCACGAGCAGCTTGATCGGCGTCACGTGGGTGACCAGGGCCAGGGTCTGAGCCGGATGCCGCTGCACCAGTCGATCGCGGGCGGCCAGCACCCGGGCGGCAACCGCTTGTTGGCTCTCACCGGCCGGCGGTGCGACGGCCGGATCGGACAGCCACCGTTGCACCGCCTCGGGCTCGGATTGCCTTATCTCACCGAAGGTGTAGCCGTCCCAGGCACCGAAGTCGGCTTCGACCAGTCCGTCCTCGAGCTCGACCGGCAACCCGAGCTCGCCGGCCACGGCGGCCGCGGTCTGCCGGGTTCGCAGCAGGGGCGAGCTGTACACCCGATCGACCGCACCGAGCCGGCTGACCCGCTGAGCGGCGGCCGCGGCCTGCCGCAGACCCAGGGGCAGCAATTCCAGATCCGAGCGTCCGGCGAAGCGTTTCTCCACCGAGAAGGCGGTGACGCCGTGACGCACCAGCAGCACCCGGGTGGGCCGGGCGGCGGTGGCGATCCAGGCACTGTTGTTGTTCTCGGCCGTGCGCGACTCGCTGGCCGGGTCAGGCTGTTCGGTCATGGCCGTTTCCCTTGCCCACACGTCCAGTGGCGGCCACCGTGGTCACAGACCGGATTCGTCGGTGCGGACCAGGATCCGCCGGCAGTTCTCACATCGCAGCACGTCATCGGCCTTGGCCGTGCGGACCGTGGACAGCTCAGAGCCGGCCAGTTCGAGTCGACAGCCTTCACACCGGCGTTGCCTGAGCATCGCAGCCCCGACGCCGCCGTTGGCCTGACGCACCTTGTCATAGAGCGCGAGCAGGTCGTCGGGGATTCGACCGGCCAGCTCCGCGCGTTCGACCGTGCGCTTGGCCTCGGCGTCGTCGAGTTCGGCGAACACCTCGTCCCGGGCCGCTTCGGCCCGGCTGCGTTCGGCGGCGATGTCGGCCAGTGCTGCGGTCAGCTCATTGACCTGCGAGTCGGCCGATTCCTGGCGCTCCATCAGTTCCAGCAGTTCGTCCTCGAGCACGCCCTGCCGGCGGGCCAGCGAGGCAACTTCATGCTGCAGGCCGCTGATCTCCTTGGCCGGCACGCCGGCCGAGGTCATCCGCTGCTGATCCTTGTCGGCTCGCAACCGCACCGTCTCGACGTCGGACTCGAGTCGACGCTGCTCGGCCGCGAGGTCGGCCCGGGTGGTTTCGGCTTCGACGAGCTGGGACCGGATCACAGCAGCACGGGTGTCGGCGTCGGCGATGACCGCGAGCTCGGGCAGCGAGCGGCGACGGTGGGCCAGTTGGTTCAGCGCGGTGTCGGCCTGCTGCAGATCCAGCAGCCGAACCTGGACGAACGGATCAGCTTTCACGTGCGTGACGACCTTCTGCAGTTGTGGTGTGGTGCGTCCAGTGTGCCAAGTCAGTTGACGTGCAACGTCCACGGGTCGGTGACCAGGTCGGAGACGAGCACCTGGAGCTCCGGGAACCGCGCTCGCAACTTCGCCGCGGCCACGTGCAACCAAGGAGCCTCGGTGGCCCAGTGCGCGGCGTCCAGCAGGGACAGTTCGGCGGCCAGCCCGGCCTGTTCCTGAACCGACTCGAGGGTGCTGTGGTGCTTGAGGTCCGAGGTGAGGTAGGCATCGGCGCCGGCCCGGCGGGCGTCCTCGGTGTAGGACGCGCCGGAGCCACCGCAGACCGCCACCCGGCTGATCAGCTGGTCGGGACGGCCGGCCACCCGGATCCCCCACCGGGTCCGCGGCAGCCGCTGCAACACGTAGTCGGCGAACGTGGACAACGGCATCGGCTCGGCCAGCTCACCGACCCGGCCGGTCCCGGTCGCGGCGGGTAGCGGCGGCTGCTCGGTGAGTTCGAAGGCGATCTCCTCATAACTGTGGGCCGATCGCATCGCGGCCAGGACGGCCGGACGCCGGGACCGCGCCAGCACCATCGACACCCGGGCCTCCGGTCCGCGGTGCAGTTCCCCGACCACACCGAGCGCCGGGGACGCCCCCGCGCCAGGCCGGAACTGCCCGATTCCCTCGATGGTGAAAGCACATTCGGTGTAGTCACCGAGCGCGCCGGCCCCGGCCTCGGCCAGCGCGGCCACCAGGGCGTCAGCCTCGGCCACCGGTACGTACACGCTGAGCTGATCCAGGGCCGGCCCGGAATCGGCTTGTAGCGGAAGGCAATTGCGCAGGGCCAGCCGATCGGCCAGCGCAGCCGACACCCCGTCCACCGCGACGTCGGCGTTGGTGTGCGCGGCGAAATGGGCCACTCCGTCGCGGATCATCCGATGTAACAGCGCACCCTTGGCGGTGTCAGCGGCGATCGAGTGCACCCCGGACAGCAACAGTGGATGGTGAGTCAGCAGCAGACCGGCGCCGTTGTCGACCGCCTCGGCCACCGTGGCCGGCACACAGTCGACCGCGAGCAGCACCCGGTGCACGGTGGCGGCCGGATCACCGCAACTGAGCCCGACGGCGTCCCAGGACTCGGCGCTGGCCGGTGGGTACCAGCCGTCCAGGGCGGTGATCAGCTCGGCAAGGGTGGGCGCGGTCGTCACAGCGGAACCGTACTTCAGCGCTTTTGTACCCGTCATCGGCGCAGCTGTGACACGATCGCTCACGTTCCACCGATGTTGGTCACAGGAGACGCACCATGTTGTTCGCCGACGGCACGCTCGGCCTGATTTTCCTGATCCTCTGGTTGTTCTGCATCTTCGATGTGATCACCACCGACGCCAGCCAGGTCCGCAACCTGCCGAAGATGGTCTGGCTGATCATCGTCATCGTGCTGTTCGACGTCGGCTCGATCCTCTGGTTACTCGCCGGCAAGCCCTGGCAGTCCACCGCGAACCTGCCGTACAAGGGCAATTCCGGCCGCAACGCGGGCTACCGGCGACCCGAGCGCCCGGTCGCGACCAACCCCGACGACGACGAGGCGTTCCTGCGCGGGCTACGGGAGCGGGCCGAGGAACAACGCCGGAACCGGCACAACCGGGACTCGGCCGAGGACACCGACGGACGCGATCCGCGCAACACAGAGGACGGATCCCCGCAATAACCGTCGAAACGCTCGCCAGATCGACAGCAAGAGCCGCCATTACCGGCCCTGGTACCGCTAAGTTCGCGCAACGCACCGCCGATTACATCTCTCGATGGGTATTCGGTGCGACGACTACCCGCGGCGCTACAGGGAGCAGGCGTGAGCGAATCAGGCGAGGCACGATCTTCGCGTGGTCGTGTCCTGATCACGGCGCTGGGCACCCTCCTGGTCGTCGCCGCCGAGTTCGGGCTGTTGTCCTTGGTCTATCAACGCGTTCAGCCGGTCTCGCACGCCCAGGTCACCGTCGCCAACCTGCAGGGACGGCTGGCCGCCTCCGATCAGGCCCAGGTGCCGGCGCTGGCCACGCTGGCCGATCAGGCCGCCGGCCAGGCCGCTGACGCCGGTGCCGACAAGGGCGCGGTCGCCGGCGTCCGCCGGGCCGCGGCCGCCAAGGCAAGCCCGGCCGCCAAGCTCGCCGCCCTGCGCCGCTCGATCGACGACCTGCGTGGTTCCCTGGCCGATCGGCACGCCCGGCTGGATCTCGAGGCCCATGCGTCCTACGCGATCCTGCTGGTGCTGGCCTCGTTCGGCTGGATGGTCTGGTTCAAGAAACTGGTCGGACGGCATCGTGCCCTGCAACGGCAGCTCACCGAACAGCAGTCCCGGACCGTCGGCGAGCAGCGGCTGGCCGCACTGGTGCGCAACGCCGCCGACGTGGTCGCGGTCTGCGACGCCGACACCACCATCAGCTTCGTGACGCCGTCGGCCAAGTCCATCCTCGGATACTCGGTCGAGAGCCTGATCGGGACCAAGATGACCCGGCTGGTGCACCCGACCGACCTGGACCTGTGCCTGCAACAACTGGCCAGTCTGACCAGCAACGCCGAGGAACAGCTGTCGCTGCGGATGTCACACGCCGACGGCCGGATGCTCTACATGGAAGGCACCCTGGCCAACCTGCTCGGCGACGAATCGGTCAACGGCCTGACGCTGACCCTGCGGGACGTGACCGCGCGCCGCGAGCTGGAGGAACGCCTCAGTTTCCAGGCCGTCCACGACTCGCTGACCGGCCTGGCCAACCGGTTGCTCTTCACCGATCGTCTCGAGCATGCGCTGGTGAAACGCCCCGGTGGCGCATTGCCGCTGGTCGTGCTGCTGTGCGACCTGGACGACTTCAAATCGATCAACGACACCTGCGGCCACAGCGTCGGTGACCAGGTGCTGACCGAGGTCGGCGCCCGGTTGCACCGCCTGATCCGGGCCGGCGACACGGTCTCCCGGCTGAGCGCGGACGAGTTCGCGGTGCTGATGGACGCGGCCGACATCGAGATGGCCACCGAACTCGGCGAGCAGATCCGACGGGCGTTACTGCCCCCGGTCGTCATCGGGGACCAGGCCATCACGGTGCAGGCCAGCATCGGACTGGCCCAGGCCGTCCCGGGTGAGCTGACCGCCGAGGATGTCCTGCGCAATGCCGACGTGGCGATGTACATGGCCAAGGAGACCGGCAAGTCCGGTATCGCGGTCTACGAACCACGTCAGCACAGCGAGACGATGGCTCGACTCGAGCTGCGGGCCGATCTGCAGCGGGCGTTGACCCGTTCGGAGTTGATCCTGCACTACCAGCCGACCGTCGACCTCGCCTCCGGCCGGGTCGTCGGGTTCGAGGCGCTGGTGCGTTGGCAGCACCCCACGCGCGGCTTGCTCGGGCCGAACATGTTCATCCCGATCGCCGAGGAGAGCGGGCTGATCCAGCCGCTGGGCACCTGGGTACTGCGGGAGGCGATCACCGCCGCGGCCGGCATGCAGCGGATCGGCGTCCGGCCCACCATGTCGGTCAACGTCTCATCCCAGCAACTGATCCAGAGCAACTTCGTCGAACTGGTGCTCGACACCCTGTCCGCGAGCGGGCTGGCCTCGGACCGGCTCGTCCTGGAGATCACCGAGACCGTGGTGCTGCAGGATCTGGACCGGGTCGCGCCACGGCTGTCCGCGCTCCGCGAACGGGGCGTGAAGATCGCCATCGACGACTTCGGCACCGGCTACAGCTCGCTGGCCTACCTCAGCCAGCTGCCGGTGGACGTGCTCAAGGTCGACAAGTCCTTCATCGATCGGGTGACCACCGATCAGCACGACGCCTCGCTGGCCGAGGCGATCATCAGCCTGAGCCAGAGCATGAACTTCACCACCGTGGCCGAAGGTGTCGAGCAGAAGGATCAAGCCAGCTGGCTGCTCGAGGCCCGCTGCAACTACGGCCAGGGCTACCTGTGGTCCAAACCGGTCGATCTGGAATCGGCCCACCGCATCCTCAACGAAGGCACTCACAGCGGCCCGATCGGGGTTCTGCCGCCGCCACCGGCCTTGGTCCCGGAACCAGAGGATGCGTCCTCGCGCTCGGCCTAGGTTTTTCGTACGTCCATTCGATAAACGGTGTACGCTGCCGAAGCATGAAAGCTGCACTGCAGGGATCGCTGCTCGATCTGATGGACGAGCCCGCACTCGGCGCCTTGCCCGGCGCGGTCAGCCGTAGCGAGTTGACCGACGGCGCCTGGATCGATCTGCGGCCGAACTGGCTCACCGGCGGCGATGAGGTCTTCCGTCGTCTGCAAGCCGACGTCGACTGGCGGGCCGAGCGCCGCCAGATGTATGACCGGGTGGTCGACGTGCCGCGGCTGCTTCGCTTCTACGCCGACGGCGAGCAGCTGCCCCATCCGATCCTGACCGAGGCCCGCAGCCGGCTTTCGAGTTACTACGCAGCCGAGTTGGGCGAACGCTTCCGCACCGCCGGTATGTGCCTGTACCGGGACGGCCGGGACAGCGTGGCCTGGCACGCCGACGACCGCGGCCGCGGCAAGCACGAGGACACCATGGTGGCGATCTTGTCGTTGGGCAGCCCGCGACTGATGCTGCTGCGGCCGGCCGGTGGCGGGCCGTCCATCCGGCGCCAGCTCGATCATGGCGACCTGATCGTGATGGGCGGCAGTTGCCAGCGCACCTGGGAGCACGCGATCCCGAAGACGGCCAAGCCGGTCGGGCCCCGGATGAGCATCCAGTTCCGGCCGTTGGGCGTCAGCTGAGGGCCGCTTGGCCTGAGCCGAGGTCAGTGGCGTGATCAGGTCCGCGCCTGGGCACCGGCCATACTGGCGGGCATGCGCGCTGGCTCGGTGTCCCTGGAAACCGTCGAACTGCTGACCGATGTGCCGGACCCGGTGCCGGGCGACGGCGAGGTGCTGGTGCGCACACTGCTGGCCGGCATCTGTGGCTCGGACGTGCACGCCCGGCACGGGCGACATCCGTTCATCGCGCTGCCCTACCGGCCCGGGCACGAGGTGGTCGGCCTGGTCGAGCGGTGCGGGCCGGATGTCGAAGGCTTTCCGGTCGGACAGCGGGTGGTGGTCGAACCGGATCTGCCTTGCTGGCATTGCAAGATGTGCTTGAGCGAACGGCAGAACCTGTGCGAGAACCTGCAGTTCTTCGGCTGCGGCTGGCCCCAGGGTGCGCTGGCGGACCGGTTCGTCATCTCGGCACGGCGGCTGCATGCGGTGCCCGACGCGCTGTCCGATGAGGCGGCCGCGCTGATCGAGCCCCTGGCCTCCCCCGTGCATGCGGCTTCGCTGGCCGGGGGGCGATCGGGGCTGGCCGGCCGAGCGGTCGTGGTGCTCGGGGCCGGCACGCTGGGACTGATGCTGGTTCGGGTGCTGCGGTCCTACGGCGTTCGCCGGATCGTGGTCACGAATCGCGGAAGGCCCAAGCGGGACCGGGCAATCTCGTTCGGCGCCGATGCTGCCGTC
>CAZZZW010000188.1:0-5770 GCA_964658795.1 Phormidium nigroviride PCC 7112
CTCTGGGTGTCCTTGATCTGGTCCTTGGTGGTCGGGACCTGGCCGTTGACGATCTGGGCGATCGCGTCGATAGCAGGCACGGCCTCCTGCGAGGACGGCTTGTAGATCGAGAAGCACTGGTCGCCGGTCATGATGTTCTGCAGACCCTGGGCGGTGGCGTCCTGACCGGACACCGCGACCTTGCCGTTGAGGCTCTTGTTCTTCAGCGCCGCGATGACCGAGTTGGCCATACCGTCGTTGGCAACCATGACCGCGTTGATGTTCGGGTGGTTACCCAGGATCGCGGTGAAGGTGGTGCCGGCGGTGGCGTTGTCCCACTTGGCGATCGACTGGTCGTCGAGCTTCTTCCAGCCGGCCTGCTTGCTCAGGACGCCGTCGTAGCCCTGCTTGAACAGGGTGGCGTTGTTGTCCGTCGGGGCGCCGTTGACGTCGACGTAGTTGACGGCCGACTTGCCGGCGACCTGCGGGCACTTGGTCAGGGCCGTGCCCTGGGCGGTCCCGACCGCGACGTTGTCGTAGGAGATGTAGAGGGCCGCGCCGCCGCCGAGGGTCAGCCGGTCATAGTCGATGGTCGTGATGCCCTTGCCCTGGGCCTCCTTCTCGATCGCGGCACCGGAGGCCGAGTCGAGGTTGGTGATCATCAGGACCTTGACGCCGTCGGACTCCATGCTCTCGGCAATGGTCTTCATCTTGCCGGCGTCGTTCTGGGCGTTCTGGATGTCGCAGCTCAGGTTGACCTTGGCGCACTCGGCCTTCATGGCGTCCGGGTCAGAGGTGACCCAGCGCTGCGAGGACTGGGTGTCGGGAAGGATGATGCCGACCTTCGCGCCCTTGCCGTCCAGCGCACCGCTGCTGCCGGTCGAGGAGGACGAGTCGGTGGCGCTGGTGCTGGCCGAGGTACCGCCGGCCGGGGCCGAGGAGTTGGTGGTGCTCTTGCTGCTCGAGGAACACGCGCTGACCGCAAGGGTCGCCGCGGCCCCAACGACGAGGAAACCGATTGCGCTCTTGCGCATTGGCACTGCCGCCTTTCGAAGGGTGTGGCTGGTGAGGTAGTTGCCTGACCAATCACTGAATGTTGTCGGCGGGAACATATCCCTGAATTGACCTCGTGGCAAAGACCTCGACATCGAGTTGTTACACCAAATTTGCTCGCGGAAGCGTTTACCGGTCGCCAAATCGGGCCGCACCGGACATTGCATCGATCTCCACGGCGTGTCCCCGCCGGTACCGGCATGACATCGCTGTCAGACGGCGGATCACGAACGGGCGACGGCTGGCGACCCGAATGGAGCACCAGCCGTCAATGGCCACTCGCGACGAGACGATCAGCAAGCTCGACCTTTGCCCGTAGGCTGCCGTCCGTCGAGGTGATCAGCCAACGTAGACGTAACAGGCCTCCATCGGCGACGGGTTGTACTCGAGGGTGTAGATGAAGTTGTACGCGATGTCGGGGTACTCATAGACCGGGGGCGACACGTAGGTCCAGTCGCCCGTCAGCGGACTTGAACCCTGGTTGTGCGGCGCGCATACCGGCGGGGGCTTCCAATAGGTGACGCCGTCAGCTGAGGCTGGCGCCGCGATGTGGAAGACGGCCACCGCGGCAGCCGCGGCCGTTAGTCCCGCAACAACTTGATGTCGGCGACGGATGGACACAGTAGAACCTCCTGACTCCGCCGGCCGTGCGGCCGGCGGAGTCAGGCTTACGCGGATAGTCCGAATATTTCTAGATGTGTTGAAATTTCATAGCAGATTACGAAGTACGTACTGCATGATGCCGCCGTGCCGGTAGTAGTCGGCCTCGCCGGGCGTGTCGATCCGGACCGTGGCGGTGAAGTTCCAGTCGTCGGCCTGAACCTGTACCTCGTTCGGAATCTGCCCGTCGTTGAGCTTCTCGATCCCGGTGATGGTGAAGGTCTCGCTGCCGGTCAGACCGAGCGTCTCGGCGTTCTCACCCTTGGGGAACTGCAATGGCAGCACGCCCATACCGATCAGGTTCGAACGGTGGATCCGCTCGTAGGACTCCGCGATCACGGCCTTGACGCCGAGCAGCGCCGTGCCCTTGGCGGCCCAGTCGCGGGAGGATCCCGAGCCGTACTCCTTGCCGGCCAGGATGACCAGCGGGGTGCCGGCCTCGGCATAGTTGACCGAGGCGTCATAGATCGAGGTGACCTCGCCGTCCTCGGTGGTGAAGTCGCGGGTGTAGCCGCCCTCAGTTCCGGCCGCGATCTGGTTGCGCAGCCGAATGTTGGCGAAAGTCCCTCGGATCATCACCTCGTGGTTACCGCGCCGAGAGCCGTAGGAGTTGAAGTCCTTGCGCTCGACCCCGTGCTCGGCCAGGTACTTGCCGGCCGGCCCGTCGGCTCGGATGGAGCCGGCCGGGCTGATGTGGTCGGTGGTCACGGAATCACCGAGCTTGAGCAGCACCCGGGCGCCGGCAATGTCGGTGACCGGGGTCGGCTCGAGCGGCATGCCCTCGAAGTACGGAGGCTTGCGGACGTAGGTCGATTCGCTGTCCCACTCGAAGGTGTTGCCCTCCGGGGTCGGCAGCGACTGCCAGCGCTCGTCGCCGGCGAAGACGTCGGCGTAGTCGTCGACGAACATCGAGCTCTGGATACAGGATGCGACGACCTCTTCGATCTCGGCCGTCGTCGGCCAGATGTCTTTCAGGAAGACATCATTGCCGTCCTCGCCGACCCCGAGCGGCTCGGTGTACAGGTCGACGTCCATGGAGCCCGCCAACGCGTACGCGACCACCAGCGGCGGCGAGGCGAGGTAGTTCATCTTGATGTCGGGGTTGATCCGGCCCTCGAAGTTCCGGTTGCCGGACAACACCGCGGCCACGGCCAGGTCGGCAGCATTGACCGCGTCGCTGACCTCGGGGATCAACGGGCCGGAGTTGCCGATGCAGGTGGTGCAGCCGTAGCCGACCAGGTTGAACCCGAGCTTGTCCAGGTACGGCGTCAGCCCGGCCCGGTCGTAGTAGTCACTGACCACCTTCGAGCCCGGAGCCAGCGTGGTTTTGACCCATGGTTTGCGGGTCAATCCCTTCTCGACGGCATTTCGGGCCAGCAGGGCCGCACCGATCATGACCGACGGGTTGGAGGTGTTCGTGCAGGACGTGATGGCCGCGATCGTGACCGCACCGTGGTCCAGTTCGAACTCGGTACCGTCGGCCAGGGTCACCCGGGTCGGGGCGCTCGGGCGGCCACCGTCGCGAGGCGCGCACGAGATGAGCTGGCCCGGAGCCGGCTCCGAACCGGACTCGTCGTGGCTGGGGGAGTCGCTGGCCGGGAACGACTCGGCCACCGCCTCGTCATAGCCGTTCTCGTCGCCGTCGGAATCGACATACGTTCCCAGGGCATCCCGGAACGAGGACTTCGCGTCGGTCAGCGAGATCCGATCCTGCGGGCGCTTCGGACCGGCCAGCGATGGGACCACGGTGGAGACGTCCAGCTCGAGGTACTCGGAGTATTCGGCCTCGTGGGACGGGTCGTGCCACAGTCCCTGAGCCTTGGCGTAGGTCTCGACCAGCTCGATCTGGTGCTCGTCCCGGCCGGTCAGGCGCAGGTACTTGGTCGTCTCCTCGTCGATCGGGAACACCGCGATGGTGGAACCGTATTCGGGACTCATGTTGCCGATGGTGGCCCGGTTGGCCAGCGGGATGGCCGAGACGCCGGTGCCGTAGAACTCGACGAACTTGCCGACCACGCCGTGCTCGCGCAGCATCTCGGTGATCGTCAGCACCAGGTCGGTCGCGGTCGCACCCTCGGGCAGCTCGCCGGTCAGCTTGAAGCCGACCACGCGGGGGATGAGCATCGACACCGGCTGGCCGAGCATGGCCGCCTCGGCCTCGATGCCACCGACACCCCAGCCGACGATGCCCAGGCCGTTGATCATCGTGGTGTGCGAGTCGGTGCCGACCACGGTGTCCGGGTAAGCAGTTCGTTCGACACCGTCCGCAGTTTCCACCGACCGGTCGAACACGACCCGGGCCAGATGCTCGATGTTGACCTGGTGCACGATGCCGGTCCCCGGCGGGACGACCTTGAACTCGTCGAACGCGGTCTGGCCCCAGCGCAGGAACTGGTAGCGCTCGCGGTTGCGCTGGTATTCCAGTTCCACGTTGCCGACGAAGGCATCCGGACCACCGAAGAGGTCGGCGATCACCGAGTGGTCGATGACCAGTTCAGCTGGCGCGAGTGGGTTGATCTTGGCCGGGTCGCCCCCGAGGTCGGCGACCGCCTCCCGCATGGTGGCGAGGTCGACCACGGCCGGCACGCCGGTGAAGTCCTGCATGACCACCCGGGCCGGGCTGAACTGGATCTCGGTGCTGGGCTCAGCCTGCGGGTTCCAGCTGGCCACGGCCCGGATCTGCTCGGCGGTGACGTTGCTGCCGTCCTCGGTGCGGAGCAGGTTCTCCAGCAGCACCTTCAAGCTGTACGGAAGCTTCTCGCTACCGCTCACCTTGTCCAGGCGGTAATAGGTGTAGCTCTCCTCCGCTACGGAGAGCCGATCCTTGGACTCGAAGCTGTTCGGATTGCTGGCTGGCACGTCTACTCCTCGTCGAGGTGCGGCCGGGCGCGACCGCGATGTTCTCTTGTCGGATGGTGCTGCAGGGCCGCTGCGACCGGCGGCTGCGCTAGCTCCATTCTTCCGCACCGGCAAGCAGTGCCGGGCATTAGGTACGCCTCACTTTGGCGCCCATGCGACCTCGACCGCGGCGAGTACGGCCCCGGCGCGGGCCCGAATGCAGTCGCCGGCTCTCACTCAGAACGGCCGCGTCGCTACCGATAGTGACGGCATCTTCTGGTGACAATGTGGTTCCTGAAACCAGTGTTACTCACGTGGCCAGTGGCGCTGGTGGGATTTAGATGGCAGTCTGACCCTGGCGCTTAGCAGATCAGAGGGGTTTCGCGGTGGTTCGACAAGCCGAAAACGGCAAGATTCGTCGGTCTTCACGACTGGTGCTGTGTGGCGTCACCGCCACCCTGGCACTGGTGTGCACCGGGATCGCCCCGGTCCAGGCGGCTCCGAAGCCGCCACCGGTGAGCGAGCAGCAGGTCCAGGCGAAGGCCGCAGCCCGGCAGGCCGCGGCGCAACGGGTCGGACAGCTCTCGGCCGAGGTCGCCCAGGCCGAAGCGCAGGAACGTTCGCTGCAGGCCCAGACCGAACTGGCCGAGCAGAAGTACGCCTACGCGATGCAGTTGCTGACCCAAGCCACCGAGGCGGCGAGGAAGGCTCAGGCCGCGGCCGCGGCCGGCGTCACCGCCCGTGAGAAGGCGGTCAACCAGGTCAAGGTGGCTGCCCGCAACAGCTACATGTCTCCGCAGCTCGGTTCGGCGGCGATCAACCTGCTGACCGCGCCGGATGCCGCCGCCTATCTGCAGGGCGCCGATTACCAGAGCTTCGTCAATCAGGCTCAGCTCAACCAGCTACAGGCCGCCGACCGGGCCAACGTTGCCCTGTCCAACCTCAACGCCAAGGCCGAGCAGGCGAAGCTGCTGCAGCAGAAGCGTAGTGACGAGGCCGATCAGGCTCGCCAGGCCGCCGAACAGGCCTACGCCAGCCAGCAGGCCCAGACCGCCCAGTTGCAGACCCAGCGTGCGGCCAAGGTGCAGGCGCTGGAGGCCGCGCAACGGGCGTTGAACCTGACCGTCCTCGGCCGCCAGAAGTACGTCGCCTACCAGCAGGAACAGGCGCGGATCGCTGCTGCCCTGGCCGCGAAGAAGGCAGCCGAAGCAGCTGCGGCTGCGGCCGCCGCTGCGGCCGC
>CAZZZW010000188.1:5780-9209 GCA_964658795.1 Phormidium nigroviride PCC 7112
ACAACAATGGTGGTGGCGGTGGCGGTGGCGGCGACACGTCGGCGACCAACTCCGGCTGGAGCGCCCCGGCCGGTCCGTCCGGCGGTAGCTGGACCGCGGCCCAAGGACAGGCCGCGGCCAACAAGGCCCTGAGCCAGCTCGGTGTCCGTTACGCCTGGGCCGGCGGCGGTTACAACGGCCCCACCTACGGCGTGAACTCGCCCGGCACGGACGGCTGGAACGACAGCCAGGTCTACGGATTCGACTGCTCTGGCCTGTCCATGTTCGCCTGGTACCCGGCCCTGCAGATGCCGCACTACGCGGCCAGCCAGTACTGGATGGCCGGCTCCTACCACCCCCAGCCCGGGGATTTCATGCCCGGTGACCTGCTCTTCTGGTCCGACGGCGGCGCTTCGGCGATCCATCACGTCGCGATCTACATCGGTGGCGGAAACGTGGTGCAGGCCCCGAACTCGGGAGACGTCGTCAAGGTCACCCCGTGGGACCAGGTCTCATACGGCTATTTCGGGGCCACCCGCCCGCTGAGCTGAGCCGCACCCGCGGCTGCGGTCGGCTCAGTACGCTGAAACGATGACGAGTAGCGAACACCCGGGGCTCGTCGATGCGTTCGGCCGGGTCGCGACCGATCTGCGCATCTCACTGACCGACAAGTGTTCGCTGCGCTGTACCTATTGCATGCCGGCGGCGGGCTTGGACTGGCTGGCCCGCGAGGCCGTGCTGACCGATGACGAGATCGTCCGGCTGGCCGAGGTGTTCGCCGGGCTCGGTGTCAGCACGATCCGGCTGACCGGCGGCGAACCGCTCGTCCGGGCCGGTGTGCCGATGCTGATCCGGCGGCTGGCCGGGCTAGGTCCGGAGCTGTCGTTGACCACGAACGCGATCGCGCTGGCTGACCAGGCCGCCGACCTGGCCGCCTCGGGCCTGCGGCGGGTCAACGTCTCCCTCGACACCCTGGATCGGCAACGGTTCGCCGACCTGACCCGGCGTGACCGGCTGCCGCAGGTGCTGGACGGGCTGGCTGCCGCCCAGCGGGCCGGCCTGAACCCGGTGAAGGTGAATGCGGTGCTGATGCCGGACAACCTCGCCGAGGCTCCCCGGCTGCTCGAATGGGCGCTGCGCTCGAGCTACCGGCTGCGGTTCATCGAGCACATGCCCCTGGATGCCGACCACACCTGGGATCGCGCCTCGATGGTCACCGCAGAACAGCTCCTGACCGTCCTGACGGCCGAGTTCAGCCTTACTCCCTCCGGCAATCGCGGTCATGCCCCGGCCGAGGAGTTCGTCGTCGAGGACGGCCCCGGCCGCGAGCACTGGGCCGGTTCCGACCGGCGGGTGGGTGTCATCGCCTCGGTGACCCGGCCGTTCTGCCGTGATTGCGATCGACTGCGGCTGACCGCGGACGGGCAGCTGCGGACCTGCCTGTTCACCCACCTCGAGACCGACCTGCGCGCGATGCTTCGCACCGGGGCGTCCGACATCGAGTTGGGTACCGCCATCCGAACCGCGGTCGCGGCCAAACCGGCTGGTCACGGCATCAGCCGGGCCGGCTTCCGGCAGCCCGATCGTCCGATGTCGGCGATCGGGGGCTGAGCCGATCATCGCCGCCGAAGAGATTCACGGCAGAGCCATAACCGGGTTGCCCGGGCGCCGCGCGGGGCGTCTCGGTACCTTTGTCTCCAGCGCTATCACCCTGAGTTCCACGGTGTGTCCACGCCGTCCCCGTCCCGAGGAGCCCCATGAGCAGTCCCACCCCGGCCGCTGACGCCACCGCCCTGGAACGGGTGATGTTCGAGGTCAAGCGCGTCATCGTCGGCCAGGAGCGGATGGTCGAACGGATGATGGTGAGCCTGCTGGCTCGCGGCCACTGCCTGCTCGAGGGCGTCCCGGGTGTGGCCAAGACCCTGGCCGTGGAGACTCTGGCCCGCACGGTCAGCGGCAGCTTCGCCCGGTTGCAGTTCACCCCGGATCTGGTGCCGTCCGACATCGTCGGCACCCGGATCTATCGGCCCGGCCGGGAGCAGTTCGACACCGAGCTCGGCCCGGTGTTCGCCAACTTCGTGCTGGCCGACGAGATCAACCGTGCGCCGGCCAAGGTCCAGTCCGCGCTGCTCGAGGTGATGGCCGAACGACAGGTCTCCCTCGGCGGTCAGCGGTACCCGCTGCCGACGCCGTTCCTGGTGCTGGCGACGCAGAACCCGATCGAGAGCGAGGGCGTCTACCCGCTGCCCGAGGCTCAGCGCGACCGGTTCTTGATGAAGATCAACGTCGGCTACCCGACCGCGGCCGAGGAGCGCGAGATCGTCTACCGGATGGGCGTCGAGCCGCCGGTCCCGCAGGCCGTCATCTCCACCGAGGAACTCATCGAGCTGCAACGACGGGCCGGTCGGGTGTTCGTCCATCACGCCGTCGTCGACTACGTGGTCCGGCTGGTCATCGCGACCCGTGAGCCGGCCGAGTTCGGCCTGTCCGACGTCGCGGCCTGGGTTTCCTACGGCGCCAGCCCGCGGGCCAGCCTCGGGCTGATCGCGGCCGGACGTGCGCTGGCCCTGCTTCGAGGCCGGGACTACGTGCTTCCGCAGGACGTCCTCGATGTCGCCGTCGACGTCCTGCCGCACCGGATGGTGCTGTCCTACGACGCGATCGCCGACGGCATCAGCGCCACCCAGGCGGTCAACCGGGTGCTGCAGACCGTCCCGTTGCCCCAGGTCGCGCCGCGCCAACGTTCCACCGGTGGCTACATCGCTCCGGCCCAGACCGCACCCGCGGGTGCCCAGGTGGCACCGCCGCAGTACGGCGGCAACGGCGCCCATTCCGCGCCGAGTGGTCAGCAGCCGCCGCAGGCCCCGTCGGGTCTGCCGTCCGGTGCCGAGCGGAACAGCGGTGGCAACTGGGGTCCGCCCGCGTGAGTCCATCGGCGGGCGACAACTCGGGCATGGTCGGCGGCACGGCCACGACCGCCGAGGTCGAGGCCGTGCTGCGTCGGCTCGAATACACCGTTCGGAACAAGCTGGACGGCCTGTTGCTGGGCAGCTACCTCGGGCTGGTGCCGGGCCCGGGCAGCGAGGCCGGTGAGTCCCGCCAGTACCACCCGGGGGACGACGTCCGCCGGATGGACTGGCCGGTCACCGCCCGCACCACCGTCCCGCATGTGCGGCAGACCATCGCCGACCGGGAGCTGGAGACCTGGTTGGTGGCCGATCTGTCACCGTCGCTGGACTTCGGCACCGTCAACACCGAGAAGCGCAACCTGGTGCTGGCCGCGGCCACCGCCATCACCTACCTGACCGCCAAGGCAGGCAATCGGATCGGGGCGATCGTCACCAACGGCGAGCAGACCTACCGCGTGCCGGCGGTCGGCGGCACGAACCATGCTCGGCACCTGGTGCGCAAGCTGGCCCAGGCCTCGATCAGCGTCCCGTCAACCGAGAA
>CAZZZW010000189.1:0-9060 GCA_964658795.1 Phormidium nigroviride PCC 7112
GGGCAACGACCGCTGCAGGAGACCTCCGATGAACCTGACCCGCCGAGTTTCACCTTGGATTGCCGCGGCAATCGGCCTGACGATGATCGGTTTCCTTGCCCCGGCCGGTGCGCAGGCGACGCCGACCTCGCCGTCGTCCACGGCGCTGGCCCCACGCTCCGGGGACGGGTCTGTCGAGCCGGTGATCGACGCGAACTTCGCCGATCCGAGCGTGCTGTTGGTCGGCGGGGTCTACCACGCCTACGCCACCAACTCCGGTGGGCAGAACATCCAGCACGAGACCTCGACCGACCTCGTGCATTGGAAGAAGCAGCCGGATGTGCTGCCGCAGCTGGGAAGCTGGGTCGGCGACTGCACCTTCACCCCGGGCGGGGCGACCGACCATTGCATCTGGGCGCCCGAGGTCACGGCCGTGCCTGGTGGGTACGCGTTGTACTACACCGCGCGGGACGACCTGGCCGCCCGGCAATGCATCGGCACCGCGTTCGCAACCTCGCCCAGCGGCCCGTTCGTCCCCGCCGCCGATCCGCTGGTGTGCCCGGACGGCCAGCGCGGCACGACCGATCTCGGCGGGGCGATCGATGCATCGACCTATCGCGAGAACGGCAAGCTGTATCTGCTGTGGAAGGCCGACGGCAACTGCTGTGCGCTGCCGGCGACCATCTACCTGCAGCCGCTGTCCGCCGACGGCCGGACGCTGACCGGGCCGGCCACCGCGCTGATCCAGAATGACCTGCCGTTCGAAGGGAAAGTGGTCGAGGCCCCGAACCTGGTCAAGCACGGCAACACCTACTACCTGTTCTACTCGGCCAACGACTTCGGTGGTGGCAACTACCGCACCGGCTATGCCACGGCCAGCAGTATTACCGGTCCATACACCAAGTCCCCGACCGAGCTGATGACCACCGATCAGTTCCACGGCACCGTCATCGGCCCGGGCGGCGAGGACGTTTTCACCACCAAGCAAGGCACAACGGCAATCCTCTTCCACGGCTGGGATCCGACCTACAGCTACCGGGCGATGTACGTCAGCGCACTGGATTGGTCGACGCCGGGGTTGCCGGCCGGGCAGCCGCAGGTGACCGCGGCCGACCTGCGGTTCCAGGCGGAGTCCGGGGTCGTGACCGATGCCCGGGTGGTGGCCGACGACGCCGCGTCGGGCCGGGCCAAGGTGGGCGGCCTGGACAACCCCGACAGCTCGGTGACGGTCCGGGTGTACGCCGACCGATCCGGGCCATGGACGCTCGGAATCCGTTATGACAACGGCTCGTTGGACGCGGCCAACTCGGCGGTTGCCGCCACCGACGCGGTGACCGTGAACGGTCATCCCGCTCGCGATCTGACGCTGCCGAACACGGCCTGGGGCAACTGGCAGACCGCGCAGTACAGCGCTTGGCTCGCTCGCGGCTGGAACACCGTCCGGCTGGCCAAGAAGGCTTATTACGCCGAGCTGGACGCGATCGACCTCTACCACTCGCGAGTGGCTCGGGCGCCGATGATGCCGGCCGGCGCCTCGGTGCGATACGAGGCTGAGAGCGGCGTGGTCACCGATGCCCGGGTGGTGAGCGATCCGACCGCGTCGGCCGGGGCCAAGGTCGGCGGTCTGGACCATCCGGACAGCTCGGTCAGGCTGGCCGTGACCGCGAGCCACAGTGGTTGGACGAGGCTCGGAATCCGGTACGGCAACGGATCATTGGACAACAGCGGCTATCCGGTTGCGGCCACCGACTCGGTGCTGGTGAACGGACGGGCGGCCGGCACGATCACCTTCCGTAACACCACCTGGGACAACTGGCAGCTCGCGCCCTACGTCGTGTGGCTGCACCGCGGCACGAACACGATCACCTTTACCAAGAAGACCTTCTACACCGAACTGGACGCCGTCGACGTCTACTAGGGCTCAGCTCAACAACGCCTCGAGCACGGCCCGGACGGCCGGCGAGCCGTCCATGCTGCGCCGGTGCAGGGCGGTGATGGTCCGGCTCGGGATCGGATCGTGGGCGGCCACGGCAACCAGGTCGTCGCCGAGATCGGCCCGTCCGATCCGGGGGATCAGTGCCACACCCAGGCCGGCGCGGACGAGGGCCAGGTGCGAATCGAACTCGGCCGACACGTGCGCGATCTGGGGCAGGTGCCCGGTGCCCTCGTACATCCGGTTGAGCCACTGCCGGCAGATCGTTCCCTCCCCGGTGGCCACCCAGGGCACGTCGATCAGGTCCTTCGGCGCCACCCGGCGCCGGCCGGCCAGGGGATGACCGGCCGGCACGATCACGTCGGCGACGTCCTGGGCGACAACGGTGGCGACCAGGTGCGCCGGGACCGCGAGCGGGACATCGCCCCAGTTGTGGACCACGGCCAGATCGTCGCGACCGTCGGCCACGTAGTCGATGCCGTCCCACGGCTCGCGTTCGTGCAGGGTGACGGTCAGGTCGGGATGGGCCTGCAACACCGCGCGCAGCCGGGGTGCGATCAAGCCGCGGACCGCGGTGGAGAAGGCCGACATCCGTAGCCGGCCGGAGACCGTTCCCGACGCTTGGTGCAGGCCGGCCTCGATCTGTTCGAGGTCGGTCAGCAACCGGCCGCCGTCGTCGACCAGCCGGCGGCCCGGACCGGTCAGGATCACGCCGCGGCCGACCCGTTCCAGCAGTGGCAGTCCGACCTGACGCTCGAGGCGTTTGACCTGTTGGGACACCGCGCTCGGGGTGAAACCCAGCGCCTCGGCGGCCGAGATCACCGAGCCGTGCCGCTCGACGGCTTGTAACGCGATCAGGGCGTCCAAATCAATCATGAAGCAATGCTACGTGAAATTGCCCAATTCTATTCGCTGGTGCTGCATGATCGATCCACTCAGACTGGGTGACATGAACCGTCGAGACGCCCTGTTGGCCAGCCTGGTTGCCCTGATCTGGGGGTTCAACTTCGTCGTGATCGACTGGGGAATGGGCGACGTCCCGCCCCTGCTGTTCCTGGCCATCCGGTTCGTACTGGTCGTCCTGCCGGCGATTTTCGTCGTGCCCCGGCCGAACGCGTCGTGGCAGACATTGGCCCTGGTCGGGACGTTCATGTCGCTCGGCCAGTTCAGCCTGCTCTACGGCTCCATCGCCGCGGGGATGCCGCCCGGTCTGGCTGGTCTGGTGCTGCAGGCCCAGGTGATCTTCACGATCGTCATCGCGGCCGGCGCGTTGAAGGAGATCCCGACCCGGTGGCAGGTCGCCGGCGCGCTGATCGGCACCGCCGGCCTGATCGTGGTCGGCCTCGGCCGGGGCGGTGATACCCCGTTGGGCGCGTTGTTGCTGTGCCTCGGGGGTGCATTGAGCTGGGGTGTCGGCAATGTCCTGTGCCGGGCCGCCAAGGTGGCCGGCGGCCTCTCACTCACAGTGTGGTCGGCCCTGGTCGTCCCGGTGCCGGCGCTGGCCCTCTCGTTCGTGCTCGACGGTCCGCCCGGCGTGCGGGCCGGGATCGAGGCCTTCGGCTGGCACGCCGCGCTGAGCACGATCTACACCGCCGGGTTCGCCTCGCTGGTCGGCTACGGCATCTTCAACACCCTGCTCTCCCGCAACCAGCCCTCGGCCGTCGTGCCCTGGATACTGCTGGTGCCGCCGGCCGCGATCGGGTCGGCGTGGCTGTGTCTGGGGGACCGCCCGAACGGCGCCGAACTCACCGGCGGCGTGGTCATGCTGCTGGGTGTCCTGGTGACGCTCCGCCCGCGCCGGCCCGCGCCGGTGGGCATCCCGGCCGCCTCGCGTCCTGTCCTGGGCCGCCGGGCCTGACCGGCACCGAATAGCGTCGGGGTGTGTCCCTGCTGCCGTCCGTCGAGGTGCCCGGTGCGAACCTGCCGGTGCGAGCGGCGCTGCCGGACACCGTCGCGGCGCTGCGGCGCGTCGGCAAGGCCCTGCTGGTCGCCCCACCCGGCTCGGGCAAGACCTCGCTGCTGCCGTTCGCGGTGGCTGATGCCGTCAGCGGACGGGTGGTGGTGGCCGAACCGCGGCGGATCGCGACCCGGGCGGCGGCCCGGCGGCTGGCCGAACTGCTCGGTGAACGGCCCGGCGACCGGATCGGCTACGCGATGCGCGGTGAACGGGTCGGCGGTCCGGACGTGCGGATCGAAGTCGTGACGACCGGGCTGCTGGTGCAACGGATGCAGCGCGATCCCGAGCTGGCCGGGGTCGGTGCGGTGGTGATCGACGAATGCCACGAACGGCATCTGGACGCCGATCTGCTGCTGGCGTTCGGCCTCGATGTCCGTGCGACGTTGCGTCCCGACCTGGCACTGGTGGCGACGTCGGCCACGCCGGATACGGCCGGCCTCGAGCGGACGCTGGGGGCGCCGGCGATCACGGCCACGGCCACCACCCACCCGGTGCAGGTGATCTGGGCTCCGCCGGCGCTGCCGTTGCCGCTGCTGCCCGGTTCGCGGGTCGATCCCCGGCTGCTGGTGCACGTGGCCGAGGTGACCCGCCGCGCGCTGGCCGAAGGTACCGGTGACGTGCTGGTTTTCGTCCCCGGCGAAAGGGAGATCTCGATCGTCAGCCGGTCGCTGACCGGGGTGGCCGCCGATGTTCGACCGCTGTTCGGACGCCAGTCCCAGGCCGAGCAGGATCTGGCACTCCGGCCCGGACCCCGGCGGCGGGTGGTGATCACGACGGCGGTGGCCGAGAGTTCGTTGACCGTGCCCGGGGTGGACGCGGTGGTCGATGCCGGGTTGGCCCGCGAACCCCGGACCGACCAGGCGCGAGGGCTGGCCGCCCTGGTCACCACCCGGGTGTCGAAGGCCTCGGCCGATCAGCGGGCCGGCCGGGCCGGTCGCGAAGCGCCGGGCCGGGTCTATCGCTGCTGGTCCCCGGCGGAGCACGCCCACCTCGCGGCTCAGGCATTGCCCGAGATCGCGACGGCCGACCTGGCCGGCTTCGCGCTGGCGACGGCGGCCTGGGGAACTCCGGGCGGTCACGGGTTGGCGCTGCTCGACCCGCCGCCGGTCGCGGCCCTGGCCGCCGCCACCGATCTGCTGCGACGGCTCGAGGCGACGGACCCGCTCGGTCGGATCACCGAACGAGGACGGCGCATGGTCGAGGTCGGCGCCCATCCGCGGCTGGCCCGTGCCGTGCTCGACAGTGCCGAGCTGGTCGGCGGCGAGCGATCCCGGGAAGTGGTCGCCCTGCTCTCCGACGACTCACTGACCGGTCGCGGTGATGACCTGCCCGCGCGCTACCGCGAACTGCAGGCCGGTCGCGAACGCGAGAGCACCCGCCGGTGGCGACAGGAGGCGCGTCGGCTCGGCCGCGGTGGCCCGGCGCGGACCGTGCTGGCCGACGACCTCGCGGTCGGCACCGTCGTCGGCCTGGCCTACCCCGATCGGGTCGCCCGGGCTCGCGGTGCGGATGCCGCCAGCTATCGGATGACCGGTGGCACCGGTGCCCAGCTGGCCGAATCCTCATCGTTGCGGGGCATTGCCTGGCTGGCCATCGCCGAGGCGGATCGGCAACCGGGTCGGGCCGACGCCCGGATCCGGACCGCCGCTCCGATCGACGAACGGACCGCTCGGGCCGTCGCGGCCGATCTGCTGACCGAGGAGGAGGAGATCGGGTGGACCGACGGCGGTCTGGTGGCGCGACGGGTCGAGCGGCTCGGCGCGATCGAGCTGGCCGCCGTCCCGCTCCGCGATCCGGACCCGGTGCGCGTCCAGGCCGCCGTGCGGGACGGACTCCGCACCCGGGGCCTGGCCGTCCTGAACTGGACCGACGCCGCTCGGGCGCTGCGGGCTCGGCTGAGTTTCCTCCATGCGGTATTGGGTGATCCCTGGCCCGACGTCGCCGACACGGCGCTGCTCGCGCGGATGGACGAGTGGCTGGATCTCAGTGCGGTACGACGCGGAACCGACCTGCGCCGGCTCGACGTGACCTCGGGCCTGCGCCGGCTGCTGCCCTGGCCGGCGGCCACCCGGCTGGACGAGCTGGCGCCGGAACGGTTGGCGGTCCCGTCCGGATCGCGGGTCCGGGTGGGCTACGACGGGGCCGAGCCGCCGGTGGTGGCGGTGAAACTGCAGGAGACGTTCGGCTGGACGCAGACGCCCAGGCTGGCCGACGGCCGGGCGCCGGTGGTGCTGCACCTGCTGTCGCCGGCCGGTCGGACGGTGGCCATCACCGCGGACCTGGCGTCGTTCTGGCGGCAGGGGTACCCGCAGGTACGGGCCGACCTGCGGGCGCGGTACCCCCGGCACCCGTGGCCGGAGGATCCGCTTGCGGCAGCGGCGACCGCCCGCACCCAGCGTCGCCGGAGCCCGTAGCCGGCCGATGGTCGTGCGGCCTTCGCAGTCCAGGGGGCGTCAAAGTCCACTTCCGGACGCTCCAAGGTCGGGCCACCGCGCTGACCGTCGATGTCGGCGCGAGGGCGGCCAGGTCAGTTCCCGGGGAGGCGGGCTGCCTTGCGTTGTAGCAGTGCTCGTTCGCGGTGGTTGGTTGCGAGGTTGGCGGCGAGTTCGAGTTCGGCGCGGGCCTCGACGGTGCGACCGAGGCGGGTGAGCAGTTCACCACGGACGCTGGGGAGCAGGTGGGAGCCCGGGAGCCGGTCGCTGGCGATGAGCTCGTCGACGATGGCCAGGGCGGTGAGCGGCCCGTGGAGCATCGCGACGGCGACGGCGCGGTTGAGGTCGACGATCGGTGACGGGGCGACCCGGCCAAGTGCCTCGTACAAGACGACGATGCTCTCCCAGTCGGTCTTCTCGACCGACGGGGCGACGGCATGGCAGGCGGCGATGGCGGCCTGCAGCCCGTACGGACCCAGCCCGCGCCCGGTTGCGGCGGCCCGTGACAGGGCCGCGTGTCCACGGGCGATGGCAGACCGATCCCACAGGCGGCGGTCCTGGTCGGCGAGCAGCACCGCCTCGCCGTCGGGTCCGGTCCGGGCCGGAAATCGTGCGGTGGTGAGCTCCATCAAGGCGAGCAGGCCGTGGGCCTCCGGGTGATCGGGCAGCAGCCGCGCCAGGATTCGGCTCAGGCGGCTTGCTTCACGGGCGAGATCCGGGCGCAGCAGGTCCGGCCCGCTGCTGGCGGTGGACCCCTCGGTGAAGATCAGGTACAGCGCGTTGAGCACGCCGCCCAACCGAGCCAGACGCTGCTCGGGAGCCGGAACCTCGAAGGGCACATGGGCGGCGGCGATGGTCTTCTTGGCCCGGGTGATCCGCGCCTGGATGGTCGGGATCGGGACGAGGAAGGCCCGGGCGATCTGTTCGGTGGACAGTCCGGCCACGATTCGCAGCGTCAGGGCCACCTGCCCCTCCCGGGACAGCACCGGGTGGCAGGCTACGAACATCAGGGCCAGGACGTCATCGTCGACCGTGTCCGGGTCCCACAGCACGTCTGTGCTCGGCTCGAGAAAGGCTGCTCCCGCGGTCGCCTGGCCGTCGCTCAGACCGTGCGCCATGCTGGCGTAGCGCTCTCCGAGGGCTGAACGGCGCCGGAACGTGTCGATCGCACGCCGCCGCGCGACGGTGAGCAACCATGCGGCGGGGTTGGGCGGCACGCCGTCGCGAGGCCACGCTTCGAGGGCCTCGGTCAGCGCCTGCTGGGCGACGTCCTCGGCCAGCCCGAAATCGCCGGTGTATCGGCTCAGCGAGCCGACGATGCGAGCCGATTCGATCCGCCAGACCGCTTCCACGGCGCGCCGGGACGCCTCGTGATCAACCCCCGGATCGCGGGTGTTGTCACGGGCGTCCCAGTGGCCGTCCATGGTGCGGTCGCGGCCGGTCAGAGCTGTCCGGTCTGTTCGCGCCACGCCCGCTCCTTGGCCACCCACTCATTGTCCGGGGGGAACTCGTCGATCTGGGTGACCCGGCGGACCTCGGTCTTCGCGCCCGGGAACGCCGGCATCCGCTTGGCCCACTCGACGGCCTCCTCGACGGTGGCCACGTCGATGAGGTAGTAGCCGCCGAACAACTCCTTGGTCTCCCCGTACGGCCCCTCGGTGACCAGCGGCGGCTCGCTGGAGTAGTCCACCACCACGCTCACCTGGGGGTCCAGGCCCTCGGCCGCGAGCAGTACTCCGGCCCGGATCAGTTCCTCGTTGAACCGCCCCACCGTCTCCAGCATCTGATCGAACGGCGTCGACATCATCGCTGCAAACGTCTCGTCCGAGGCGCGCATCACGAGCATGTACTTCGTCATCGTCGCTTATCTCCTTGATCTGGGCCGCTTGTCGACCCTCTCATCCCTGAGTCGAACAGGCTCGACGCGGATCGACATCGAAGCCGGAAATTCTTGATCCCCGATCCGTGCCGGTACCGGCGTTCGGCACTCGCCGACCGAGTAAAAGCCCGCGGTGGGGGCCCCACTCCACTGGCGCTCAGGATGCTCGGCACCATCCGCCCTATTGATGCCGCTACCGCAACGTGCGTGCCTGGCAGCGGACAGCTTTCGGCCGCGCGAGCAGTCGAAGCGGGAGGACAACTAGACCCAGGTGAACTGGTCGGGGTGACAGGAACCGTCGCTCGCCTCTCCGAAATCCTGCGTCGCTCCCAACGACACAGCCGAAGGGCCGACCCGAAGGCAGGTCGGCCATTCCGCTGTCGAGCTTGTGGATTGGTACTCGAACCTAACGGAGCAGACCAGCCGGGTCCGCCGATGTGCAGCTGATCGCTGATTACCAGGTCGGCTCGACTGGCCGTGCTCCGGCTCAAATTCCGATCGTGGGGCACTCGCACCTCGTGGCCGTCTCTAGGTAGGCCCCTGGCTCGGCCTTGCGGATGGGCTGGGTGGACCGGATCATCGTGGACGGGCCCCGGAGCTGCAACCCCGGGGCCTCGCCGGATCAGGGCCACTCTTAGTGGCCGGTGAGGGTGTGGATGAGTACCGCAGCGGCCAGGATCGTGGGCGGCACCGCAGCTACCACTGCGCGCCAGATCCTGGCCCTGTGCTTGCCAGCCATCGACATGTGTTTTCACCTCCTCCTTGTAGTACGTGCACGGCGGCGTCCTGGCCCGTGGATTCGGGTTTGATGCCGTCCTTCTTTCTTCTCGGTGCCCGGTGCATCTCGTTTCAGTCCGACCCTAGAACCGACCGTCCCGCG
>CAZZZW010000190.1:0-9039 GCA_964658795.1 Phormidium nigroviride PCC 7112
GGCCTGATTAGCGTCGGCGGTTGAAACATTTCAACCCCGCCGTCGGTCGGCCCTGGAGGGCTCAGATGGGATCTGTTCGTGCACGCCGTTCTGCTCGCCGGCTGGTTGCCGGACTGGGCACAGTTGGCGTTTCGGTAGCCCTGGTCGGGGCATTCTCCACCCCGGCGATGGCGCGGCCGGCGCCGTGGCCGGCCCATCCGAACTGGCAGCAGTACGTGCAGGCCCCGTCGTCGACCAACGTCACCCCGGTGTCGATCGTCAGCACCGCTGGTTCGGTGTGCAACGCTCCGGCCTTGCTGCACCCTCGGCCGGGGCAGTCGACGACCCTGACCGCGACGCCGCTGACCGTGACCTCGAGTCCGGTGACGATCACGCTGCCAGCGGTGCCGAGTCGGTATGTGCGGGTCGATGTGACCAGGCTCGGACTGCCGCCGGCCGGTGACCCGGCCGGTCTGTACGTCCAGCTGGCCGAGTTGCAGGTGTTCGACAACTCGTCGACCGATCTCGCCCTGGGCCGGCCGGTGACCGCGTCAGAGACCATCGAGACGGCGGGGTGGAGCACCCACAACCTGACCGACGGCGTCACCGACAGCCAGGATGCGGCAGCGCATGGTTATACCTCGCAAGCCCATTCGTCCTCCGACGTGTCCGCGGCCCCGATCTGGGTGACGGTCGATCTGGGCTCGGTCCAGCCGGTCAGTCGGGTCGTGCTGTGGCCGCGCACCGACACCCTGTCGCCGGACGGTCGAACCGCGTCCTTCCCGGTGGACTATTCGGTCGGCACCAGTGCGACCGACGACCAACCGAGCAGTTTCACGATCGGGAAGACCGTTGTCGGCCAGGCTGATCCACCGGTTCCGGTGCAGCACGGCGGACCGGCCTCGATCATCCTCGATTACGGTCACGAGGTCGGCGGCTACCCCACCTTCGACGTCAGCCAGGTGAGCGGTGGGCCGAGGTTGCAGGCCGGTTACAGCGAGACCCGGACCCAGATCAGCCCGACCGGTGACGGGGTGTCGCCCTGGGCCAGTGGTGATCCGCAGCGCTATGACAGCTATCGGGTGACGACGCCGGGTCGGATCACCAACGCGCAGATCCAAGGCGGGGAGCGCTATGAACAGATCACGCTGACCACGCCGGGCACGGTGTCGTTGACCGCAGCCGCTATCCAATTCACCCCCTACCTGGCCCGGCCCTCGGACTACGCGGGCTACTTCGTTTCCAGTTCGGATGAGCTGAACCGGTACTGGTACGACGGGGCCTACACCGCCGAGGTCAACCAGACCCCGGTCGGCACGGTCGGCCCACGATGGAACACCGATGCCGGATTCCTCGACGTTCCCGGCACAACGGCCGGCACCGGAGTGCTGACCAGCGGGACCGGCTGGACCGACTACACCGTCTCGTTCCGGACCCGGATCGTGTCGAACCAGGCCGGGTGGATGGTGCGCGGTCAGGACGCCCAGCACGGCTACCTCTTCATCCTCGATTCCGCCGACGATACGGCCGGCACCCCCAACCAGCTGCAGGTGCTGGCCCAGTCCGGCAGCAACTACCGGCCGATCACCAATGTCGCGTTGACCAATCCCATCGCGCCGGGCAGTTGGCACAGCGTCAGGCAGGTCGTCAGCGGAGGCACCGTGACGACATTCATCGACGGCAGCCAGGTCAGCAGCTTCGCCGATTCCACCTATGCCACCGGCTCGTTCGGCATCCGGGAGTACACCGGTGAGCAAGCAGACTTCGCCGACCTGTCCGTTGTCGGTCCGACCGGAACGGTGCTCTATCGCAATTCCTTGGCCAAAGCTTCCGCGATCAACGACTTCGCGGTGCCCGGCCAGAATGCGGTGCCGCTGATCCTGGACGGTGCCAAGCGGGATCGGGCGGTCTGGTCGGGTGACCTGGCCGTCGAAGGTCCGACGTTGTTCTACTCGACGAACACGAGTGATTACATCCGCGGCTCATTGGAGCTGTTGGGCAGCTATGCCGGCAGCAACGGCTACGTCAGCGGGGACATGCCGCCGCAGACCCCGATCAACACCGCCGCCCCGGGTGACCCGCAGAACGCCTACTCAGCCAGCTACTCGATGTACTTCGTCCGCGACCTCGCCGAGTATTACCGCTACACCGGTGACGCCGCGTTCGTCCGGCAGGAATGGCCCATCGTGGCCTGGGAACTGGCCTGGAGCGCTGCGCAGGTCGACGCGAACGGTCTGTTCGCCACCACCGAGGCCGACGGCGCGGACTGGGACTACTACGACGGCAACAAGACCGGTGAGGTCACGGCATACAACGCGCTGTACTACCAAACCCTGCTGGACGGCGCCGAGCTGGCCCCGGCTGCGGGCCAATCATCGTTGTCGAAGGGGTATCTGGCTTCGGCCTCAGCTCTGAAGTCCGCGATCAACGGCCGGTTGTTCAACCCCGCCACCGGAGTCTATGACCTGAGCGACTCGGTTCGCGGCACGGTCGCCCAGGACGCCAACGTGCTGGCGATCGACTTCGGGATCGCCCCTCCGGACAAGGTGTCCGGCATCCTGGCTGCGGTCAAGAGCGCGTTGTGGACCTCGTCCGGCCCGTTGCCCTTCTCCAGCGGGTATCAGAAGACGATCAGCCCGTTCGTGTCCGGCTTCGAGCTGAGCGCCCGGTTCGGTGCGGGGGATACGGCGAATGCCTTGCAATTGCTGTCCAATGAGTGGGGCCCGATGATCGCGCCCGGCGATCTGTATACCGGTACCTTCTGGGAGAACGAGAGCACCAGCGGCACCCAGGCCACCGGTCAGACCAGCATGGCGCACGGCTGGTCCAGCTCGCCGACCTCGGCGCTGTCGCAGTACGTGTTGGGGATTTCCCCGGTGACAGCGGGCTATCGGACCTGGTTGGTGCAGCCGCATCCCGGCAACCTGGCCTGGACCGAGGGGCGGTCGCCGACGCGTTACGGGCCACTGGTCGTCGACTGGGGTCACGCATCGAACGGTTCCTTCGCGATGCACGTCTCGGCGCCGAAGGGCACGTCCGGCACGATCGCCGTCCCGGTCAGCGACTCGAACATCGCCGTGCAGGTGAACGGTCGGACGGTGTGGCGCCATGGCCGCGCGGCCGGTCACACGTTCGCCCCGTCGTTACAGGGTGATTACCTGAACCTCACGGTCGGTGCCGGTAGCTACGACATCGCGACCAGCGCGGCCTGAGCCGGTCATCGAACCTCGGTCGGGGGTGAACGAACCGGCAGGCGCCGCAAGCCTGACTCGGCCCGCGGCGGGCTCAGGTTGCGCCGACGATCACCAGTTCGTTTCCCTCAGGATCGGCGATCTGCCAATGGTTGTCGAACCCGGCGAGCACCCGGCCGCCAGCGGCGACCGCTGTCGCCACCCGAGTCTGCGTCGCCTCCGCCGGCACCATGAGCTCGACCTGGATGCGGTTGCGCTGCTGGCGCCGCTCCGCGTCGGCCGGGTCGAGCTCTTGAAAGACGAGTACCGGATTCAACCGGCGCGGGTCGACGATGTCAGTGATCCCGTCACGCAGATCCGGGGTGTAGCCGAGGACGGCGAGCCAGAACGCGCGGATCGCGGCGACGTCGGCGGCGTCGAGAAACAGCTGCGAAAACCGCGGGATTCCGAGGTCGGCGGCCGCCCCGAGGGCACGGGCCGCGGTCTGGAGCTTGCCGGCAAGATCCGCGAAATCGCGTTCGGCGGCACCTTCCCATCGGTCCTTGCCACTGTCGAGGATCACCAGACCCGGGCGCACGTCGATCATCAGTGGGAAGCCGGCGGCGTCGGCCAACTGGGCAGCGGTGACGGTGAGATCCCGTTGCTGTGACGACGAACCGACCCGGTAGCAGGCCATCGCGCTGAACACCGCCTGCCAATCGGCGACTCCGTCTCCGCCGCCAAGCGGCTCCCCCGGTACGAGATCGACCTCGTTGCCCTCGGAATCGCGGTGACAGACCCCGTATGGTCCAGCCGCTGGGCCCAGATCGGCCTGGTCAACCGCCGCGGCTGGACGCACAACGTCGAGGTGGATCCGGTTACGCAGCGGGCGGGAGTCGGATGACGGGCGGATCCGGAGGGCTGGATCGCGCCGCAGCGGGTCGCTCAGGCTACCCACCTCGTCGATGCCGTAGCCGAAGGCGCGTTGCCAGAACGGGGTGATGCCGACAGGATGTGGCGACTCGAGAATCACGTTCAGGTGTTGCAGCGCAGTCGGGTCCGCGATCAGTCCGAGCTCCCGCGCAGCCAGCGATACCGCCTCGGCCCGGTCGGCCGCGTCGAGACGCACCCGCACGCCACCCGTGCGCAGGTCGACGGCGCTGCCATCCGACAGGTCTCCGACGCGCCCGGCCAAGGCCGCGCCCTCGGCCAGCGAACCGGCGCCGAACCAGGCCGTCGCGACACCATCGAGTTCTCGCCAGTCCGCTCCGGTGCCGGTCATCGCGCGGCTACTTGCCGGCCTTCGCGGCAGCCTTCTGTTCCTTCTTGAATGCCCTTACCTTGTCGAGAGAATCTTTGTCGACCACATCGGCGGCCGAACGGAACGAGCCCTCGTCGCCGTACGATCCTGCCGCCGCGCGCCAGCCGCCGGGCTGCACCCCGTACTGCTTACCGAGCAAGGCGACGAAGATCCGGGCCTTCTGGTCACCGAACCCGGGTAGCCCAGCGATCCGCTTGACCAGCAGCGACCCGTCGTCGACCGATTCCCAGACCATGGCCGCGTCGCCGTCGTAATCGGCGACCAGGATCTTGGCCAGTTCCTGCACCCGCTTGGCCATCGCGGCCGGGAACCGGTGTAACGCCGGCACCTGCCGGAACAGCGCCTCGAACTCCTCGGGGTCACAGGCCGCCATCGCGTGCGCGTCCAGCTTCGGCGTGCCCATCCGCTCGGCCAGCACAGCCGGTGAGGTGAAGGCCTTTTCCATTGGAATTTGCTGGTCGAGCAGCATGCCGGTCAGCAACGCCAGCGGATCGGCTTCGAGCAGGGCGTTCGCTTCAACAGTGGTAGCCAGACGCATGGCCCTATCCCACCACGGGCGACGGTCAGGCCGCCAGCCCGAGCTCGCCCGCCTGGTTGCGCAGGTTGATCAGTCCGTAGTGCAGCCGGCTCTTGACCGTGCCGACCGGAATCCCGAGCGTGGCCGCGGCCTGAGCGGCCGTCCGGTCGTGCACGTACACCTCGACCATGACCGCGCGCACCGGCTCCGGCACCGCGGCCAGGATGTGGTGCAGGTTCAGCTCCTGCAGCACATTCTCATCCGACTCGGTGACCGGGGCCGGCGGGTCGAAGGACTCGTCGATGACCACCTCGAGCGGACGGGCCGACCGGGCCCGATGCTGATCGACGGCGACGTTGTGGGTCACCCGCAGCAACCAGCCCCGCACCGAACCGTGGCTCTGGGTCATCCGATCCAGATGCTTCCACGCCCGGATCCACGTTTCCTGGGCGACGTCCTCGGCCCGCTGGGCATCGTTGGTCCAGCGCATCGCGTGCCGCAGCACGGCGGGGCCGTGTTCGGCCATCAACTGCGACAACAGGGTCTCCGGGCCGGTCGGTTCAATTTCGGCACGGATGGCGCTGACGGTGGCGATCATGGCTTCCTCCTGAATGTCTGGTGGCGGCGGTTCCGGCGGCACTGCAGACGTTTGTCGGATTCGGCAACAAAATCGCTGGGACTGTCCCTGCGCCCGCCGGGGCCAACCCGGAAATTCAGGTAGGGCTAGCCCTACCTGAACCCTGGCCGCCGATCGCCGCGTGAGCCCAGTGCAAGCAACAGTCCGGGCGATGAGCCCACAACAGGTCGAGGTGAGCGGCGACGTGACAGGTTTGACCCGGCTCCGGCGGCTCGGTTCGGCACCGGCGCGTCCGAGCGCAGCCGACCGCGACATCGCCGGTTGGCAGGACCTGCTGCTCCGGATCGCCGGCACGGCTCCGGACGAACTGGTTCGCAGTTGTCGTTCGGCCGCCGCACAGCACGGCTGGTTGACCGCAGCCGAACAACTGGTGATCGCCCTGGAGCTCGGCCGGCTGCACCTGACCGATTCGGAGACATCGCTACTGCGAAGGGAGTTCGCGATCGGCCGGCGATCCCTGCCGCGCGTCTTTCGACTGCCCCAGAGCGGGCCGAACAGCTCGGTCGGTGTCTGGCGGTTCAGCCAGCTTTCCACGGCATCAATGCCCCTGATCGCCCAGGTCGCGGCCGAGCCGGGCGTGCTCAGCCTGTGGGCGGCGGTGCGCTCCAGCACTGCGCTCTGGCTCGACCCGATCCCGATCTACCTGGTCATCGTCGAGCCGGGCTACGGACCGCTGGATGCCCTGCTGCTGACCGCACGGCTGAGCGAGGTGACGGAATCCCGAGCGATGATCGAGGTGATCGAGTCCGGGACGGACGATCGGTTGGACTACCAACGTTCGATCCGGACCCACGGCGCACTGGTCTGGTCGTCCGTACCGTCACCGAGTGCGCGTTCGGCCCGGGTGTTCGACGTGGTCGATCCCACGACCGGCCCGGCCTTCGATCCGGACCACCACGTGAACGAGAACAGCCGGGAGCGCCGGCGGATTCTGCGGTATCTGACCGAAGCGCCGGTGCTGGTCGCGACGAATGCCAGGATGCCGGACATCCTCGATCCGTCCGCTCAGGTGCCGTTGTCCTTCCGCAGCGATGGCGAATGGATCTGGATGGACTCGGTGTCCTATTACCTGGAGCGCCATCACCTCGCACCCGATCCCGAACTGTTGCAGCACATCAGTGGACGCAGCGAGCCACCGACCCGGCTGGACGAGGCAGTGGCCGACCAGCTGCTGAACTCCTTGCTGCCGGCCCCGGATGAATGGAGATCGGCCTGATGACCGCGACCGTCCCCACCTTCGATCTGCCCGGGGTCTCGTTTTCCAGTCCGAACACCGGCCGCCACCTGGCCCCGGACTACCCCTTGTTGGCGGGCCATTCGTTGCCCCAGCTCGGCCCTGACGCCGGCCTTCCGGCCGGGGTGGCAACGCGGGCCGGCCGGTTCTTCTACGAGCCGCCGGGGCATTCACAACTGCTGCCGTTCGCGCCGTCGCAATACTTCGTGGTCTGGGTCGAGCAGTCCACCGCCGGGTTTACCTTGGCGGACAAGCAGATCACCGTTGCCGAATTGGCCGAGCGGATCGGAGCCTGCCGGGAATGGCAGGGCCGTCCGGTCATCCTCGCCGGTACCGGTGATCCGGTCGCTGTGCGGGCCTGTCTGCCCGAACTGGCTGCCGCGCTGCAGACCTCGGTGATCGCCGCGGACGAGCCGATCAGCCTGGTCGCCGGCCGCGTGCTGACCGCCGGCCAGTTCGTGGAGTGCCGGCCGCTGGCCTTCGCCGCGAATGGAAAGCCAGATCTGGCACCGGAGCTGCGGGCGATCGGCTCGGAGTTGCCGCCGCCGGTCTCGGCCGAGTCCGTTCGGCCGGTCGAGGCTGTCCAACCGCTCGCGGTGGGCCAGCACGTAGCGGAGGTCGACACCACGGCGGCGCCGGTCGCGCCGGCTGCCTCAGTTGCTCAGGTGGCGCCCCCGCCCGAGGTCGAAGCTCGGTGTGAATCGCCGGCGGCCGATGTTGTGATCGAACTGGCTCCCGTTCCGACAATCAGCCTGCCGAACATGGTGATCATCATCGTCCGCAGCCCCGGCCTGTCACCAGCCGCCGAGCGACCACGGTCGATCAGACCGACCGGCCTGGCCCGTTACGTGAGCGTGGACGCCGGTAGCGAGCCAGAACATCGCGCGATGCTCAGGCGATTGCTCGACTGGCGCTACGAGGCCCACTCCCGCGGAGTCACCCGGGTGCTGGCGCTGCACCCCGGACTGCGCGCCGACGCGGATACCGAAGATGTCTTGGCGGCGCTGATCGGGGCCCGGGCGTACCTCACCGACCACGGCGATGAGGTCGACGACTACCTGCGGGCCGGGACGCCGTCGGCTGAGCTGTCGGCGCTCGCCTCCTGTGCGCTGGCCGGGTTGACCCGGCTGCCAGCCTTTCTGGGGGCGGTCTACCGCAGCGGACAGCATGCAGGCATCGTGAGCACCAATCTTCGACCGGGCCTGGAGATCGTCGAGCCCGGTTTCCTTCGTGCCGCCGCGCACCCGCAGGAAGCCGAACAGGCCGATGTTCAATACGCGATCTGGGGCGCCACCGCCCGGCGGACCGACTCGCTCGGACTGGATCGGGCTGAGCTGGTGTTCGCGGCCGGAACGCGCTTCTCCGTGCTGGAGGTTCAGCCGGGCGAGATCACCACCGTCTACCTGCGTGAGCTGGTCCGCCCCGACCCCAAGCTGGACGCCCGGGCCCTGACCCGTCTGCGGGCGGCGCTGGACAGCGCACCCCGGACGGCCGGCGGCGATCTGCTCGATCGGCCGATCGGCATCACCCACGACGGCCGCCAATTCGGCCTAGCCCACAACGAGATCCCGGACGGAGCCAACCGATGACCATCATCACCGTGTCAGCGCAGGACGACGGCGGCTCGACCGATCTGGCCGCCGCGGTCGCCTCCGCCCCAGCCGGCGCCACGATCGCCATTCGCCCCGGCCGCTATCGCACGACGGTCGTCGCCGGAGCGGACATCACCCTGGTTGCGGAGGAGGGATCGGGCACGGTGGTCCTGGAGGCTCCGCCGTCCTCGGCCGTCCTGTTCACCCGGGGCGGGCACGTCACCGTCCGCGGGATCACCCTGGTCGGCGGGGACGAGGCGTTGCCGCTGGTCCAGGTCGGCGCCGGCCGGCTCAGCCTCGAGGACTGTACGGTGTCCGCGACCGGCGTGGCCGCGGTGCATGCCGCCGGCGGACGGCTCGACCTGACCCGTTGCGATATCAGCAATGCCGCCGGGGCCGGCCTGGTGGTGGAAGCCGGTGACGGCGAGATCGTCGACGTTTCGGTCGGCCCGATCGAGGGAAACGGCATCATCGTGACCGGCCAGGCCACCCCCCGGCTGGTCAACTGCCGGGTCACCGGCATCACCGGAGCCGGCCTGGTCTCGACCGATCGCAGCGCCCCGGAGGTGACCGATTGCCGTTTCGAGAA
>CAZZZW010000191.1:0-8997 GCA_964658795.1 Phormidium nigroviride PCC 7112
GCGCGGTGCGCGGCTTCGAGGCGGCCCTGCAGGCCCGGACAGTACGGGCCGAGGCCAAGGCCGCGTTGAAGGACGGCCGCCTGGGTGTGGTCGAGTTCCTGCAGCTCGCACAGGGTGATTCTCGCCTGGCCTCGATGCGGGTCCGGGAATTCCTGACCGCGCTGCCAGGTGTCGGCGATGCCCGGGCCACGGCTCTGCTGACCGAGGTGGGGATCGCCGTCTCGCGCCGGGTCGGCGGTCTCGGACCCAAACAGCGGGTCGCGTTGCTCGCCCGGCTGGCCGACCCGGCAGAATCGGACTCATGACCGCGACCACCCCCGCCCGCCTGACCGTCCTGTCCGGCCCGTCCGGCGTCGGTAAGGGCACGGTGGTGGCCGAGGTCCGACGGCTCTTCCCGCATGTCTGGGTATCGGTCTCGTGCACCACCCGCCAGCCGCGCGAGGGGGAGGCCGACGGCGTCCAGTACTACTTCGTCAGCGACGCCGAGTTCGATGAGCTGATCGCCGACGACCGGCTGCTCGAGTACGCGACTTTCGCCGGCAACCGCTATGGCACCCCACGTCGGCCGGTGGAGCAGCACCTGACCGCCGGCCAGCCGGCCCTGCTCGAGATCGACCTGCAGGGCGCGCGGCAGATCAAGGACAGCATGCCGGACGCTCAGTTCGTGTTCCTGGCGCCGCCGTCGGTGGAGGAGTTGCGGGTCCGGCTGGCCGGACGCGGCACCGAGACCATCGACGTGGTCGAGACCCGGATGCAGCTGGCCGAGGTCGAACTGGCCGCCGACGGTGAGTTCGACGTGGTGGTCGTCAACGACGACGTACGCCGGGCCGCGGCCGAGGTGGTCGCGCTGCTCAGCGCCGCCGAACAGGTCTGAGCACTCGGCAACATCCAGCGGGGCTGGCGTGTCACAGCAGTAGTGGCCGAACCAGGTGCCGCCGAGTCATCCGGAGGCTGTCGTGTCTTCTCGTCCTGCGCTTGTCGTGTCGTTGGCCGCCCTGGCCCTGATCGCGGCTTGCGGCTCCAGCGGCTCCAAGACCGGTGGCCCGGCCTCGGCCGGCACCGGCCCGGCCTCGGCGCCGGTCTCAAGTACGCCGGCCGGTTCGAGCACGCCGGCCGGTTCGACTCCGGGGGCCCGGCCGACCTCGAGTCCGACCACCGCCGGGCCGGCCGGCGGACCGGTGCCGGCCCGGTTCACGCCGGTATCGGTGACCTTCGTCGACGCCGACCACGGCTGGGTGCTGGGCACCGCACCCTGCTCGGCCGCGCCCTGTACCTCGGTCGTGCGGACGACCGACGGTGGCAAGACCTGGCAGGGCATCCCGGCCCCGAAGGCGCCGATCGGCTCACCCAACGGTGCGTATACCGCCGGCCAGGTGACGACGATCCGCTTCGCCGACCAGGCCGACGGTTGGATCGTCGGCAGCAGCGTCTACGCGACCCATGACGGCGGTGCGTCCTGGCACCCGGTCGCGGTCGGCCCCACGGGCGGCCAGGTCAACGCGATCGGAACCAGCGGTGGGCGGGTGTACGCTACTCGGCTGAGCTGCCCCGGCAATGCTCCGGCCGGTTGTCGACAGACGGAGACGGTGTACTCGGCACCGCTGACCGGCGACGCCTGGAACGCCGTGTCGGCCGGCGTGACCGACGCCCGGTTGGCGGGTCTCGTCGTCACCCGGGCGGGCTGGTACTTACCCGCCCAGGACGGTATCCACCACGGACCGCAGACCAGTACGCTGCCCAATCCGTGTCCGGTCGAGGCCGGCAGCCGGACCAGCCCGGTGCTGGCGGTCGCCGATGCCGACCACCTGGATGCGATGTGCGGTGGGGACGGGGCCGGCGGTTCCGCGCAATACCAGCTCTACGGCAGCATCGATGGCGGGCAGCACTGGACGGCGGCCGGCCCGAAGCGGCGACTGCCCAGCGATCTCACCGGTCTGGCGGACAACGGCGCGGGTGTGTTGCTGGTGGCTTCGGCCAGCGGCAACAGCGAGGTCTACCGGTCAACCGACGACGGCATCTCGTTGCCGTCGGTGCTCACCGCCGACAGCGGGGGGCTGCCGTGGAACGACCTGGGCTTCACCACCTCGCAGCAGGCGGTGGTCGTCCTTAACCGGATGGCGCTGTATCTCAGCCGTGACTCGGGTCAGACCTGGTCCAGGGTCTCCTTCTAAGCCGGTCCCGCGACACCACCCGCCCCGACACCTCCGGTGCCCCGACACCTCCGGTGCTCGGTGCCGACGACCGGCCACGGTGAGGTTGGGCACAGGCTGTCGATCAGGTCAGGTCCGCCCGGGCTTGGCTGCGACCAATGCGAGGTAGTATGGCTGCTGATATGGGCGCGCTCAGCGCTGCCCGACGACCACCTCTCATGTGATTCGAGGCTTCAGCGTGACCGCACCCGCACCCGAAGGCATCACCAACCCGCCGATCGACGAGCTGCTGGACCGCACCGGCTCGAAGTACGCGCTGGTGATCGTGGCTGCCAAGCGAGCCCGGCAGATCAACGCCTACTACAGCCAGCTCGGTGAGGGCCTGCTCGAGTACGTCGGCCCGATGGTCGAGACGGCCCCGCAGGAGAAGGCGCTGTCCATCGCCCTGCGTGAGATCAACTCCGACCTGATCGAGTTCAAGCCGTCCGAGACCCCCACGGCCCAGTAACACCACCCGCCGTCGTGCCCGCATCCGTCGTCCTCGGGGTCGCCGGTGGTATCGCTGCCTACAAGGCGGCCGATCTGCTGCGCAAACTCACCGAGGCCGGCCACGACGTCACCGTCGTACCCACCGAGTCGGCGCTCAGATTCGTCGGCGAACCGACCTGGGCGGCGCTGTCGCACAACCCGATCGCCACCGACGTCTGGACCGGGGCGCACGAGGTGCCGCACGTGGCCCTGGGTCGCCGCGCCGACCTGGTTGTGGTGGCGCCGGCTACCGCCGACCTGCTGGCCAAGGCGGCGCACGGACTGGCTGACGACCTGCTGACCAACACCTTGTTGACCGCGCGCTGTCCGGTGCTGTTCGCCCCGGCCATGCACACCGAGATGTGGGAGCACCCGGCAACCGTGGCCAACGTCGCGAGCTTGCGGGCCCGGGGCGTGGTCGTGCTCGAGCCGGCATCCGGCCGATTGACCGGAACCGACACCGGCAAGGGGCGGCTCCCGCAACCGGCTGAGATCGCTCGGCTGGCCGACCTGCTGCTGGCTCGCCCGGATGCGTTGCCGCAAGACCTGGTCGGTCGCCGGGTCGTGATCACGGCCGGCGGAACCCGTGAGCCGCTGGACCCGGTGCGGTTCCTCGGTAACCGGTCATCCGGACGCCAGGGCTACGACATCGCCGCAGTGGCCGCCGCCCGTGGCGCCCACGTGAGCCTGGTCTCGGCCAACGTCGAACTGCCCCCGCCGGCCGGGGTCGAGGTGCTTCTGCTCAGCACGGCCGAGGAGTTACGACAGGCCACGTTGACGGCGGCCAAGGACGCCGACATCGTCGTGATGGCCGCGGCTGTGGCGGACTTTCGTCCTGCCGCGCAAGCGGATTCGAAGATCAAGAAGTCGTCCACCGGACCGGCGCCGATCGAGTTGCTGACCAACGCCGACGTTCTGGCCGAGCTTGTCAGCGCTCGGACGGCGGGGGAGTTGTCGACTGCAGTGATCGTCGGATTCGCGGCTGAGACCGGTGACGCCGAGGCCGACGTGCTCACCCACGGCCGGGCAAAACTGGCCCGTAAGGGTTGCGATCTGCTGGTGGTGAACGAGGTCGGCGCGACCAAGGTGTTCGGTCGTCCGGACACCGCCGCGGTGATCCTCGGCGCCGACGGGTCTGCGGTGGATATTCCACTCGGACCCAAGACCGTGCTGGCCGCGGCGCTCTGCGATGCGGTTGTTTCACTACTCACTCGGTAGACTATGTCCGCCGATACCTACCACAGTCCTGACAGATAACAGCTAGAGAAGCTAGGAGCATTTTCGTGAGCCGTCGCCTATTCACCTCGGAGTCCGTCACCGAGGGGCATCCGGACAAGATTGCCGACCAGATCTCGGACGGCATCCTCGATGCACTGCTGACCCAGGACCCGGCCAGCCGTGTCGCGGTGGAGACCCTGATCACCACCGGCCAGGTGCACATCGCCGGCGAGGTCACCACCAACGCCTGGGCCGACATCCCCAGCATCGTGCGTCAGACCATCCTCGGTATCGGCTACGACTCGTCCCGCAAGGGCTTCGACGGTGAGTCCTGCGGTGTCAGCGTCTCGATCGGCGGCCAGTCGGCCGACATCGCGCAGGGTGTCGACACCGCCTACGAAACCCGCGTCGAGGGCAGCGAGGACGCCATCGCGTCCCAGGGCGCCGGCGATCAGGGACTGATGTTCGGCTATGCCTGCGACGACACTCCGGAACTGATGCCGCTGCCGATCTGGCTGGCGCACCGGCTGTCGGAGAAGCTCACCGAGGTGCGCAAGAACGGCACCGTGCCCTACCTGCGTCCCGACGGCAAGACCCAGGTCACCATCGAGTACGTCGACGACAAGGCCGTCCGGCTGGACACCGTCGTGGTCTCGAGCCAGCACGCCGAGGACATCGACCTCGACACCCTGCTCAAGCCGGACGTCGAGGAGCACGTGGTCAAGCCGGTGCTCGAGCTGGTCCCGCAGCTGGACACCTCGAACTACCGCCTGCTGGTCAACCCGACCGGACGCTTCGTCGTCGGCGGGCCGATGGGTGACGCCGGCCTGACCGGCCGCAAGATCATCGTCGACACCTACGGCGGCATGGCTCGCCACGGTGGCGGTGCGTTCTCGGGCAAGGACCCGTCGAAGGTGGACCGGTCGGCCGCCTACGCCATGCGCTGGGTCGCCAAGAACGTCGTGGCGGCCGGTCTGGCCTCGCGGTGCGAGGTCCAGGTCGCGTATGCGATCGGCAAGGCTGAGCCGGTGGGTCTGTTCGTGGAGACCTTCGGTACCGAGACGGTCCCGGTCGCCCAGATCATCGACGCGATCAACCAGACGTTCGACCTGCGCCCGGCCGCGATCATCCGCGATCTCGACCTGAAGCGTCCGATCTTCCAGAAGACTGCCGCCTACGGCCACTTCGGCCGTGAGGACGACGACTTCACCTGGGAGAAGACGGACCGGGCCGAGCAGCTGGCCAAGCTCGCCAAGGGCTGAGTCCCAACAGGTTCGCCATTGTGCGGCCCGAAAAGGCACATTCCTGCGCGGGATGTTGCTCTTTCGGGCCGCACAAGACGTTTGCAGGACGGCGAGTAGTTGTCGCCGGCTAGGTTTCCGGCCGCCGGCTAACCGGGTCGGTGTGTTTCGTCGATCGAGATTGGCTCATCCTCTTCGGTCAATCGGCCGTCGAGACGAGGTCGACCAGGACGGCACCGCGGAGCCCGGAGTCGACCAGCAGCCCGTGCCGCACCCGACCCTTGAGATCGCGCAGCAGCACGGCGACCGTCGCTGACACCGGAGCCCGGATGCGTTGATTGTGCGACCTCGGCCAGAAACGTCGGCGCCGGCTGGTAGGCATGACGGGTGAGCGCCGATCCACCCCACGCCCCCAGCCTGCCGGGTATGGGCCGGATCGGCGCTGCCGCGACGCCGGCCGAAGCGAAGAAGAAACCGGAGCGGACCCGGCCGGCAGCGGAGCACCAGCCGGTGGCCCGGGTCGCCGTGGATTCACCGTTGCCGCACCTGGACCGACCGTTCGACTACCTGGTGCCGGCCGAACTGGCCGAAGTGGTGCAGCCGGGGTCACGGGTCCGGGTCCGGTTCGCCGGTCGGCTGATCGACGCCTGGGTGCTGTCGCGACTGGATGCCAGCGAGCACGACGGGCGATTGGCCTTTCTGGAGCGGGGCGTCGGTGAGCTGCCGGTGCTGACCCCGGCCACGACAGCCCTGTTCCGCGCGGTGGCCGACCGGTGGGCCGGCACCTTCGCCGATGTGGTCAGGCTGGCCGTCCCGCCACGGCACGCGAAGGCGGAATCGGCCACGCTGCCCGAGCCGACCGAGGCCATCACGCCGCCCGACCCGGCCGGCTGGGCGCGGTACCGCGCCGGAGCCGCGTTCCTGTCGGCCAGTGCGGGCGGCAAGCCGGCCCGCGCGATCTGGAACGTGCTGCCCGACGAGGACTGGCCGGCCCGGATCGCCGAAGCCGTGCAAGCGAGCCTGGCCGCCGGGCGCGGCGCGCTCGTGGTGGTCCCGGACGCCCGCGATGCCCGGCGGGTCGACGGCGAGCTGTCGCGGCTCCTGCCCACGGACGCGCACGTGGTGCTGTCGGCCGACCTCGGACCACAGACCCGCTACAAACGCTGGCTGGCCGTTCGGCAGGGCCTGGTCAAGGCGGTGGTCGGCACCCGGGCCGCCGTCTTCGCCCCCGTGGCGGACCTCGGCCTGATCGTGGTCTGGGACGACGGGGACGATTTGCTGGCCGAGCCCCGCGCGCCCTACCCGCACGCCCGCGACGTCGCCGTGCTGCGCTCGGCCACCGAGGGCACAGCGCTGCTGCTCGGTGGCTTCGCCGAGACCGCCGAGGCGGCCTTGCTCCGTCGCTCGGGCTGGGCTCGACTCATCGCCGCGGACCGGACCTTGATCAGGCACAGCGCGCCACGGGTGGCGGCGCTGGGCGATGACGCCGAACTCGAACGGGACCCGCTGGCCCGTGCGGCCCGATTGCCGGCGCTGGCCTTTCGGACGGCCAGAACCGCACTGCAACAAGGCAAACCGGTTCTGGTGCAAGTGCCGCGTCGCGGTTACCTGCCCGCGCTGGCCTGTGCCAAGGACCGCCGTCCCGCCCGGTGCAATCATTGCGGCGGTCCGTTGTCGGCCGGGGCGCAGGACGCGACGCCGGCCTGCCGCTGGTGCGGTCGTCCGGCAACGGGCTGGCGCTGCCCGTCCTGCGGCGGCTCGGCACTGCGGGCGGTCGTGATCGGCGCGGGCCGGACCGCGGAGGAACTCGGCCGGGCCTTTCCCGGGACCGTGCTGCGGACCAGCGCCGGCAGTTCGGTGTTGGCCGACATTCCGGCCGGGCCGTCCCTGGTGGTGGCGACGCCGGGAGCCGAACCGTTCGTCGAGGGCGGTTACGGAGCGGCGCTGCTGCTGGACGGCTGGGCGTTGCTCGGGCGTCCCGATCTGCGCGCGGCCGAAGAGGCGGTCCGGCGGTGGGCGAACGCGATTGCCCTGGTCTGCTCGGATGGTTCGGTGGTGATCGGAGCCGATGCCAGCCTGGCTCCGGTGCAGACCCTGGTCCGTTGGGATCCGTCCGGAGCCGCCGATCGGGAGCTGGCCGATCGGCAGGACCTGCGGTTTCCACCGATCGCCCGGATGGCCTCGCTCACCGGCACGCCGGCGGATGTGGCCGAGCTGCTCTCGATCAGCCAGTTGCCGGACACGGCCGAGGAGCTGGGTTCGGTGCCGGTCCTCAACAGCGAGCCCGAACAGATCCGGCTGCTGCTGCGGGTCCCGCGCAACGACGGCGTGCTGCTGGCCGAGGCCCTGCACGCCGGGGCGGCGATCCGGTCGGCCCGCAAGTCCGGCGGCGCGGTCCGGATCATGCTCGACCCGCTCGAACTCCTGTAGTCCCACTGCCTCTGCCGAAACCCCCTGCGAGCCGATCAGTATTCTCGACACGTGCCTGAGATTCCCGAACGCCCGTCCCTGGAAGGCCTTGAGGCCGCGTGGTCCGCCGACTGGGAACGGTCGGGGGTATTTCAGTTCGACCGCAGCAAGAGCCGCGAGCAGATCTACTCGATCGACACCCCGCCGCCGACCGTCAGCGGCCAGCTCCACCTGGGCACCGTCTTCGGTTACGTCCAGGTCGATGCGATGGCCCGTTACCGGCGGATGAGCGGTCGCGAGGTCTTCTACCCGATGGGCTGGGACGACAACGGTCTGCCGACCGAGCGCCGGGTCGAGAACCTCTACGGCGTCCGGTGCAATCCCTCGTTGCCGTATGAAGAGAACCTGACCATAGAACCGAGCGAGAGTCGGCCCAAGTCCGAACGCCGGCGCGAGGTGTCTCGTCGCAACTTCCTCGAGCTGTGCGAGCGTCAGACCACGATCGACGAGGCGGGCTTCGAGCAGCTGTTCCGCACGGTCGGGCTCAGCGTGGACTGGCGCACCAACTACACGACGATCAGCGCTGACAGCCGCCGGGTCGCCCAGTCGGCGTTCCTGAGCAACCTGCGGCGCGGCGACGCCTATCTCTCGCACGCGCCGACACTGTGGGACGTTGACTTCCAGACCGCCGTGGCCCAGGCCGAGGTCGAGGACCGGGCCACCAAGAGCGCCTACATCCGGCTGCTGTTCCGCACCGAGGACGGCAGCCCGATCGAGGTCGACACCACCCGCCCCGAGCTGCTGCCGGCCTGTGCCGCGGTCGTGGTCAGCCCCGACGACGAGCGATACCAGCACCTGATCGGCACCGAGCTACGGACACCGCTGTTCGACGTGCCGGTGCCGGTCTACGCCCACCGGCTGGCCGACAAGGACAAGGGCACCGGTATGGCCATGGTGTGCACCTTCGGTGACACCACCGACGTGACCTGGTGGCGTGACCTCGGCCTGCCGCTGCGGGTGGTGCTCGGCCGGACCGGCCGGTTCCAGCAGGAGACCCCGGAATGGCTGGTCAAGGCCGACGCGGCCTACCAGGAGGTCGCCGGCAAGACGATCTTCTCCGCCCGCGCCCGGATCCTCGAACTTCTGGCCGAACACGGGGCCAGCAGCGGGGAACCGCGGCCGATCGAGCACCCGGTCAAGTATTACGAGAAGGGCGACCGGCCGCTGGAGATCGTGTCCAGCCGCCAGTGGTACATCCGCAACGGGGCCGCTGACGAGTCCATCCGGGATCGGATGCTGGCCAACGCCACGGCGATGACCTGGCACCCGGAGTTCATGCGGGCCCGGTTGGAGAACTGGATCGAGGGCCTGAACAGCGACTGGCTGATCAGCCGGCAGCGGTTCTTCGGTGTGCCGTTCCCGGTCTGGTACCCACTCGGCTCCGACGGCGA
>CAZZZW010000192.1:0-8949 GCA_964658795.1 Phormidium nigroviride PCC 7112
CCTGACCACGGCCCGGCCCGACCGCGACCCGGCCCGACAAGGAGACCGACCATGAGCATTGCTGACTTCCCGCGCTACCCGTTGCTGTTCGGTCCGAGCCCGGTGCACCGGCTGGACCGGCTCACGGCCGAGCTCGGCGGCGCAGCCATCTGGGCCAAACGGGAGGATTGCAATTCCGGTTTGGCCTTCGGTGGTAACAAGACCCGCAAGCTGGAGTACCTGGTGCCGGAGGCGTTGGCCCAGGGGGCCACCCATCTGGTGTCGATCGGCGGCGTGCAGTCCAACCACACCCGTCAGGTCGCCGCGGTGGCGGCCAAGTTGGGGTTGACGGCGCGATTGATCCAGGAAAGCTGGGTGAACTGGCCCGATGCGGTCAACGACCGGGTCGGCAACATCCTGCTGTCCCGGATCATGGGCGCGCAGGTCGAACTGGTCGAGGCCGGTTTCGGCATCGAGTTCAAGGACTCCTGGGAGCAGGCCCTCGAGGAGGTGCGGTCCGCCGGTGGCGTGCCCTACGCCATTCCGGCCGGTGCGTCCGACCATCGGCTGGGTGGTCTCGGCTTCGCCAACTGGGCTGACGAGGTCGCCCGACAGGAGGCCGAACTTGGCATCTTCTTCGACACCGTCATCGTCTGCTCGGTGACCGGATCCACCCATGCGGGCATGATCGCCGGTTTCGCCGGGCAGGACCGGCCGCGGCGGGTGATCGGTATCGATGCCTCGGCAAAGATTGACGAAACTCGGGATCAGGTCGAGCGGATCGCTCGCAACACCGCGGCCCTGATCGGTCTCGGCCGCGAGCTGCGCAACGACGAGATCACCGTCCTCGAGGGCTGGGCCGGCGAGTATTACGGCATCCCGGTGGACTCGACGCTGGACGCGATCCGGCTGACCGGCTCCCTCGAAGGGATGATCATCGATCCGGTGTACGAGGGCAAGTCGATGGCCGGCCTGATTGATCTCGTTCGTGCCGGTGAGATCGACAAGAACTCGAACGTGCTGTACGCCCACCTCGGCGGCCAACCGGCGATCAACGCCTACAGCGCGCTGTTTCGAAACTGATCGGCGGCCGGTGATCCGGCCCGATCAACACCATTGCTCGACGCGGGCCGGATCGCCGACGGGGGTAACCTCCCGATCGCGTCGCACCACCGACACCGTATGGCCCCGGTCGGCGCAGGCCTGAGCGAAGAACCTGCTGCTTTGATCGGTGTATTCGATCTCGATCAGCTCGCGGCCGTAGACGTCGGTGTAGCTGCCGCACTCGGCGAACACCTGGCACTCCTCGGCGATCGCGAAGTCGAAGCCGGCCGCGCGAGCGGCGCTGCTCAGGTCCGCGGCGTTCTTCTGCCCGAGAGCCAGCCGGTCCTGATGAGCCCGGGCGGCCAGCAGCCGGCCGAACGCCAGGGCTTCGGTCCGGGTGAGCAGATCATCCGAGCGGGTATAGGAATCCAGGTTATCGGCCTCGACCGCCTGGAACCCGGCCTTCGCGCAGCCGTCGACCCAGGCTCCGACCACGTCGAGTAGTTCGCTCGGCCGGCGCAGGTCGAGCAGCGGCTCGTTCCAGTCCTGATCGATGACCAGGTGACCGTTGCGGCGTAGCAGCAGGTCGTTGTGGTGTTGCCGCCACCACCCGACTGCATCCGGCTGCGCCTGGAAGGCGTTGATATAGCAGATCGAATACGTTCCAGGCACGGCGGCCGCAGTGCGGTCGCGGTCCACTATGCGCACCCCGGCCGGGACCGGATAGGCACCGCCGATCTGATAACTGAAGCGGCCACCGGCCGGCGGCAGCTTCTGGTTCGACGGGGCCACCGCCAGCACCTGCGAGCTGGTGCCGGGCTCCGCCGCACCGCCCGACGAGCAGCCGGCTGCGAGCACGAGAGCGGCGGCGGCCAGTCCGAGCTTCATCACGGCATCATTCTGCCGTGTCCAGGGCTTAGAGGGTCGTGAGCAACTCCTCGAGTCGCTCGTAGGACTCGACCATGCCGCCTTCCATGCCACTGGCGATGATGCCGTCGCGATCCTCGATCGTCTGGAAAACACTGTGCATCCGCAGTTCGGTGCGATCGTCGCCGAGGTCGGTGAAACTGGCCCGCTCCAGGCTGACGTGCCCGGGCAGGCCTTCGAACTCGAAGGTCTGGGTGATCGATTCGTGTTCGACCACCGCATGGATGACGCCCCGGAACGCGAACGACTGACCATCGTCGCCGACGTGTACGTAGCGATAGCTGCCGCCGGTGCGGGCGTCCAACTCCAGGTCCTCCACGCGATAGCGCCGCGGTCCCAGCCACTTGGCCAGCAACTCCGGCTCGGTGAACGCGCGCCAGACCTTGGCCAGCGGAGCGTCCAGCCGGCGGGTCGCGTCGATGAACGGGGTGCCTTCGGGAGCGCTGATGGTGAGGGCGTTGCTCATGCTCAATCCTCCATGTTCCTCAGGACATCGTCGAGCCGGCGAAACTGCTGCTCCGCGGCCAACCGGTAGTTGTCGAGCCAGCCGGTCATCGACTCCAACACGGCGGGGTCGAGATGACACGGTCGACGTTGGCCGGCCCGGCTGCGGGTGATCAGGCCGGCGCCGGCGAGCACTGCGATGTGTTTGGACACCGCCTGCTTGGTGATCGGGAACAACTCGGTCAGCTCGTTCACCGTGGCCGGTCCGGTCGACAGTCGCGCGACGATGCGCCGGCGAACCGGATCTGCCAGCGCGGTGAACGCGCGATCGAGTTCTTCCTCCGACAGGTGGTCCATCCGTTGACCTTCCACGATGGTCAACCGGTTGGTTGACAAAATCAGCGTAGGTCGGTCCCGCCTCGATTGTCAACTGAGTGGTTGATCATGGCGTCGAAGGCCTTACCGGATCCTGGTTTCGAGGCCGGAGAGAATGGCGTGATCCGGCTGGGTTGCCCGCACTCTGGCCGGGCGTAAAGCCTGTGTGGCCCGTGGGTGACAACTGGGCGGCTCCCGGTGACAAATGTCAGACGCCGTTGGTAGCTTGCCGGTCGTGACCCGATTCCGTGGTGTGCGTCCTGTCTGTCTCTTTGCCGCTGCCGTCACGGTGGCCGCGCTGGCCACCGCGGCACCGGCGTCCGCGCACGGCAGTTCGCCGGGGCCGGGGTCGCCCGGGCCGGGCCGGCCTGAGCACAACCCGGTGGTGCTGTTCAGCTCCGACGGCATGCGACCGGACCTGATGCAGGCCTTCGCCGCGGCCCGGCAGATGCCGAACTACGCCGCGCTGATGGCCTCAGGAGCGACCGGCGACAACGGCCTGACCCAGGGCTTCCCGCCCAACACGGGTCAGGGTTGGTACACCATGGCCACCGGCGCCTGGCCGGGCGTGCACGGCAGCACCAACAACACCTTCTTCGATGACCGGCAGGCGTTCACCAGTTCGACGTCGTTCAGCTTCCACGGTAACGGCGCCAGCCCGGGCAGCGACCCGACCAACGTGCTCGAGGCCCAGTCGGTGGCGTCGTCGGCCGAGTTGGCGGGCAAGAAGGTCGCCCAGCTGGAGTGGACGGGCGGGCTGAACGCCAACATCAACGGCCCGACCGTGGACTACGCGAGCTTCTACTCCCAGCGCGGCACCCTGGACTACCCCACGGATGCGACCAAGCAGGCTTCGGCCGCCAAGTTCGGCCTGTCCTACCAGGTCGCCTCGTTCACGCCGGCCACCGGCTGGACGAATGTGCCGTATTCCCAGGGTAAACCAGCTCAGCAGACGGTATTGACAATCACCTCGACCTCGCCCGCGCTGAACCCGAGCCGTACCTACGATCTCTATGTCTACGCCAGCCGCGGGCACGGTTACGACAGGGCGCTGTTGACGCCGACATCGGCCGGCAAGAACGGGACGGCCGCGACCAGGCTGACCCCACGGCAGTACAGCGCGGTCAAGGTTCGCGGGGCCGACGGCCTGATCGGCACCGCCGCCGGCGAGACGGCCGGCTTCTACGTCGACATCACCGACCTGGCTCCGGACCTCTCGAAATTCGGGCTGTACTTCACCTCGCTGACCCGGCCGAACGCCCACTGCGCGGTCGCGGCCTGCGATGCGCTGCCGGCGGGCGCGCCTGGCGAGGACAAGCTGGCCAAGTACATCGCCGACAACCTGCCACCGGCAATCTTCGGCGACTTCGCGCCGGAAGAGGCCGGGGTGATCGACGAGGACACCTGGTTCGCTCAGACGGTCGGACTCAACCAGGCCTACGATCTGGCCGTTTTCCGTTACGTCCTCGGCACCTTGCAGCCCGACACCCAAGTGCTGCTGGCCGGCACCGACCAGACCGACGAGGTCAGCCACCAGATCCTCGGGCTGCTCACCCCGACCGCGCCGGACGGTTCGGCCAACCCCTACTACGACCGGGTGGCCGGCGCCGGACCGCGCGACCACCGGCTGGTCCAGCGCTTCGGCTACCTGCTCGGTGCCTATCACTCGGCCGATGCCCGGCTGGGCCTGGTGCGCTCGATGCTCGAGCACGCTGACATCCTGGCCAGTAGCGATCACGGATTCGCCCCGCAATGGAAAGCGATCGACGCGCCACTGGTGTTGAAGAACCTCGGACTGCAGGACGTCGAACAGACCGGCAACTGCCGCCCGGCCGCCGCCAGCGCGGCCGGAAAGACCATCGCCAAGGCCTGCTGGGCCGGTGCGACGACGCAGATCTATCTTGATCTCAAAGGTCGAAACCCCGACGGCGTGCTCGACCCGGCCGATTATGCCGCGACCGTGGCCAAGATCGTCGCCGCATACCAGGACCTGAAGGACCCGGCCACCGGCAAGCCGGTGATCGAGAAGGTCTTCACCAAGGACCAGCTGAGCAATGTCGAGGGCAGCGACTCGCTCAACCCGGAGCGCTCCGGTGACGTGGTCGTCGTGTCCAAGGTGCCCTACGAATTCGACGGAAACACGGTCGGGTCGGCAATCGCGCCGTCGCTGTTCTTCGGCCAGCACGGCTACCTGCCCGACGATGTCGACCTCAGGCACAACATCAACATGCACGCCACCTTCGTGGCCGGTGGCCCGGACATCGCCCACCTCCGGTCGGTCAAGGGTGTGCGGGCGGTCGACCTGGCCCCGACGCTGGCGGTGCTCGGCAACTTCCCACCGCCGTTGCAGGCCCAGGGTTCGGTGCTGACCTCGATCATCAAGGACGGATCCCGTTACGTCACCGGGCAATTGCTGGCCATCAACGACGTGCACGGCAACCTGACCGGCAACGGGCTGACCTACGCCGATCCCTACACCGGCGCCAAGGACGCTGCCGGCGGCATCGCCACCCTGGCCGCGGACCTCAAGGCGGCCGATACCCGCAACACCGTGACCATCGAGGCCGGTGACATGGTCGGGGCCAGCCCGCCGGAATCCGGTCTGCTGCGGGACAAGCCCACCCTGGATGCCCTGAACAAGATGGGCATCGACGTCGGCACGCTGGGCAACCACGAATTCGACCGCGGCGTGCCAGATCTGTTGAAACAGATCAACGGCGGGACCTCGGCCGTGGATCCGTCGATCACCTTCAACCAGCTGAACTTTCCGGTGGTCGATGCCAATGTGATCAGTGACCGGACCGGCAAGCCGCTGCTGCAGCCCTACGTGATCAAGCGGGTGAACGGGGTTCCGGTCGCGTTCATCGGGGCAACCACGATCACCACGCCGTCCATCGTCACTACCGGTGGCACCACCGGGGTGCATTTCACCGACGAGGCCACCGCGATCAACGGGGTCGTGCACGAGTTGCAGCGCCGGGGTGTGCACGCGTTCGTGGCCGTAGTGCACGAAGGGGGTTCGCAGTCGAACTACCCGGTGGGCACGGTGAACGACCGGATCAACGACATCGCCGGCAACCTCGACCCGGCGGTGTCGGTGGTCATCTCCGGGCACAGCCATACGGTGATCGACACCCGGGTCAAGAACACCCTGGTGATCCAGGCGTCCTCCTACACCAGGGCCTTCGACCAGGTCCAACTGCTGCTCGACCGCTCCCGGGGCACCATCGCCGCGGCCTGGGGCTCGGTGCAGCCGGTCTGGCACAACACCCCGCCGGCCACGACCGATCCTGGTGCTCCGGCTGTGCAACCGGACCCGGCGGTGCAGAAGATCGTGGACGCCGCGCTGACTGCGACCGATCCGATCACACAGCAGGTGATCAACACCGCGGCCGCGCCGGTGCCGTCCCAGCGGGAAGACGGTGGCCAGACCGCAGCCGGCGAGTCGGCGGCCGGTGACCTGATCGCGGATGCCCAGCGTGCGTATGCCAAAACCCAGCTGGCCTTCGTCAATACCGGGAGCGTCCGCGCCGGTCTCTCGGCCGGCCCGGTGACCTACGGCGACCTGTTCACCATGCAGCCGTTCCAGGACGACTACCTGGACACCTTCTCCCTCACCGGGGCCCAGGTCTGGGCGCTGCTGCGGCAGCAACTGGCCACCGGTACCGGCGGGATCATGCAGATCTCCGGACTGCACTTCAGCTACACCGGCAGCCAGGGCAGCGGCAGCATCACCGGGGTCTGGCTGGGCGCGGCCGGCGACAACAGCCAACCGGTTCCCGACGACGCCAGCCAGTCCTACACCGGCACCGCGAACTCGTTCATGATCGGCGGCGGGGACGGTTTCACCGTGCTGACCCAGGCCGCTAACATCGTGCAGACCGCGGACGCCGAGCTGGTACCGCTGGTGAATTACGTGGGCCGCCTGCCCGACCCGTTCACCTACAGCACCGACGGCCGGATCGCTCAGGGTTGATACCGCGGCGGGCCTGAGTGCTGATCAGGTACAGGGCAATGAGCGCCGCTAGATCGCCAGCAACTGGTCGGTGGCCTCGTCGGGCACACCCTCGAAGAACCGCTGAAGCACCTCGGCGAACACTGGCTCGTCCGGATCAGCTCGATGGAACAGGGTCATCGACGAGCGCAGCTTGACCGCGTCGACCGTGCCGAAGATCTGGTCGGCGGTGCGGTCAGGGCCGGCTGCTACGGTCTGGCCGCATTCGATCAGGCGCGGTCCGAGCACCGGATGCCTGAGATAGGCCCGGGCCTCGGCGAGTGAGGCGATCGCGTACTCCCGCGCCATTGCGCTGCGGCCCAGCCCGGTCAGTTGCGGAAAGACGAACCACATCCAGTGGCTGAGCTTCTGGCCGGCGCGAAGTTCGGCGACGGCTCGCCGATACGTATCGCCCGCGTCCTGGGCGTCGAGGAAGCGCTGCAGGCGGTACCGGTCCTCATCGGCCATGCCGCCACCCTAGTCCCGGGCTACGTCGGGCTGCTTCACTCGCCGGGATCGCGACCGCTGCCGCCTACTCCGGGTTGGCCTCCACCTGCTGTTTCAATCCGGCCAGCAAGCCGCGCCAGTTCTCGCTGAATTGTGCGGCCTGTTCCGGATCGGGATTGTTGGTCTGGGTCAGTTCCACCGTGGTGCCGGCGGCCGTGGCCGAGAGCACGTAGGTCAGGGTGTGGTAGTTCTCGGGCTGGTCGGCCTGCCCGGTCAGCGGTGAGAAGTGCGTGACGCGCAAGAGTTGGCCCGGCACGACCTCGAGGACTTCACCTCTGTCCTCATAGGGGTTTCCGTTCCACTCACCGCGCCAGTAGATCGGTGAGCCGGGTCTCCAATCGGTGACCAGCTCGGTGCCGAAGAAATAGTTCTTGACCTCGCTCGGGTCGGTGAGGGCCCGCCAGACACGATCCGGGGTGGCGTCGATCTCGATCTCGGCCTGGGCGACGTGGTCGGTCATGGCGGTCCTCCTCTGGTGCGCACTCAATGACAAATATATGACTCGCGCATATATGACTCAATCACATGACCGGGACCGGGTCAACGCTAGGCTCGGAGCCATGGACGACGACCGGCTGGCCAACCTGGTGGCCGTGACCGCATTGGGTCTGACCGACCGGGTGGCCGGGGCGCTGGCGGCCGTTTCCGGCCTGGATGCGGTGGCAGCGACGGCGCTGGTGACCTTGCTGGACTTCAGCCCGGCCGGGTCGGTGCAAAGGATGGCGCTGGCGCTCGGGCTCAGCCATTCCGGCGCGGTGCGCCTGGTCGACCGGCTGGAGGGTTCGGCCCTGGTACGTCGCCGAGCGGGATCGGACCACCGCTCGATCGAGATTTCTCTTACCCGAAAAGGCAGGTCGCTGGCGTTGCGACTTCGAGAAAGCCGGGCGGCCGAGACGGATCAGGCGCTGGCCGGCCTGTCGGAACGCCAGCGACGGGACCTGGTCCGGGCCTGTGAACTGGTGATCGGCAACCTGACCCGGGATCGGTTGGCCCAGCGCGCCGCCGGGTCAGCACCGACCGGCGGCGCGTTGTGCCGGCTGTGCGACTTCACGGCTTGTGGCCGCCCGGACGGTCGATGTCCGACCGCCCGGGAGACCGGATTCCGACCTTGACGTCGACTAGATGGACGACGCCGACGCGCCGGCGGCCAGCCCGTCCTGGTGGAAACGCCTGTTGATGTAGAGCCGCTCGCCGAGGTCGGCAGCGCGATACCAGCGCTGCGGTACCAGAAGCCCGAACGCGGGTCCGGCCGTGGATCGCTCAGCCCTGGCGAGCCTTCAGATGCGGGTGCTTCTTGTTCAGTACGAACAGCCGGCCGTCTCGACGGACCACGTAGGCGCCATCCTTGGCCTTCAGTGCCTTGATCGAATTGCGGACCTTCATGAGGTCATCTCCTTCCGCCGTCAGCGAGTGACGACGCCATCACAACCAGGGACGACCGGTGGGCATTCCCATCCTGGTAGGCTGTTCGGACCGAAGGGGAGTAGTCCGTACGCCGGTAGTCGACATACTGGTTCAGCCTGGCTGAACCCGGTTGCCGGGCCCAGGTGGTTGCCGATGGCAGCACCGGGGTGGACGAGACCTTCGACCATGTGCCCGTCGCATTATTGCAATGTGGGGCCTGGTCGAAGAGTGCCCCGCCCGGGACTCCGCGACCGGGCCTCGGACAGGAAGAGACT
>CAZZZW010000193.1:0-8920 GCA_964658795.1 Phormidium nigroviride PCC 7112
GTCACTCGCAGGTAGCGGGCGGTGTTGGTCGGCAGGTTGATGCTGACCTGATTGCCGGTGGCCGGATCGAAGCCGTAGCTCTTGGACCCGACCAGGGAGGTCCAGCTGCTGTTGTCGGTGCTGCCGTCGATCGACACCGTCTGGGTGCGTGCCGACCACGCCGCGGCCGGCGGCAGGTTCAACTGGACGCTGCCCAGCGGCTGGGTGCTACCCAGATCCACCGTGATCGTCGAGGGAAAGGCCGAACCCTCCCAGTAGGTGCTGGTGTTGCCGTCCACCGCATTGGCTGCGGCGTAGACCTGGGTGTGGCCGTTGTCGGTGACCGGACGGCCCTGGGCCAGGTTGCCCCCCGAAGGCGGCGGGCTGGTGGGCGGCGTGCTCGTGGGTGGGGTCGTGCCGCCACCATCGCCATAGGTGTAAACGGGATTCGGCCACGCGCCACAGTACGAGGTGTCCCAACCCGGGCTGCTGGTCTTGGTCGCGGTGAAGGACCCCGCGCCCATGCAGTTGTAGATGCCGGCCGCCCCGACGTGCGCTGCGGTCACGTTGGTGAAGCTGGCCGAACCGGTCACCTGTTCCTGCAGCACGAAGGTGCCAGTGCCGTCGACGGTGACGTTGCTGAACGCCACCCCGGTGATGGCACTGTTGCCGGTGAACATGATCGCCTCGTAGGAGCTGTCCAGGATCTGGCTGTCGGTCACATTCACCGTGGCCGACATCGATCCCTGCTCGGAGTAGAACCAGATCGCGCCGACGCCGAACTGCCAGTTCGGATCGAGAACCCCCGTTCGGATCAGGGTGTTCCGAGCCAGGGTGAAGGTGCCGCTCTCTGGCGTCGAGCCGAAGCGCTGGCCGATGTGCAGACCACCGCCCTGGGTCTGGGTGTCACTGACGATGTTGTCGGTCACCGCGTCGTCGTGACCGCCGTACAGGGCGATGTTGTTGGCCAGGATGGGTAACTCCACCGTGTTGAAGGTGAAGGAGTTGTTGGCGTCGGCGTTGGACTCCGACCACATGGCCAGGCCGTCGTCGCCGGTGTTACGCAGGAAGGAATTGGTGACGATCGAATTGGTGACCCCGTCGTGGAAGTTGACGCCGTCGGCGGTGGTGTCGAGAATCCGCAGTCCGGACAAGGTCAGATGGTCCATCGGCCCGTCCATCCAGGCGCCGACCTTGGTGTGCTGGATCCAGATGTTGGTGAAGGATGAGTTCGACAGTGCTCCCCCGATGCCGTTGACCTGAGCACCGTCGTCCCGGTTCATCGTCTCGCCCAGGATCTCCAGATCCGAGACGTGCACGTTGGTGCCCCCGCTGGGCACGTAGCCGCCGTAGATTCCCACGCCCGATCCGTGCAGCACGGTGTACCAGGGACCAGCCCCCTGGATGGTCACGTTGTTGACCATCAGGTGGCCGGTGACGGTGAACGTGCCGGTCGGGATGAACAGCGTTTTGCCCTGCGCAGACGCGGCATTGATCGCCGATTGCAGGGCGCTGGTCGAGTCGGCCAGGCCCGTCGGATCGGCGCCGTAGCTGGTGGCGTTGAGGTCACCGGCCGGGATGCCGGTGGCGGCCGGCACGTTCTCGAAATCGGCCGTGTCGATGGTGTACGACGCGGCGTTGTCCCCGGCATCGATCTGGAGTCTGACCGTAGTACCGGTGGCCAAGGTCGAGCCGAAGGTGGTTCGGACGTCGTCGTAGAAGTGGTGGGGGTGCCCGTCACCGGGGTTGTTACTGAAGGGGTATGAGCCGTAGTAATCGGCATATTTGCTGGTCAGCGACAGGTCCTTGACCTTGTTCGCACCGACGTAGAGCGACAGCGGCTGGGTCTGGCCGGCGCCGTCGGAGGTGTCCGGGATCGCGTAATGGATGGTCACCGCGTTCGCCGGCTGGGTCAGGGTGAACTGCACGAACTTGCCGGCGCCGGCCAACGTCACCGCCTTGCGACCGGAGGCCTCGGCGGCCAAGGTGCCGGCCGTGCGATCCGGGCCGATGACGGTCCCGTTGGTCGTCGCCGATTCCGCCTCGTACTCGATGAACGGCACCGTCGCACCGCGGCTGGCGGCGGCGTGGGCCGGCCCGGCGGTGGTGAGGCCGAACGCGAACAACCCGCCGGCTACGGTGGCCGCGCTCGCGAGCAGCGCAAGCCCGCGGAGTTTCAAGCGAGGGTCCGGGTGAGCAGATCGCTGGAGGACGGTCATCGGCGAGCCTTTCGTCGGGTGCGGCACGGTGCTACTGGCGCAGGTACTCAGGGATGGGGATCGTCGGCGCAGCATCGGGCCAAACGGACACGGAACGATGCAGGGAAGCCAAACACACTTCACAGGTTGCTGCAATATTTCGACAGCAATTCGCAAATTGTAAATTCTTGCTACCGCTGTTCCAGTGTGACGTTGAGACTTGTCCGGTAATGGGGCGATATCAGCACTCCGGCCTCGGCAAAGCAGGTTGATGCCCGCAAACAAGCCGCAAGATCGCTACACCTGTTCCTGCAAGAAATGTCGTAGTCTTGCAGCCATGACTCGTCGGCTCGCTGAGGTTGCCGCCAAGGTTGGCGTCAGTACCGCCACGGTCAGCCGGGTGCTCAACGGCAAGGGCGGCGTCTCCGAGCCGACCCGACAGGCCGTGTTGACCGCCCTCGACGTACTGGGTTACGAGCGGCCGACCCAGCTGCGCGGTGAGCGGTCCCGTCTGGTCGGCCTGGTCCTGCCGGAACTGCAGAATCCGATCTTCCCCGCCTTCGCCGAGGTGGCCGGCGGCGCGCTGGTCCAGCAAGGATTCACCCCAGTGCTGTGCACCCAGACCACCGGCGGCGTGCAGGAACCCGATTACGTCGAACTCCTGCTGCAGCAGCACGTGTCCGGTGTGCTGTTCGTCGGAGGCCTGTACGCGTTGGCTGATTCCTCGCACGAGCACTACGCCCAGCTGACCGAGCGCAACCTGCCGACGGTGCTGATCAACGCCGCCGTCGACGGGCTCGCCTTTCCTCGGGTCTCCTGCGATGACGCGGTCGCGGTCGAGCAATCCATCGCCCATCTGCGCCATCTGGGCCACACTCAGATCGGGCTCATCCTCGGCCTGCCCGATCATGTGCCATCCCAGCGGCGGCTGGCCGCGGCCAGGGCGCAGCAGGGTCGTAACGGATTCAGCCTGCCCGACGACCGGGTGGTCTACTCACTCTTCTCGATCGAGGGCGGCCAGGCGGCGGCAACCACATTGCTGGATCGCGGCATGACGGCCCTGGTCTGCGCCAGCGACCCCATCGCGCTGGGTGCGATCCGGGCCGTCCGGCGCGCGGGACTGTCCGTACCCAATGACGTTTCCGTTATCGGGTACGACGATTCTGCATTGATGACCTGCACCGATCCGCCGCTGACCACGGTCCGGCAGCCGATCGAGCCGATGGGCCGGGCCGCGGTCGACCTGCTGGTCGGCCAGATCAACGGCGGCACCTTCGCGCCGAACGAACTGTTCTACGAGCCCGAATTGGTGGTCCGTTCATCGACCGCACCGGCGCCCAACACGCCGCACGCCGCCAAGTCCGCCTGACCCGACTCCAGGCACGCGCGCCTCGCGCGGCAAGTGGTCAGTTCACCCGTGCGGTGGGCACTTGTTAGCGACCACCGCGCGGGGCAACTGACCACTCGGCCGCGAGACCCGGTGCCGACTCGCACCAGCACCGTCGATTCGGCCCCCCGATAGCAACCTGACCTGGTCACAGACCGTTGGGCTCCCTGGCCCAGCCACGTCCCGTGCTGATCACGAATTTGTAATGTCTTGTCGAAGTCTTGCGTGCTCTTGTCGAAAACTCTAGTGTTCCGGTCCAACACAGCCGGTCCGGACGACACAGCCGGAGTCGGGCGGTTTCCTCGCCCACTGACGGCTCATCGAGAGGCGGAGCGAGCATTGAACGAACCGCGCGGCACGGCGGCCAGCTCTGAGACCGGTAGCGGAACCGCGGAGCGTCGTCAGGACCGGGACTGGTGGCGCAGCGCGGTCATCTATCAGATCTACCTGCGCAGCTTTGCCGATGGTGATGGCGACGGAACCGGCGATCTGACCGGTGCCCGGCATCGACTGCCCTACTTGGCCGACCTCGGCGTCGACGCGATCTGGTTCACCCCGTGGTACGTCTCCCCCTTGGCCGACGGCGGCTACGACGTTGCCGACTACCGGCAGATCGACCCGGCGTTCGGTGACCTTGAGCAGGCGAGCGCACTGATCGCCGAGGCCGCGGCGCTGGGCATCCGCACCATCGTCGATGTGGTACCGAATCACGTTTCCGAACAACATGATTGGTTCCAAGAGGCCTTGCGAGCCGAGCCGGGCAGTCCGGCTCGGCAACGGTTCTGGTTCCGCGCCGGCAAGGGCCACGGCGGCGGCGAGATGCCAACCGAGTGGGTGTCCAACTTCGGCGGCACCACCTGGACCCGGACGAAGAATCCGGACGGCACACCCGGCCAGTGGTATCTGCATCTGTTCGCGCCCCAACAACCCGATCTGAACTGGACCGATCCGCAGGTCCGGACCGAGCACGAGGACATCCTGCGGTTCTGGTTCGACCTGGGCGCGGCCGGCGTGCGGATCGATTCGGCCGCACTACTGGTGAAGGATCCGGCGCTGCCCGAGGTGCCCGAACATCCCCGGCCTGGTGGCCACCCGTACGAAGACCGCGACGAACTGCACCAGATCTACCGCTCCTGGCGGGCGATCGCGGATTCCTACGACGAGCCCCGGGTGCTGGTCGGTGAGTTGTGGTTGCCCGATCCGGAGCGGTTCGCGCTCTACCTGCGACCGGACGAACTGCACACCGCGTTCAACTTCGACTTCCTGGCTTGCCCCTGGGACGCAGCCCGGCTACGGACCTCGATCATCGAGACGCTGGCCGCGCACGCGCCGGTCGACGCGCCGGCAACCTGGGTGCTGGCCAACCACGACGTGACCCGGGCCGTCACCCGCTACGGGCGAGAGGACACCTCGTTCGCGTTCGCCACCAAGCGAGCGGATACCGCGACCGATCCGGTGCTCGGCTACCGCCGGGCCCGGGCGGCCGCCCTGCTGGCGATGGCGCTGCCCGGTTCGTTCTACCTCTACCAGGGCGAGGAACTCGGGTTGCCCGAGGTCGAGGACATTCCCGAGGACCGGTTGCAGGACCCGATGCACTTCCGTTCCGGTGGGCTCGACCCCGGCCGGGACGGCTGCCGGGTTCCACTACCCTGGGGTGGAACAGAACCCCCATATGGATTCGGCCCGAATCGCAACACCTGGTTACCGCAGCCGATCGATTGGGCCGCGCTGACCGTGGCCGCCCAGCAGGACGATCCGAACTCCATGCTGAGGCTGTATCGAGCGGCGCTGCGGATCCGTCGGTCCTGCCTCGACCTGCACGGCGCCGACCTGACCTGGTCCACCTCCGATCCGAGCATCCTGAGCTTCGTCCGGGGCGATGGCTTCGGTTGCGTCGTCAACCTCGGTCCGCGTGCGATTGCGCTGCCCCCGCATGCAGAAGTCCTGTTGACCAGCGTCGAGCTGGAAGGACAGCTGTTACCCCGGGATGCCACCGCTTGGCTCCGACTCGAGTTGCCGCCGACTCAAGCTACCGCTGAAGGAGGAGGTCAGATCTAGTTCGGCCCGGCCGGCCAAACCCTGCAGATCCAGTCCCACGTCAAGTTTCTCCTTTATCCGAAAGAGAGATCCGAAGAAGATGAGCAGTACGCGCAACGTCGTCGTCACCGCCCTCACCGGCGCGGTCGCCCTGGCCCTGGTTGCCGGTTGCGGCTCCGGCAAGTCCAAGTCCGCGTCCGATTCGGCCGGAGGCAAGGTCAAGATCTCGGTCGTCTCGCTCAAGCCCGGCAGCGATCAGGCTTCGATCGACACCTTCAACGAGCAGATCAAGCAGTTCGAACAGCAGAACCCCAACATCGAGGTCACGCCGAAGGAGTACGAGTGGAAGGCCGACACCTTCGCCGCGCAGCTGGCCGGTGGCACGCTGCCGACCGAGTTCACCGTCCCCTTCACCGACGGCAAGTCGCTGATCGCGAAGAAGCAGGTCGCCGACCTCAACGATGAGGTTCAGGCCTTGCCGTACGCCAAGAACTTCAACCCCAAGGTGTTGCAGGCCGGTCAAGGCAGCGACGGTCACGTCTACGGCATCCCGTGGGCGGCCTACGGCATCGGCTTGCAGTACAACCGGACCCTCTTCAGCCAGGCCGGACTCGACCCGAACAAGCCACCGACGACCTGGGATGAGATCCGGGCCGACGCCAAGCAGATCGCCGACAAGACCGGCCAGGCCGGCTTCGCCCAGATGACCAAGAGCGCCACCGGTGGCTGGATGCTGACCACCCTGACCTACGCCCTGGGCGGTCGGATGGAGACACAGGACGGTGACAAGTACACCGCCAGCGTCAACAACGACAAGACCAAGGCCGCCTTGCAGAAACTGCACGACATGCGCTGGAGCGACAACTCCATGGGCAGCAACTTCCTCTACGACTGGGGCGGTATCAACCAGGCCTTCGCCGCTGGCAAGATCGGTATGTACATGGGTGGTTCGGACGTCTACACCAGCCTGGTGCAGCAGAACCACATCAAGCCGGCTGACTACGGATTGGCCGCGTTGCCGCTGGACACGTCCTCGGCCGACGCCGGCATCCTCGGCGGCGGTTCGCTTGCGGTGGTGAGCGCCAAGGCCAGCCCGGCCCAGCAGGCGGCGGCGGTCAAATGGGTCGACTTCTACTACATGCGCAAGTTGACCACCCAGGACGCGGCCGTGCTCGATGCCAAGACCCTGGCCCAGGGCAAGCAGCCGGTCGGTGTGCCGGCCCTGCCGATCTTCGACAAGGCGACCCTGGACCAGGCCAACGAGTGGATCAAGTCCTACGTCAACGTGCCGCTGGACCAGATGACCTCCTTCACCACCGGGGTCTTCCAGCAAAACCTGATCGCCGAACCCGAGGCGCAGACCCAGGCGCTCTACACCGCACTGGACTCGGTGGTTCAGGCCGTCCTGACCAACAAGGACGCCAACATCGATGACCTGTTGAACAAGGCCAATTCCAGCGTGCAGACCATCCTCGACCGCGGATGACGCTGGCCTCGAGCACCGTGCGGGCCGAGGGATCGCCTCCTTCGGCCCGCCCGGTCCGACCCGGAATCCTCAGTCGTACGCGGCTCGATCCTCGGCGACGTCGACCAGGTAGCGCTCGTCGCCGGGGCAGCGCGCTGAGTACCTTGCTGTTCGCATTACCGATGCTGGTGGTCTTCGGTGCCTTCTCCTGGTACCCGATCGTCCGGGCGCTGGTGATGAGCGTGCAGCAGACCAACCTGGTGACGGCGCCGACCTGGGTCGGGATGACCAACTTCAGGCATGTCTTCGAAGACCCGTTGCTGCCGACCGCGGTCAAGAACACCCTGTACTTCACTGGCATTGCGTTGGTTTTCGGATATCCGATCCCGCTCGTCGCCGCCGTCGTGATGAGCGAGTTGCGCCGGCTCAAGGGGCTCTACACCGTGCTCGCCTACCTGCCGGTAGTGGTGCCGCCGGTCGTGGCCGTGCTGCTGTGGAAGTTCTTCTACGATGCCAGTCCGACCGGCGTTTTCAACACCGTGCTCGGCTGGATCGGGTTGGGCCCGTACCCCTGGCTGCAGAACGAGCACACCGCCATGCCGGCCCTGGTGCTGGAGGCGACCTGGGCGGCGGCGGGCAGCACGGTGATCATCTATCTGGCCGCGCTGATGTCGGTCTCCCCCGAGTTGTACGACGCGGCGGCCGTCGACGGCGCCTCGATCCGGCACAAGATCTGGCACGTGACGCTCCCTCAGCTCCGGGGCGTGCTGCTGATCACCTTGATCCTGCAGCTGATCGGCACCTCGCAGGTCTTCCTCGAGCCCTACCTGTTCACCGATGGCGGCCCGGACAACTCGACCCTGACCGTGCTGCTGCTGATCTACAACTACGCGTTCGGACAGAGCCTCGGTGGCGACTACGGCGCGGCCACCGCACTCAGCGTGATGCTGGCCCTGGTCCTGGCCGTGTTGTCCGCCGTCTACTTCTGGGCGACCCGACGTTGGAGTGACAGTTGAGCACCAGCACCGAACCAGCCCCGCCCATGGCAACCCCGATCCCGGCCGAACCGATGACGGCGGCCGCGGTGGCCGATCCCCCTGTGGGGAAACCCAAACGACGGTCGGCCAGCGGCGGCGTCATAGTGTCATTCTCGGACCGACGCCGTCCCGCGGTCCGAAATCTGCACCGGGCGGTCAACGCGCTGGTGCTGATCGCGTTACTGGTCTTCGGTCTCGGGCCGCTGTTGTTGCTGGCCAAGGCCGGCGTCACCCCGACCCAGGACACCTTGCGCCATCCGCTCGGGCTGTTCCCCCACGGCGTGGCGTGGTCCAACCTCAGTACGGCGTGGAACACCCTGGACCTGGGGCGTTCGATGAAGAACACGGTGTTGATCGCGTTCGGTGCCTGGTTGATCCAACTACTGGTCGCGACCACCGGCGGATATGTGCTGTCGGTGCTGCGGCCCTGGTACGCGCCCCTGGTCAGTGCGCTCGTGCTGGGCACCCTGCTGGTGCCGACCGTGGTGTTGTTGGTGCCGCTCTATCTGACCGTGCTGAACACGCCGATCATCCATGTTTCACTGATCAATTCGTTCTGGGCGCTGTGGTTACCCTACGGTGCCAACGCGTTCAATGTCGTGTTGGTCAAACGCTTCTTCGACGGGCTGCCCCGCGAGATCTTCGAGGCGGCCGAGGTCGACGGCGCCGGGCCGTTCCGGCTGTTCTGGTCAGTGGTGCTGCCGATGTCCAAACCGATCCTCGGCGTGGTCTCGGTGTTCTCCTTCATCGCGGCCTGGAAGGACTTCCTCTGGCCGTTCCTGGTACTGCCTGCATCGGCATTATCCTTTGCCCCCCG
>CAZZZW010000194.1:0-8918 GCA_964658795.1 Phormidium nigroviride PCC 7112
TTCGGCCCACTCGGCGTGGGCCGTCGTGAGCAACGAACTGTGCTCGGCATCGAAGAGCCGGGCCGCCTCGACCCCGCTCCAGCCGGTCGGCAGCAGCTCGATCGGCAGTGCCGGGTCGATAGCCGGAAAGCGTCGCCAGGCGTGCACCACGTCGACCAGTCGGGTGAGCGCGTCTTCGTCCCGTCGTTCGGAGAATCGATCGATGAAATCGTGATAACTCGCATCGATCTCGGTCAGGTCCCAGGCCTGGCCGACCAGTTCGGCCGGATCGCCGACCGCCGCGTGCCGGGCCAGGAACACCTGGGCGTCCTCAGTCAGTCCAGCCTCGGCCAGCACCCGTTCCACCTCGGCGGTCCGATCCGGATGGGTGCTCACCCATAGGCCGGGCAACGGGCTGCCGAAGCCGGCCCAGGCCAACCGGGTCCGCAGCAGGTGCCGGGCCGACCGTTCGGTCTCCGGCACTCGGGCCACCACAAAGACCCAACTGCCGTCCCACTGATGCTGGGCACCCTTGAACCCGAAGATGCGTTCGGTACCTGCAGTCAGCACTTCCTCAGCGGAGCGGGTCAGTCGCCACGAGGTGCGGCGGCCGACCCGTTCGGCGAGCAGCCAGCCGTCCTCGGCGGTCCGCTTCAGCACCTGTCGGCTGGCCTTCTCCTCGACGCCGAAACGCCGCAGCAGCTCGATGTAGGCCGCGGTCCAGGCGCTGCCGCCGGTCGGCAACACCAACTCGCCGAGGATGGTGAACAGCAGTCCGCGAGTGCTGTCACCGCCAACCGAGTGCCGGCGCGGCATCGATACCACCGGCGCCAGCGCTGCAGCGGTGGTCGAAGTGGCCTTGGGCGACACCGGATTCTCCGTTCTCGAAGCAACCATCCGACCTGCGGCGATGACTCAACGGCGTCGAACCGCGAGCACGGACGACCCTAGTCCAGCGTCATCGTTCTACAAGTCTTGCTCTGGTCGCAATCGAAGTGTAGAACTTCAGGGAACCGAGCGTCCACTCCTTCGAGGGAGATCTCCCCATGACTGTTGATGACCGGACGGGTGCGGCCCCGACGCCGACCGGACCGCTGAGCAAGATCGACTACAGCGAGCGGATCCCCAACAACGTCGACCTGGCCGGCGACCGGCGGTTGCAGCGGGCGTTGGAGTCCTGGCAGCCGAAATTCCTCGATTGGTGGAAGCAGCTCGGCCCGGCCCTGCCGACCAAGGACGTCTACCTGCGTACGGCCATCGCGGTCGGCCGCGACGGCTGGGCGCATTTCGACCATGTGCCCATGGAGGAGTATCGCTGGGGCATCTTCTTGGCCGAACGTGATCCCGACCGGGTGATCTCCTTCGGCGAGCACAAGGGCGAGCCGGCGTGGCAGGAGGTGCCTGGTGAGTACCGCGCCGAGCTGATGCGCCTGATCACCGTGCAGGGCGATACCGAACCGGCCTCGGTCGAACAGCAACGCGTCCTCGGCAACACCGCACCCAGCCTCTACGACCTGCGCAACCTGTTTCAGGTCAACGTCGAAGAGGGGCGGCATCTGTGGGCGATGGTCTACCTGCTGCAGGCCTATTTCGGTCGGGAGGGCCGGGCCGAGGCGGAGCAGTTGCTCAAGCGCAACTCCGGTGACCTCGACTCACCCCGGATCCTCGGCGCCTTCAACGAGGAGACCACCGACTGGTTGCAGTTCTTCATGTTCACCTACTTCACCGACCGTGACGGCAAGTACCAGCTCGGCACGTTGAAGGAGTCGGCCTTCGACCCGCTGGCCCGCACGTGCGAGTTCATGCTGAAAGAAGAGGCGCATCACATGTTCGTCGGCACCACCGGCGTGCAGCGCACGGTGGAGCGCACCGTCGAGGTGATGCAGCAGACCGGCAGCACCGATCAGGCCGTGATCATCGAGGCCGGCGCGATCCCGTTGGAGATCATCCAGAAATATCTGAACTTCCAGTTCTCGGTGTCGATGGACCTGTTCGGTTCGGAGAAGTCCAGCAATGTCGCGGCCTACTACACGGCCGGGTTGAAGGGCCGGTGGCAGGAGACTCGGCGTAAGGATGACCACCAGTTGAAGGACGACACTCGCGAGGTTCGCTACGTCAAGGACGGCGAAATCGTCTCCGAGATCGTGCCGATGCTCACCGCGTTGAATGCCGATCTGCGCGATGAATACGTGGCCGACTGCGAGAACGGGGTCCGGCGATGGAACCAGGCGATGGAGGATGGCGAGCTGCCGCAACGATTGCTGCTGCCGCACGAGGGGTTCAACCGCAGGGTCGGGGTGTACAACGGCCACCACATCAGCCCGACCGGTGAGGTGCTGTCCGAGGACCAGTGGGCTGCGCTGGTCGAGACCTGGCTGCCGACCGACGCCGACCGGGAGGCGGTGGCGAAGCTGATGGTGCCGCACTACGAACCGGGCGAGTTCGCCGGCTGGATCGCCGCGCCGAAGACCGGCATCAACGACCAGCCGGTGGAATTCGACTACGTCCACCTGGCCGAGGAGGCTCTGATCTGATGACCGTACGGGTGGACTTCGACCGGACGCCGGCCGATTACCGACATTGGAAGATCGCCATCGACGGCGAGGTCGCCACGCTGACCCTCGAGGTCGACGTGAACGGTGGTCTGGTTCCGGGCTACGAACTCAAGATGAACTCCTACGACCTCGGGGTCGACATCGAGCTGTACGACGCGACCCAACGGCTGCGCTTCGAACACCCCGGGGTCAAGGCGGTGGTCGTGACTGGCGGCCTGGACCGGATGTTCTGCGCCGGTGCCAACATCCGGATGCTGGCCCAGTCCTCGCACGCATGGAAGGTCAACTTCTGCAAGTTCACCAATGAGACCCGCAACGGCATCGAGGACGCGACGACGAACTCAGGCCAGACCTACATCGCCGCGGTGAACGGCACCGCGGCCGGCGGCGGTTACGAATTGGCCTTGGCCTGCGACCAGATCGTCCTCATCGACGACGGTTCGTCCACCGTGTCGTTGCCGGAGGTGCCGTTGCTGGGTGTGCTGCCCGGTACCGGCGGTCTGACCCGGGTGGTCGACAAACGACTGGTCCGCAAGGACCATGCCGACATCTTCGCCACCAAGTCCGAAGGCATCCGGGGCGGCCAAGCGGTGGCCTGGCGGCTGGTCGATGAGAGCGTGCCGCGCGCGCGGTTCTCCGAGACCGTGACCGAACGGGCCCGGCAGGCCGCGGCACGCTCGCACCGGCCCGGCGACGCTACCGGGGTCGAGCTGATCGCCCTCCAGCGCAGCGAATCCGACGACGGCATCCGCTACCCGTTCGTGGCCGCGAAGATTGATCGGGTCCGGCGCCGGGTCGACATCACCGTGCACGGACCGGACGCAGCCCCGCCGGCCGGCGCGGCCGCCGTCCTCGAACAGGGCGTGGACTACTGGCCGTTCGCGGTCACCCGCGCCTTGGACGACCTGATCCTGCGGTTGCGCACCAACGAACCCGAGCTCGGCACCTGGGTGTTCCGGACCGAGGGTGAGCACGAGACCGTACTGGCCTACGACCGCCAGCTCGGCGACCTGGCCGAGGACTGGTTCGTATCCGAGATCATCCAGTACTACAAGCGGACTCTCAAACGTCTCGATGTCACCAGCCGGACGCTGGTCGCCGTGATCGAGCCCGGCAGCTGCTTCGACGGCCTGCTGCTCGAACTGGCATTGGCCGCCGACCGGCAGTACATGCTCGATGGCATCTTCGAAGACAGCGATGACGATCTGCCGCCGGCCACGATCAGCCTTTCACCTTCAAACGACGGCCCGTTCCCGATGGGCAACGGCCTGACTCGGCTGCAATCGAGGTTCTGGGGCCGGGACGAAGCCCTGGCCGCGGCCGGTAAGAGCATCGGCGAGGCGTTGGACAGTGCGGCCGCCGAGCAACTCGGCCTGATCACGCTCGGTCTGGACGACATCGACTTCGCCGACGAGCTCCGGATCGTGCTTGAGGAACGGGCATCGCTGTCGCCGGACGCGCTGACCGGCATGGAGGCCAACCATCGCTTCGTCGGGCCGGAGACGCTCGAGACCAAGATCTTCGGTCGGCTGACCGCCTGGCAGAACTGGATCTTCATCCGACCCAATGCCTCCGGTCCGGAGGGGGCACTGCGCCGCTTCGGTACCGGCGAGCGCGCGGACTTCGACGTCAACCGGGTCTGATACCTCGCTGCGGAAAGGAGAAACCTGGCATGACCGTTGACGTCGACCTGCTCATCGTCGGTGCCGGGCCGGTCGGTCTGTACGGTGCCTACTACGCCGGTGTCCGGGGGCTCTCGGTGGCGATCGTGGACTCCCTTTCCGTGCCGGGCGGTCAGGTCGCGGCGCTGTACCCGGAGAAGCTGATCTTCGACGTCGCCGGGCTGCCGGCCGTCAAGGGACGTGAACTGGTCGCTGCCCTGCTCACCCAGGCGGCGCAGTACGAGCCGCAGTACCTGCTCGGGCAGGAGGCCCGCACGTTCGCGCCATCCGGTGACGGACGCTACGCCGTCACGACCGGCGCCGGGATCGAGGTCCGGTGCTCGGCCGTGGTGGTGACCGGCGGAATCGGCACGTTCACGCCCCGGCCGTTGCCGGCCGGGGGCGAGCATGTCGGGCGTGGCCTGAGCTATTTCGTCCCGGATCCGTATGAACATTCGGGCGCCGACGTCATCGTGGTGGGCGGCGGCGACTCCGCCCTGGACTGGGCCCTGATGCTCGAGCCGATCGCTCGTTCGGTGACCTTGGTGCACCGCCGGGACGAGTTCCGGGCCCACGCCGGCACGGTCTCGGCGGTTCGGGCGTCCAGCATCCGGATCATCACCGAAGCCCAGGTGACTGCGTTGCACGGGGCAATCTCGGTCGAGCGGGCCACCGTGCAGTACGGCGACGGCACCGAACCGGTCGAGCTCGACTGCTCGGTGGTGGTCGCTGCCCTCGGGTTCACCGCCAACCTCGGGCCGCTACGCGGCTGGGGCGCGGAGCTGCACGACAACCGCCACCTGGTGGTGGACTCGGCCATGCGGACCACGGTGCCCGGGCTGTACGCCGCCGGTGACATCGCCGATTACGACGGCAAGGTCAGGCTGATCTCGGTCGGGTTCGGCGAGGTGGCGACCGCGGTCAACAACGCGGCGGTCTTCATCGATCCCGGTGCCGCATTGTTTCCCGGGCACTCCTCCGATCAGGACGTTTCGCAGCCGGTGGCCGTCTGATGAGCCGCTTGCCCAGCACCAGCAAGGAGAACGCCGCATGCCGTATGTGATTGCCCAACCCTGCATCGATGTGATGGACAAGTCCTGCGTGGAGGAGTGTCCGGTCGACTGCATCTACGAGGGTGAGCGCAAGCTCTACATCAACGCCAAGGAATGCATCGACTGCGGCGCCTGCGAGCCGGTCTGCCCGGTCGAGGCGATCAGCCAGGACCGTCGCGTACCGGCGGACCAGACCGAGTTCGTCGAGGACAACCGCCGCTTCTTCACCGAGGTGTTGCCCGGCCGGGACGCTCCGCTCGGGGCGCCCGGCGGCGCGCACAGCACCGGGACGATCGGCGTCGACACCCCGTTCGTGGCCGGCCGATGAGCACCCCGACGCCGGCCGGGGTCAGCGCCGTGGTCTTCGGACGTCCGGCCGGCGAGCTGGCCGATGCCGAGTTGGAATCGCAGGGTACGCAGGCCCATGCCACCCGCAACTGGGTGTTCTTGCACGGCACCGCCGAACAGTTCGCCCGGCACACCAGCCGGATGCTCGAACTGGAGCAGGAGTACCTGCGCCGGCATCCGCACCGGACCTGGCAGGGCTCAGGGGGCGCCGCCACCGACCACCGGGACGAGGCCGCCGCGCTGAGGTCGGCGTTACGCGCGATCGTGGCGCAGCTGGAATCGCTGGCCGCCGAACCACCAGCGCTCGCGACCGGTGCGCGCGCCGGCACCGATCCGGTGCGCCGGGTGTTGGCCGTAGTGGCCGAGGCTGACGGTGGCCGGCTGCACAAGCTCGAGGTCCACCAAGCCGCTCGGGAGGCCGGCCTGGACCGGGCCGCGCTGGCCGGGCTGTACACCGGTGATCCGCCGTTGTTGGTGGCCGACAAGCAGGAGCGGGTGCTGACCGAGGCCGGCCGGCTGTGGTTGCGCCAGCCCGGTAACGGCGGCCGCGACAGTGACGTCGACAGCGAGGACCAGCAGCACTGAGCCGGGCTCCTTCGTCCCACCCATCTCGGAAAGGAACGGCAGCGATGGCAGAGGCAATCGAGCTGTTCAACGCGTGCGAGTATCTGCTCGATCGACGGCTCGCCGACGGCCACGGCGACCGGATCGCTCTGGTGTCCGGCACCGAGACGATCACCTATCAGGCCTTGTCCGACCGGGTGATCGCGACTGCCTCCGGGCTGCTCGAGCACGGGCTGCGGCCGGAGCAACGACTGCTCATGGTGGTGGCCGACAGCCCCGCGTTCGTCGAACTGTTCCTGGCCGCGATGCGGATCGGGGCGATTCCGGTGCCGGTGTCGACCATGCTGAAGGCCGGTGACCTGGCCGACCTGCTGGTCGATTCGCGGGCTCCGATGCTGGCGGTGTCCGGTGCGTTCGCCCCGACCGCCGCGCTGGCCTCGGCCTCGTCACCGTTCCTGGCCGTCGTGCTGGATCTGGATGCCGTGCTCGACCAGAGCGAAGTCGGTTGCGCGCTGATCCGTGGCAGCGAACTCGCCCGGCCGGACGGCCAGGGCGGGGTGCTCTATCCGACCACCGCCGACTCGCCGGCGTTCTGGCTTTACACCTCAGGGACCACGGGTCGGCCGAAGGCGGCGATGCATCGCCACGGTGCCATCGAGGTCGTCTGCGAGACCTATGGTCGCCAGGTCCTGGGGATCACCGCGGCGGACCGTTGCCTTTCTGCGGCCAAGGCATTCTTCGCCTTCGGCCTCGGCAACAGTGTGCTGTTCCCGCTGGCGGTCGGTGCCAGCAGCGTGTTGCTGCCCTCGCCCTCCAAGCCGGACCTGATCGCCGCGACCATCGCCGAACATCAGCCGAGCTTGTTCTTCGGTGGCCCGACGTTCTTCGCCAACATGCTGCGGGCTGAGCTGCCCGCCGATGCGTTGCAGTCGGTCCGGCTGATCGCCTCGGCCGGTGAACCGCTGCCGGCCGCGCTGTATCGCCGATTTGTCAACCACTACGGCGTCGACATCCTGGACGGCATCGGGATGACCGAGATGTTGCACATCTTCCTTTCCAATCGCGAACACGATGTGCACGCGGGCACCACCGGCGTTGCCGTGCCGGGCTACGAATTGGAACTGCGCGACGACGACGGCCTGGTCATCACGGCGAACGAGGTGCCGGGAACCCTGTTCGTCCGGGGCGATTCGACTGCGACCGGCTACTGGAGCCGGTATGCCGCCTCCCGACTGGTATTCCAAGGCGAGTGGCTCCGCACCGGCGATACCTATCTGCGGACGGCTGATGGCTACTACAGCTGTCTGGGCCGGACGGGTGACATGCTTAAGTCCAGCGGCATGTGGGTGTCGCCGGCTGACCTCGAGGCCCGGTTGCTGGCCCATCCGGCCATCGCGCAAGCGGTCGCGGTGGCCGCTATCGATATGGACGGGCTGGAGAAGGCAGTCGCGTTCGTGATCGCCCACCCCGGGGTAAGGGTCGGTGAAGCGGAGTTGATCGCGTTCTGCCACGAGAACCTGGCCGCGTTCAAACGGCCGCGCCGGATCTTCATCGTCGAGGGATATCCCAGTACAGCAACGGGAAAGATCCGTCGGGTCGAACTGCGGGTGACCGCTACCGAGCTGTTGCAGCGGGCCGACGTGGTTCCGGCCGATGAGCTGGCCGGTCACGCCTGATCTACTGGTAGCACCTGCAGCCGATCGGAAGGACCATGCACCTTATGGGTATCTGGGCGCTGGGCGATGCTGAGCCCGAGATCCATCCGGACGCGTTCGTGCATCCTGACGCGACGATCATCGGCCGGGTGACGCTCGGTCCACAGGCCTCGGTCTGGCCGGGCGCGGTGTTGCGGGCCGACTTCGGTGAGATCGCGGTGGGTGCCCGGACCTCCGTCCAGGACGGCACCGTGCTGCACACCACCGAGGAATGGCCGACGATCATCGGTGCGGACTGCGTGGTCGGGCACAACGCGCACCTGGAGGGGTGCAGCGTCGGTGACGGATGCCTGATCGGTTCCGGTTCCATCGTCTTGAACCGGGCGGTGGTCGAGTCCCGGGGCGGCGTGGCAGCGGCCGCGTTGGTGCCGGAGGACTTTGTCGTGCCGAGCGGGCACATCGCCCTCGGGGTGCCGGCCCGGAACCGGCCGGCGCCGGAGCTGGCCGCCTGGGTGGAGTACGGGGTGACCGAATACCTGCACGCCATCGAGCTCTACGCCGATCTCCGTCCGATCACGCGCTCCTAGAATCTGTCGACGGCACAAGGAGGAACGCGATGCTGGACGGGATCGTGCTGATCGATGCCCACATCCATGCCGCGCGGCTGCCGACCTTGAAGCCGGCCTGGACGGCCTGGGCCCATGACTTCGGTGACCCAGAACTCTTGGACCGGGTGTACGACGCGGACGGGACGATCGACGTCGCCGCCTTCGACGGCTACCTCGGGGACGAAGGTGTCGACCTGGCGCTGCTGCTGTCGGAATACAGCCCGAAGGCAACGGGGATCCAGCCGGTGGAGGATCTGCTGCCACTGCTGGCGGCCGAGCGATTTCGCTTGATCGCCAACGTGAACCCACATTTTCACCATCCGATCGATGCGGAGCTGACCCGTCAGCTCGACCTGGGTGCGGTTGCGTGCAAGGTGCATCCGGTGCACGCCGGGGTGGCCGCGAACGATCGGGCGCTGTACCCGGCGTACTCGGTGTGCCAGGACCGAGGTGTGCCCTTGGTGGTGCACTGCGGTACGTCGAGCTTTCCGGGTTC
>CAZZZW010000195.1:0-8914 GCA_964658795.1 Phormidium nigroviride PCC 7112
AGGCTGCTCGGCTCAGGTCGGGTCAGGTCGGCTCGGCTCAGGTCGGGTCAGCACTCGATGATGTTGACGGCCAGGCCGCCGCGTGAGGTCTCCTTGTACTTGACCTTCATGTCGGCCCCGGTGGCCCGCATCGTCCGGATCACCTTGTCCAGGCTCACCACGTGGCTACCATCGCCCCGCAGCGCGATCCGGGCCGCGTTGATCGCCTTGACCGCGGCCATCGCGTTGCGCTCGATGCATGGCACCTGCACCAGGCCGCCGATCGGATCGCAGGTGAGGCCCAGGTTGTGTTCCATGCCGATCTCGGCCGCGTTCTCGACCTGCAGCGGCTTGCCGCCGATAACCTCGCACAGCGCGCCCGCGGCCATCGAGCAGGCCGAGCCGACCTCGCCCTGGCAACCCACCTCGGCCCCGGAGATAGAGGCGTTCTCCTTGTACAGCACCCCGATCGCACCCGCCGTCAGCAGGAAGCGGACCACTCCGTCGTCCGACGAGCCGGGGACGAACCGCCGGTAGTAGTGCAGCACCGCCGGAATGATGCCGGCCGCTCCGTTGGTCGGCGCGGTGACCACCCGACCGCCGGCCGCGTTCTCCTCGTTCACGGCCAGCGCGAACAGGCTCACCCAGTCGATGACCCGCAGCGGGTCGGTCGAGAACGACTCACCGGTCAGCGTGTGGAACAGCTCCGGCGCCCGCCGCCGAACCTGCAGGCCACCGGGTAGCACGCCCTCGTTGCGGAAGCCGTTCTCGACACATTCCTGCATCACGTGCCAGATGTCGAGCAATCCGTCCCGGATCTCCTGCTCGGACCGCCAGACCTGTTCGTTGGCCAGCATCAGATCCGAGATGGACAGGCCGGTCTCGGCCGCATACGCACACAGCTGCGCGCCCGTGGTGAAGGGGTAGGGCTGCACGGTGTCGTCGGCCTTGATCCGGTCGGCCCCGGTGGCATGCTCGTCGACCACGAAGCCGCCGCCGACGGAGTAGAAGGTGCGCTCCCGGATCGGACGCTCGCCCGCGAACGCGGTGAAGCGCATTCCGTTGGGATGGAAGGGCAAAGTCGACCGGCGGTGCAGCACGAGGTCGTCCGGACCGAGCCGGACCGGGTACTCACCGAGCAACCGGACCTCACCCGCCTCGCGCGCGGCCTGATAGCGCGGCAGCACGGTCGCGGTGTCGATGTGCTCGGGTGTCTCGCCTTCGAGGCCGAGCACCACCGCCTTGTCCGAGCCGTGGCCGCGGCCGGTCGCACCCAACGAGCCGAACAGCTCCACCCGGACGCTCTGGATCTCGCTCAGCAGGCCGTCCTCGGCCAGACCGAGCGCGAACGTCCGGGCAGCACGCATCGGTCCGACGGTGTGGGACGACGACGGCCCGATACCGATGGAGAACAGGTCGAAGACACTGATGGCCACCCAGCCATCATGCACCCCGGCCGCCGTCCGGATCCCGACATGGCCGGGACCGGACAGGCTCGGCTCAGACGGCCCTGACGTTCACCACGATGTTGTCGCGGGTGGCCCGGGAGTACGGGCAGAACTGGTGGGCCAGGTCGGCCAGCTTCTGTGCGGTCTCCAGATCGACATTCGGGATGTTGACCTCGATGTCGACGGCCAGGCCGACCCCGCCGTCGTCGGTGCCGCCGAAGGAGACGTTGGCGGTGACGGTCGAGTCCGAGGTGTCGATGTCGTGCACGGCCTTGGCCCGGTTGGCCAGCGCGCCCTGGAAGCAGGCGGCGTAACCGGCGGCGAACAGGGTCTCGGGGTTGACGGCCGGCTCCGGCGTGGTGCCCGGCTGGGCGAGGTCGAAGTCGACCAGGCCGTCGGCGCTCCGCACGTGTCCGGCTCGGCCACCCTGGGCGGTGGCGGCGGTGGTGTAGGCGACCTTCTTCAATACGGCGGGCATTGCACTCCTTGAGGGTGATCTCGGTGATGGCATGCTTTCTCATCATGCCTTCCGCACAACGCATCGCCCGCACCGGCCAATTCCAGGTGACGGTCACCGCTCTGCAGGACCTGTCGCCGCGGATGCGCCGGATCTCACTGAGTTCCGACGAGCTGGCCGGTCAGGACTGGCCGCTGGCCTGCGACATCGCGATCGTGCTGGCCGGCGAGGACGGCCGCGAGGTCCGGCGCCGCTACACGGTTCGCGCCGCGGTCGGCTCGGACCTCACCGTGGATGCGGTGTTGCACGGCCACGGACCGGGCTCGACCTGGGCTGCCGGGCTGACCGTGGGCGATCCGGTCACGTTCTACGGACCGCGGGGCGAGGTACCGGTGGCCGAGGCCGACTGGCTGCTGGCCCTGACCGACGAGGCCGGGCTGCCGGCAATCGCCGCGCTGGCTGAAGCCGTCTCACCGCGAGGCCTGCTGGTCTACGCCGAGGTCGCCGAGGCTGAGGACCGTTATCCGTTCGGGGACAACGTCGACGTCCGGTGGATCGCCCGCGGCTCGACCGCACCCGGCGGTGTCGAGCTGCTGAGTGAGGCCATCGAGAACCTGGAGCGACCGGATGGCCGCGGATATGCCTACGTCCTAGGGGAATCCCGGGCCATCGTCAGTCTGCGCGACCAGTTGGGCGACCACGGCTTGAGCCGCACTGACGTGTACGCCAAAGGGTATTGGAACCTGCAGTCCCGCCGGTCCCGGTGAGCACCGAGCCGGCTCAGAAGGCCAGGGCGGCCGGGTCACGCAGCGCGCGCTCGACCACCGCACCGGCGGCACCGAAGACCGCCGCGTCGCTGCCCACCACCGAGGCCAGCAGCTCGACCCGCCGCCCGGACAACACTCGTCGATCGAGTTCAGCTTGCAACGCTGGGGTCATCGCGTCGAACAGCCGGGCGTACAGGCCGCCCAGCACAACCCGCGGTAGGTCGACCACGTTCAACAGCGACGCCAGTCCGACCCCGAGGGCGCTACCGGCGGCGGCCACCGCCGCCAGCGCGGGCGCATCAGCCGCCGCGACCGCCGCCTCCAAGGCACCCGGATCGGAGACCCCGGCCGCGCGGACCAGCACATCCTGACCGGCGTACTGCTCGAGACAGCCCTGCCCACCGCAACCGCAGGCCGGCCCGTCCTGCTGCACCACCACATGGCCGAGCTCACCGGCGAAGCCAGACGCTCCGCGAAACAGCGTGCCGGCCACCACCAGCCCGGAGCCGACACCGATCTCCCCGGAGACATAGACAAAGTCCGGACCGGTGCCCGCGCCCCGCTGACAACCGAGCGCCCCGAAGTTGGCCTCGTTGTCGACCTGGATCTCAGCGACGCCGAGCTCGGCGGCCAGCCACTCGCCCAACGGTTCGCCGGTGAGCCCGGGCAGGTTGGGCGCCCGCACCAGCAACTGATCCGAACCGACCACCCCGGGCACCGCCAGCGCGGCGCCCAGCAGGTTCGCCGGCAACGACAGCGAACGAGCCAGCTCGACCAGCTGGGTCACGATTTCCCGCGAGGAACGCTGCCGATTGTCGATCGCCAGTTGTCGGTGCCCGCGGACTTCGCCGGTCAGGTCGAGCAAGCAGGCGGACAGGTAGTCGACGTTGATCTCCAGCCCGAGCGCGGGCGGGCCGGCCGGGTTCAGGCTGACCGGACGGGCCGGCCGCCCGACGCGCGGCGCCGGGGCTGCACCTTCGACCAGAATCCCCTGGGCCAGCAAGGCATCCACCAACGAGGACACGGTCGCCTTGGTCAGTCGGGTTCGCCCTGACAGGTCGGCCCGCGAACCAGGCTGCTGCGACACCGCGGCCACGATGAGGCCGAGGTTGTGGCGCCGGACGGACTGCTGGTCGGCCGGGTTGGCGTGGTGCGTCATCGATTGACGAATTTAGTCGCCGCCTCGGCGTAGCGGGTGCGCAGGCCATCCGTCGGCGCGCCTTCATAGGATTCCAGCGAGGCCAGCGGCCAGCTCGGCGGTTCGTCGCCACCGCGCAGTACCCAGGCGGCCTGCCGGGCCGCCCCGTCAGCCACGTACTCCCCCGGCGCCGGCACCTGGACCGGCACCCCGAACACCGACGGGGCGATCCGCCGGACCGCCTCGGACTGGGCCGCCCCGCCGATCAGGCGCACGCCGGACACCGAAACACCTTGGGCGACAAGGGCATCCAAGCCGGCCGCAACTCCATTCAACATGCCTTCGACCGCGGCCCGGGCCAGGTTCGCCGGCGTCAGGTTGGCCAACGTGATCCCGTGCAGCGCGCCGGTGGACAGCGGCAGGTTCGGCGTCCGCTCGCCCTCGAAGTACGGCACCAGCACCAGGCCGCCGGCTCCGGGCTCGGCCGACAGGGCCAGTTCGCTCAACTCCGACAGGCTCACCCGCAGCAGCCGGGCGGCCGCGTCGAGCACCCGGGCCGCGTTCAGGGTGCAGGCCAGCGGTAGGAACACCCCGGTCGCGTCGGAGAATCCGGCCACCAGGCCGGACGGGTCGGCCGGCGGCGTGACCGACCGGGCACAGACGACACCGGAGGTGCCGAGCGAGACCAGCACCTCATCGCCGGCCTGCACCCCGAGCAGCCCCGAGGCGTTGTCGCCCGCTCCCGGTCCGATCTGGAATGCCCCGGTGTCATAAGCAGATTCCGACGGTCCGAGCACCCGGGGCAGGATCGCGTCGTGGCCGAGCGCCCGATTCAAGAGGTCACGCCGGTACTCGTTCGTCCGGCCGTCGAAATAGCCGGTGCCGGAGGCGTCGGAGCGGTCGGTGGCCAACTGCTCCAACCCCGGTGAGCCAGCCAGCTTCCAGCTCAGCCAATCGTGCGGCAGACAGACGGCCGCAGTGCGGGCGGCGTTGGCCGGCTCGTGCTGGGCCAGCCAGCGCAGTTTGGTCACCGTCAGCGAGGCGACCGGCACCGAGCCGACCGCATCGGCCCAGGCCTGCGGGCCCAGCTCATCGACCAGGTCCGCCGCAGCCGGCGCCGACCGGTTGTCGTTCCACAACAGGGCCGGACGCACGACCGCGCCGGAGTCGTCCAGGCAGACCATGCCGTGCTGCTGACCGCCGACGCTGACCGCGGCCACGTCGGCGAACCCGCCCGCGTCGGCCGCTGCCTGTTGCAGGGCATCCCACCAACGGTCGGGGTGCACCTCGGTGCCGTCCGGGTGGCCGGCCCGACCCTGCCGGACCAGCGTCCCGGTCTCGGCGTCGCGGATCACGACCTTGCAGGACTGGGTGGACGAATCGATCCCGGCGACGAGAGTCATGAGCTCAAGTTAGCCCGAGACCTCAGCCACGAGATCCGGTCAGATGCTCCAGAGCCAGCTGGTTCAACCGGACGAAGCCGTAGCCGGCCACACCCACCTTGTCGGCGTCGAAGTCCTCGAAGGACGCGGTGTCGGCCAGCAGTTCGGCGTAGCCCTCGCCCGCGGCCAGCGTCGGCTCGGACAGCTCGGCCACCTTGGCCTCGGCCAGTGCCTGCTGCACCTCGGGGTCGGCCCGGAACGCAGCCGCCCGCTCCTTGAAGATCAGGTAGCTGGCCATGTTCGCCCGCACGGACTCCCAGACCCCGGAGTAGTCCTCGGTCCGGGACGGCTTGTAGTCGAAGTGGCGCGGGCCGGTGTAGGCCGGCCCGCCATCGGGACCGTTCTCCAGCAGGTCGACCAGGGCGAAGGCGTTCATCAGGTCGCCGTGGCCGAAGACCAGGTCCTGATCGAACTTGATCCCGCGCTGACCATTCAGGTCGATGTGGAAGAGCTTTCCGTGCCAGAGGGCCTGCGAGATGCTGTGCACGAAGTTCAGTCCGGCCATCTGCTCGTGGCCGACCTCGGGGTTCACGCCCACCAGGTCGGGGCGGTCCAACTCGTTGATGAAGGCGAGCGCATTGCCGACCGTGGGCAGCAGGATGTCGCCACGGGGCTCGTTCGGCTTGGGCTCGATCGCGAACCGGAGGCCGTAACCCTTGTCGGTGACGTAGGTGGTCAGGACGTTCATCGCCTCGCGATAGCGGTCCAACGCGGCCCGGACGTCCTTGGCCGTGTCGTACTCGCTGCCTTCGCGGCCGCCCCACAGCACGAACGTTTCGGCGCCGAGCTCGGCGGCCAGGTCCAGGTTGCGCAGCACCTTGCGCAACGCAAACCGGCGGACCGATCGGTCGTTGCTGGTGAAGCCGCCGTCCTTGAACACCGGGTGGGTGAACAGGTTGGTGGTGATCATCGGGACGGCGATGCCGGTGTCGGTCAGGCCCTGTTTGAACCGCGCGATGATCGCATCTCGCTCTGCCACCGACGAGCCGAACGGAATGAGGTCGTCGTCGTGCAGGGTGACGCCCCAGGCGCCGTATTCGGCCAGCTTCTCCAGCGCTTCGATCGGATCGAGCGGGCTACGAGCGGCATCGCCGAACGGATCCCGGCCCTGCCAGCCGATGGTCCACAGACCGAAGGAGAACTTGTCGTCGGGGGTGGGTGTGCGAACCATGGTGGGTGCCTCTCGAAGCGGTTAGTTCAAGCATTGAACTTACCCACGTAAGCTAGCAGAGTTTCTCGCCGATTTCGATCAGGCGTGGAACCGGTAACCGATTCCGGGCTCGGTGATCAGGTACCGCGGCCGGCCCGGGTCGTCCTCGAGCTTGCGGCGCAGCTGACCGAAGTGAAAGCGCAGGTAGCCGGACTCGTTGACGTACTCCCGGCCCCATACCTCGGTGAGCAGTTGCCGTTGGGTGACGAGCTGACCGGGGTGTCGCACCAGCCGCTCCAGCAACTGCCACTCGATCTTGGTCAGGCGCTGCTCGGCACCGTCGGCGGTCGAGATCCGGTGGTTGGCCAGGTCGATCTGCCACCGGCCGAGGGTGAGCACCGGCTCCGGGGACTGATCGGCGGCCACCCGCCGGGACACCGCGCGGATCCGGGCCATCAGCTCGTCCATCCCGAACGGCTTGGTCATGTAGTCGTCAGCGCCGGCATCCAAGGCGCCCACCTTGTCCGAACCGCCGACCCGGCCGGACAGCACGATGATCGGTGCGTTGTGTTCGGCCCGCAGCCCGTGGATCACCTCGACCCCGTCCATGTCGGGCAGCCCCAGATCGAGCAGCACGACGTCCGGCGGCAGTTCGTGCGAGCGTTCCAGGGCGTCGGCCCCGGTGCCGGCCGTGACCACCTCGTAGCGACGGGCCCGCAGGTTCATCGCCAGCGCCTGGACGATCTGCGGCTCGTCGTCCACCACCAGCACTCGCATGGCTGTAGATCCTCCCATCCGGCGCTTGCCCGCGGTGGTTGGATGACAACTATGACCTCGCCGCGGGCCGGGCAACCGGCCACCCCCGCCGATCTGATCGACGTCTCCGCCCTGACCGCGGCCTATTACGACCAGCACCCGGACGTCAGCCAGCCCGAACAGCGGGTCAGCTTCGGCACCTCCGGCCACCGCGGGTCGTCCCTGACGACCACCTTCAACGAGGACCACATCCTGGCCACCAGCCAGGCGATCGTCGAATACCGGGCGGCCCAGGGTTATGACGGTCCGCTGTACTTCGGGGTCGACACGCACGCCTTGTCCGAGCCGGCCACCCGGTCGGCGCTCGAGGTGTTCGCAGCCAACGAGGTCGGCGTGCGGGTCGACTCGCGCGGCGGCTACACCCCGACTCCCTCGCTGTCGCGAGCCATCCTGGCCTACAACGCCGGCCGGACCGAGCACCTCGCCGACGGGGTGGTGGTCACGCCCTCGCACAATCCGCCCAGCGACGGGGGCTACAAGTACAACCCACCCAATGGCGGCCCGGCCGGTACCGACATCACCGGCTGGATCCAGGATCGGGCCAACGAACTGCTGGCCGACGGGTTGCGCGGGGTCAAGCGGATCCCCTACGAGCAGGCCGTCAGGTCGGAGTACGTGCAGGGTTTCGACTTCCTGGACAACTATGTCGCGGCCTTGGCCGGAGTGATCGACCTGGACTCGATCGCCTCGTCCGGAGTGCGCATCGGCGCCGACCCGCTCGGCGGAGCGTCAGTGGCGTACTGGGCCGAGATCGGCTCGCGGTACGGGCTGAACCTCACCGTGGTCAACCCGACCGTGGACCCGCAGTTCGGCTTCATGACGCTGGACTGGGACGGCAAGATCCGAATGGACTGCTCGTCGCCGTCGGCGATGGCCTCGCTCATCAACCGGATGGACTCGTCTTCGACGCTGTACGACATAGCCACCGGAAACGACACCGACGCCGACCGGCACGGCATCGTCACGCCCGACGCCGGCTTGATGAACCCGAACCACTACCTGGCCGTGGCGATCCAGTACCTGTTCGCGAATCGCCCGGGCTGGTCGGATGATGCGGCCATCGGCAAGACCCTGGTCAGCTCGTCGATGATCGACCGGGTGGCCGCGTCCCTGGGTCGCACGCTGATCGAGGTGCCGGTCGGCTTCAAGTGGTTCGTGCCCGGATTGCTCGACGGTTCGGTGGGATTCGGCGGCGAGGAGTCAGCCGGTGCGTCCTTCCTGCAGCGCGACGGCTCGGTCTGGACGACCGACAAGGACGGCATCATCCTCGACCTGCTGGCCTCGGAGATCCTTGGTGTCACGGGTAAATCTCCATCACAACACTACGAATCGTTGACCGCCGAGTTCGGCGCGCCGGCCTACGCTCGCATCGATTCCCCCGCTACTCGCGAGCAGAAGGCGGTGTTGAGCAAGCTGTCGCCGACGCAGGTGACCGCATCCGAACTGGCCGGAAACCCGATCACCGACAAGCTCACCTCGGCTCCCGGCAACGATGCGGCCATCGGCGGGTTGAAGGTCGTCACCGATCGCGGCTGGTTCGCGGCCCGACCGTCCGGAACCGAGGATGTCTATAAGTTGTATGCCGAATCCTTCGACGGACCGGAGCACCTGACCCGGATCCAGGACGAGGCCCGTGCGATCGTGTCAGCCGCCCTGGAGGCCTGACACACCGAGCGACCTCCAGCTAGTTTCTGGCGCGAGTGGCTAGTTCTGGCGC
>CAZZZW010000196.1:0-6036 GCA_964658795.1 Phormidium nigroviride PCC 7112
GACCGACGTGCCCGGGACCGACGCGGCCGAGGTCGCGCCGGTCAGTCCGGACAGCGCAGCCGGCTGGTAGTTCTGGTAGGCCGGAGTGCCGTTCGCGGTCAGCAGCGGCTGCCCGTCGGCGGTGTAGAGCTTGCCGTCCGGAGTGTGCAGCAGACCCTGCTCGCCGGTCTGCATCGAGGTCGGCGCCGAGGAGACGGCCGCGGTGGTCGTCGGGGTGCTCGAGGTCGGCAGGCCCGCGGTGGAACCGACCGAACCGGGCGCCACCGGCGCGGTGACCGGCGTGCCGGTGGTGGTCGTGCCGGTCGTCGTGGTGCCCGTCGTGGCGCCGGTTCCCTTGTTGTTGAAAAGCTGTTCCAGGGTGCTGATGATCTGGGTGACGGCGGTGAGTTCACTGGCCAGGTTGACCGCGCCCAAGGTCTTGAGCAGCGCCGAGACGGCCTGGATGAAGCCCTTCAGGGCACCCGACGTCGAGGTCGAGAGAGCGACGGCGGCCGAGTAGGTGTACGGGTTGGACATCAGGCCGGCCACCGTCGGGTTCACCGCGCCGACCACCGAGGTGTAGCCGGTCTGCGCGGTCTTGACCAAGGTGGCCGACTGTTGCAGCAGCTGGGCGCCCTTGTTGATGACGTCCACGATCTGGGTGAAGGACTGCAGCGAGTTCTCGATCTTCTTCACCGCCGAGTCGGCCGCGTGACCCGACCAGACCTGCTGCAGCTGTTGCTCGGCCTTGCGGAACTCCTCGATCAAGGAGGTGAACTGCTGCGCCTTCTGCAGCAACTCGCTGACATGGCTGAGGATTGCTTCCGGCGAACCGGTCACGATCTGGGGCAGTACCGTGCTCGGGCCGCCGCCGGAGGCCGTCGCGTCCATCGCATAGGACGGTGGGTACATCATCACCGGTCACCTCTCTCGTTCTTGATCTGCTTGTTCAACAAGGAAGAAATCGTTTGCATGTCAGGTCGCACCGATCGGACGGTAGACCCGCAGGTCGGTTACCCCGGACCAGTCGGAGGTGTTGATCGTCCCGTGGTTGTAGAGCTGGCCGTCACTGCCGACGACGCCGAGCGAGGCCTGCGCCGACGGGGTCATCGATGCACCGGAGAGCTGCCAGCGGTCGACGTAGACCACGTCGCCGGGGTGCAGTCCGCCTGGTACGTCGCTCAGGTTGCCGGTGTCGCCGGCATAGACGCCAATGACACCGAGCCGGGTCTGGTTGTCCGGGTCGGTGTCGAGCCAGTCGGCCAGGGCCTTCGGATCGCCGAACTGTCCATGTGGCACGGGGTGTTCGGCCAGCTGCCCCATCCCGGTGCGGCCGAGCTGGTCGATCACCGCGTCCACCGAGGAGCCGCTCGACGGATGGTTGCCGCCGGCCATCGCGGTGTCGGCCAGCGACGCCGCGGTCACCGAACCCCACAGGCTCGACCCGCCGTGCAACGAGTTCAGCCCCGCGGCCACCGAGGTGTCGTCGGACCGCGCGGCGGAAGAGACCCGCGATACCTCCGATGAGATGTCGGAGAGCACCTGCATCATCGAACGCATCGCCGCGACCTGGCCGTCCTGCAGGGCCGCGGACCCGGACGCGACCGGCGAACCGATCTGGGCGTAGGCGGTCGGGACCACGACCAGCCGTTCCAGGTCGCGGGACACCGAGATCGCCTGCATCAGGATGCCGCCGAGGTTTCCGGCGATGTTGCGGACGGCGTCGGGATCGATGCTGAAACCAGCTGCAGAGTCTGCACTCATCCCGACCCCCTTCCGCGTCTCGTCCGAGCCCTGTCGCAGTGGCCTGTTCTCATCCCACTGTTTCCCCGAGCGCAAGCGTAGGTTTGCTGCCCGCCGCAGATTGACGGCAAAAGTACCCACCGTCGGCACGGTCGAAGTGACCAACTTTTGGTTGAATCAGCGTCACCGGGGCATCACAAGCACTGAGCGCCTTCCGCTGAGGGCGCCCCGGACCCGAGCCCGAGGAAGGACCGCGGTGACCCAGACCGTCCGTACCCGGCCCCGCACTGCGGGCGGCGCCGAGCTGCCCAGCGGCGAGATCAACCTGCAGTCGCCGCCGTTGTTGCCCAAGGGCTCGGGGTCGGGCGCGACCCAGTTGATGTTCATGCTGCCGATGATGCTGGGCATGGGGGCGATGAGCTTCGTCTACATCGGCCGCTCCGGTGGCGTGATGACCTACGTCTTCGGAGCCCTGTACGCCAGCGTCATGGTCGGCATGGTGGTGATGTCGCTGTCCAAGGGCGGCATGGCCAAGCGCGCCCAGATCAACGACGAGCGCCGGGACTACCAGCGCTACCTGTCCGGTCTGCGGCACCGGGTCCGGGACGTCGCCGAGGACCAACGAACCCAACTGCTCAACCAGCATCCGGCCCCGGGTGAGCTCTGGTCGTTCGTGGCCAGCACCCGACTGTGGGAACGGCGCCGGGCTGACGGTGACTTCGGTCAGCTCCGGATCGGGCTCGGGCCCCAGCGCCTGGCCACCCCGTTGCGGGCACCGCAGACCGTGCCGTTGGAGGACCTCGACCCGGTCAGCTCGACCGCACTGCGGCACTTCATCCGGACGTACTCGACGGTGGACGATCTGCCCGTGGCGCTCTCGCTGCGCTCGCTGTCGCACGTCGAACTGTCCGGCGAACGGGAGCAGGTACTGGCCACCGCCCGGGCGCTGATCAGCCAGGCCGCGACCTTCCACGGGCCCTGGGACCTGCGGATCGCGCTGTGCGTGGCCCCGGATCGGGTCAACGACTGGCAGTGGCTGAAATGGTTGCCGCACCTGGCCCACAGCACCGAAGCCGACGCGGTCGGGCCGCGACGGCTGGTCGGCGGTGACAGCCAGGAGCTGGTCACCATGCTCGGCGGCGAGCTCGGGGACCGGCCGGTGTTCAATCGCCAGGCCGGCCGGCTGACCGAGCAGGCCCACATCCTGGTGATCGCCGACGGTGGCCTGATCGGCGCCGAGTCGGCGTTGACGCCGGAGTTCGGACGGCAGGGGGTGACGGTGCTGGACATCGGCCAGCCGGCCCCGTGGCGGGAACCGCGGCCGGGCCTGGCCGGGATCTATCTGGCCGAGGACCGGATGGGCATGGTGACCCAGGACGGCCTGGCCCTGTTGGGAAAACCCGATCGACTGGCCGAGGCCGAGGCCGAGGCGCTGGCCCGGCAGATGGCCCCGCTCTACACGATCGCACCGGCCTCGACCGATACCCCGCTGACGTCCAACCTGGGCCTGCCCGGCCTGCTCGGCATCGGCGATCCGCGTGACGTCGACCCGGCGGTGACCTGGCAGCGGCGCTCGGCCCGGCAGCGACTGCGGATCCCCATCGGCATCGACCCGGAGGGGCGTCCGGTCGAGCTTGACCTGAAGGAATCAGCCGAAAGCGGCATGGGCCCACACGGGCTGATCATCGGTGCCACCGGTTCCGGCAAGTCCGAACTGCTGCGCACGCTGGTGATCGGCCTGGCCGTGACCCACTCGTCGGAGACGCTGAACTTCGCCCTGATCGACTTCAAGGGAGGCGCCACCTTCGCCGGCCTGGCCGAACTGCCCCACGTTTCGGCGGTGATCACCAACCTGGCCGACGATCTGGCCATGGTCGACCGGATGGCCGACGCGATCTCCGGGGAGGTGGTCCGCCGGCAGGAGTTGCTGCGCGCGGCCGGCAACTACGCCTCGGTACGGGACTACGAACGCGCCCGCGAATCGGGAACACCCTTGTCACCATTGCCTTCGCTGTTGGTGATCATCGACGAGTTCTCCGAGCTCCTGTCGTCCCGGCCGGAGTTCATCGACCTGTTCGTGATGATCGGCCGGCTCGGTCGATCGCTCGGTATCCATCTGCTGCTGGCCTCCCAGCGCCTGGAGGAGGGCCGGCTGCGCGGGCTGGACAGTCACCTGTCCTACCGGGTCGGCCTGCGCACCTTCTCCGCGGCCGAATCGCGGGCCGTGCTCGGCGTGGTCGATGCCTACGAGCTGCCGTCCATCCCCGGCTCGGCCTACCTCAAGATCGACACCAGCACGCTGATCCGGCTCAAGGCCGCCTTCGTCTCCGGCGCATTGCCGCCCCGGCGCAACGACGGCGGCGGGCCCCGGCGCAACACCACGATCCTGCAGTTCGGGCTCGAAGAGGTGGCCGGCCAACTGCCCCAGCTGGCCGCCGGTGCTGAGGAAGGCGCCGAGGACGGCGAGTTCAGCGAGGGCGTCGTCGCCCAGGCCGGCGGCATCGCCGACACGCTGGTGGCCCGGCTGATCGGCAAGGGGCCGTCCGGACACCAGATCTGGTTGCCGCCGTTGGGTGCACCGCCCTCGGTCGACCAGTTGCTGCCGCCGTTGGGTGTCGATCCCGCTCGCGGTCTGGGCCCGATCGGCTGGCCGGGCAACGGTCGGCTGACGGTGCCGCTGGCCGTGGTCGACAAGCCCTTCGAGCAGCGGCGTGACCTGCTCTGGGCCGACCTGTCCGGGGCGGCCGGTAACGCCGTCATCGCCGGTGGTCCACAGTCTGGCAAGTCGACCATGCTGCGCAGCCTGATCAGCGTGCTGGCCCTGACCCACACTCCGGAGGAAGTGCAGTTCTTCCTGCTGGACATGGGTGGTGGCGCATTGTCGTCACTGGCCGGGCTGCCGCACAGCAGCGGTTACGCCAACCGGCTCGACGCCGGCACCTGCCGCCGGATCGTGGCCGAGGTGGCCACATTGCTGGCCGAACGCGAGGCCGCCTTCAGCGCCGCCGGGATCGACTCGATCGCCACCTTCCGCGCTCAGCGGAGCACCTTGAACAGCACCGAATCCTCCTTTGGATCCGGACGGAACTTCGGTGACGTGTTCCTGGTCATCGACGGCTTCGCCACCTTCCGGCAGGAGTTCGAGCTGCTCGAGGACGTGCTGTCCGACATCGCGGCCCGCGGCCTGGGCTACGGCATCCACCTGATCCTGACCACCACCCGCTGGACCACGGTCAAGGCCCAGGTGCGCGACATGCTCGGCACCCGGTTCGAGTTGGCCCTGGGTGATCCGGCCGACTCGCTGATCGACCGGCGCGCCTCGGCCAACATTCCCGCCAACACGCCGGGACGCGGGGTCACCTCGGACCGCCTGCACTTCCTGGCCGCGTTGCCCCGGATCGATTCCAGCAACGATCCTGGCTCCATCGCGGCCGGGGCAGCAGATCTGGTCGGCCGGATCAGCGAGGCCTGGACCGGCCCGCACGCGCCTGAGGTCCGGCTGCTGCCCGACCTGGTCCGGCTCGATTCGCTGCCGCCGGTGCCCGGAAAGTTGGTGCCGATCGGGATCGCGGAATCGGACCTGCAACCGCTGGCGCTCGACTTCAGCACCGACCCGCACGTCCTCGCCTTCGCCGACGTGGAGAGTGGCAAGACCGCCTTGCTGCGCACCATCGCGACCGGGATCCTGAACCGCTACACCCCGGACGAGGCCCTGGTGCTCGTGGTCGACTACCGCCGTGGCCTGCTCGATGTGGTGACCGGACCGCACCTGCTCGGTTACGCCGGCTCCGAGCCGGTGCTGACCGAGCTGATCGGCGAGGTCGCCGAGGCGATGAAGGCGCGCATCCCAGGCCCGGAGGTCACCGCGGAGCAGCTGCGGGCGCGCAACTGGTGGAAGGGACCGGAGCTGTTCGTGCTGGTCGACGACTACGACCTGGTCGCGGCATCGATGAGCAATCCCCTGCTGTCATTGGTGCAATACCTGCCCCAGGCCCGCGACATCGGTCTGCATGTCGTGCTCACCCGGGCCAGTGGGGGCGCCGGTCGAGGTCTGTACGAGCCGGTGGTCCAGCGACTGCGTGAGCTCGGCTCGCCCGGCGTGGTCATGTCGGGCAACAAGGACGAGGGCATCCTGCTGGGCACGGTCAAGCTGCAGGCGCTGGCCCCCGGCCGCGGCACCCTGATCTCACGCCGGAGCGGGGCCAGCTTCATGCAGGTGGCCTGGACCGATCTACCCGAGCTGCCCACCGCCTGAGCGGCAGCCCACCGCCGCCTGGTCCCCCACCGCCGCCCACCGCCGAGTGGTCAGTTCAC
>CAZZZW010000196.1:6046-8914 GCA_964658795.1 Phormidium nigroviride PCC 7112
GGCGGTTTCAAGCGACCACCGGAGGGGTGAACTGACCACTCGGCCTAGCGGCAGCCCGTAATGGTCTGAACTGCAGGCCATCGGGGCATAACCAAGATCGCAGGACGGCGTTGAAACAGTGCCGGACCAAGGCGATGCGGTTGCTCGATGACGGCTGCGCGAGAGGCGGTGAACACGGTGCAAAAGCACGGTGAACACAGGGCCAAAAGCCGTCAGATGTGGGTAATTGTGCCGCACCAAGTTCGGCAGTAATGCCGTTAGCTCAGATCCAGGCAAAACCTAACTTGGTAACTGCGATCAGGTGCGGAGATCAGCTCCCACCACGTCAGACCCGTTGAGGGAGAGGAGGTGGTCCGCCAGTGACCGGCCCCGGATTTTTGAGTGATTCCGCCGCGATGACGCGCGCGGTCCAGGCTTTCGAGGACAGCTCCAACGCCACCCGTAAGTACATGTCGGACCTCGACAACGCACTTACCCAGGCGACTGCCCACTACCAGGGCGCGCAGGCTGTGGCCTTCCACAATCTGCACACCCGGATCCAGGAAGACATGCAGGTGGCCTCCAAGGAGCTCACCACCATGTCGGAACTGGTGAACGGCAGCTTCCGCAACTACACCCAGGCTGACGACACCGTCGCCTCCACCCTGCAGGCCGTCTCCAACTCGGCCGGCAGCCAGGGTGGCAGCGTCCTCGGTCGCCTCAACCCCGCCTGATCGAAAGGAAGAACCTCATGTCGCAAGCCCAGGCGGGAGTCGTTTCCGTCCAGTTCGAACAGTTGCTCGCCACCTCGAGTGCGCTCGGCACGAACGCCAAGCAGCTCACCAACGGTGTCGATGAGCTGACCAGCAGCCTGCGTCCGATGCGCGACACCTGGAGCGCCTCAGGATCGTCGGCTGCCGCGGCGGCCGATGCCTCGCAGCACCGACTGCAGACGGCGATCACCGACATCATCAACACGATCAACCAGTTCTCGCAGAAGATGTCCGAGGCGCACGACCTGCAGCGGGCTCGGGAGAACCAGAACGCCGCCAGCTTCGGCGGCTGATCACCGCTGGCCCGATCGAACCGACGTCAACCGCTGCCGCCGAAATTTCCCTCCTCGGCGCGCAGCGGTTCACGTGGTTTCGTAGCTAGATCCGCGACGGGACGGCGACGGCCGGACCGGTTGGAAAGGGGTTGAAGAACCGCATGGTCTCGATGGACCCGGCGCAGCATTCCTTTGCCGTACATCTGGAATCCCTGCTCTCCTTCGCCCAGGAACTGACCACCCAGGTGCACGGCATCGGCAAGCCCTCCAATGAACTGGAGGGTCTGCTGGCCAAGCCGATCTCGCTGGGTGCCTTCAACGAGGCCGACTCCCTCGGAGCCACGCATGCTGCCGCCGTCGCCGAGATGCGCGCGCTGCTGGCCGATGTGACCGAGGCCCTGACCTTCGCCAACGACGTCACCAAGACCGTGGCCGACGGCTACAAGAAGATCGACGAAAACCTGGCCGCCTACCTGACCTCGAGCGGCGTTCTGTCCGATCCCACCGACGGATCCGGCCCCGCCAGCCACCCGGCCACACCACCGGTGGCGATCACCGGACGGCACGACGGCCGGCCCGGGGTCGAGATCGACATCAACGGCGTCGAGGTCACGGCCGGCACCGACGGCGTGCACGTGCACACCGCCGACCCCGGCACCGGTTCGGCCAGTGACATCAATGTCCCGGTCGATCTCAACCCGGTCACCGATACCGTCGGCCACACGGTCGACGCCGTCGGCCAGACGGTGAATTCGGTGGGCCAGACAGTCAACGGCGTTGCCCAGACCGTGACCCAGCCGGTTACCTCCGTGGTCAACGGTCTCGGTCAAGCTGTGATCCCGCCGGTGGAAGGGGTCTGAGATGGCCAACAATGTCGAGACGCCGACCGACATCGGCACGCACGGTGGCATGTCGCGGCACTCGCACGGCTACACCGACTTCAACTCCCACAGCCACGCCGAGCTGTACGCGATGCTCTTCGCCAGCGACCCGTCATCGGTGAGGGACGCGGCTGCCGCCTGGCTGGCCACCGGCCGGATGCTGGCCGACCAGGCTCAGCAGCTCAAGCACCAGCTGATCGGGTTCTCCCAGATGTGGCAAGGGCAAGCGGCCGACGAGTACAAGGTCATGATCACCGACCTGGCCAACGGCTTGGAGAAGGTCGGAGACAACGCTCTGGCCATGAACAACCTGATGACGTCGTCGGCCGAATCGGTGGAAACGGCGCGGGCTGAGATGCCGGCCCCGCAGTCCGTGCCTGACCTGGACCCGCAGGTGATGGCCGCGGCCACCGCCGCCCCGACGCCCGAGGTCGTGCTGAACCCGGCCGCCTCAGCCCAGTTCCAGCAAAACCAGGTGCAGGCCCAGCAGGCGGTCCAAGCCCACCAGACCCAGGTCGCCGCAGCCCAGGCGTCGCAGGCCAAAGCGGTACAGGTCATGCAAACCCTGGCCACGTCCTATGGCGGCGACGAGGACCAGGTGCCGGCCGCACCTGAGTCGGTCGCCGCCGGACCGACCGGCATGGGTGCCACCACCGATGGCGCCGTACCGATCACAGCCGGCGCTCCATCCGGCACCGTCATCACGCCGTCGACCGGCGATCCGTCGACCTTGCCCAGCACGGACGGTCTGATCGGTGCGGCGGGCAGCACCGGAACCCAGAGCGCCAGCATCCCGGCCTCGCCGCTGTTCGGGCACATGTTCACCGCTGGCCTGGCCGCCGCTTCGGCTGCGGCCAGCGGTCGGTTCGGTTCGGTCATGCCCAAACTGCCGAGTTTCCTCAATCCCCAGACCAGCAAAGCCAAAAAGACCTCGGCGGAGGCGGCGGCCGCCGCGAGCGC
>CAZZZW010000197.1:0-8889 GCA_964658795.1 Phormidium nigroviride PCC 7112
CCGGCCCGACCGGCGGCCGGACCAGCTCCGGTTCGACCGGCGCCAAGACCGGGACCGGCTCTGGCTCCGGCGGCACAGGCGGATCGAGCAGCTCCCGATCCGGCACCAGCTCTGGCCCCAGCCACTCCGGCCCGAGCGGTGCGAATCAGGGCAGCAGCCGGACCTCGACCGGCCCGGCCTCGGCCGCGCAGCTGGCCGCCGACCAGGCCCAGATCGACGCCGCCGCCGCCCAACTGGTCGTCGCGCAGCAGAACCTGAAGGCGGCGACGCTGACCAGCCCGCTGGCCGGCACGGTCGCCGCGGTGTCGCTCGCCGCCGGCAAGAACGCCGGTTCCAGCTCGAGCATCACGGTGATCGGTTCCGGCCAGTCCCAGGTCACCACGACGGTGGCTCTGGCCGACATCGACAAGGTCAAGCTCGGCGATCCGGCCACGGTCAAGGTCGACGGGATCACCGACGCGCTGTCGGGCCGGGTGTCGCTGATCGGGATCATGAACACCACGTCCGGTAGCAGCACCAGCTACCCGGTGACGATCCTGCTCGACGCGACCAGCCAGAAGCTCTACGACGGCAGCGGGGCGTCCACCTCGATCCGGATCGCCACGGTCAGCAATGTGCTCACGGTCCCCAGCTCGGCCATCCGTAGCCTCGGTCAGCTCAAGACCGTCACCGTGCTGAGCAACGGCAAACCGATCACGACCCGGGTCACCGTGGGCACCGTCGGCACCGACCGGACCCAGATCCTGTCCGGGCTGACGGCCGGTCAGTCGGTCGTCCTGGCCAACTTGAGCCAGAAGCTGCCGACCAGCTCGTCCTGAGCAGGGCCCCTGGGTGTGGTCGGGCGCACCCAGGGCCGAATGAGAGAATTGGGGGATGCCCGTCACCGACACCACCCGTGCTGGGGGCTCGGCCGCCCCGTCGCGGCGCCGGTTCACCGGGCTCTTCCCGAACCGTCTGCTGCAGCACCGCGCGCCGCGCTGGTGGCAGGAGTTGCTGCTGATCGCGATCGGTTACTTCCTCTACGGCCGGATCCGGAACCTGGTACCCGAGCAGCAGGGCATCGCCGAACGGCACGGCCGCGGCGTGCAGCATCTGCAGAGCGCGCTGCATCTGGACTTCGAACTGTCGGTGAACAAGTTCGTGGCCGCGCACGAGTGGTTGGCCCAGGCGATGGACTACTACTACGCGACGCTGCACTTCGTCGTCACCATCGCGGTGCTGATCTGGCTCTACGCCGCGCATCCGCGAATCTATCGAGGTGTACGCACGATCCTGTTCGCCACGTCGCTGATCGCACTGGTCGGGTTCTGGCTCTACCCGCTCGCCCCGCCCCGGTTGCTGCCGCAGTACGGCTACATTGACACGCTGCTGAAGTTCCACACCTGGGGCTCCCTGGCCGACCCCAACATCGCCCAGCACTCCAACCAGTACGCGGCCATGCCGAGCCTGCACATCGGCTGGGCGCTCTGGTGTGGCGTCACGATCTTCATGTGTGCCAGGCGAATGTGGGTTCGCATCCTGGGGCTGATCTATCCGCTGTGGACGCTGGCCGTGATCATCGGCACCGCCAACCACTTCTTCATCGACGCCGTGGCCGGCTTGGTGGTGTTCCTGCTCGGCGCCGGGGTGCAGTTCCTGCTGTCCGGGCACAGTGCTTATGCCGACGCCCCCGATCCGGTCGAGGATCAGCTCTCGTAGAAGACTGATTCCACCACGCGGCGGGCCCGCCGGGCGACTCGCCGGTAGTCATCGATGAGCTGACCGGCCTCGAACCCGGGCCGATAGCCGAGCACCTCGCCGACGGCCTGCAGCACCTTGCCCGGCTTGGGCAACTGGTCGTCGGCCTTGTCCCGCACCAGCGTGATCGCGTCCCGGGCCCGGCCGGCGAAACGCCAGGCCGCCTCCAACGCCGAGGCGTCGTCGGAGGAGATGAGATCGGCGTCCACGGCGGCCAGCAGCGCGGCCAAGGTCGAGGTGGTGCGCAGTCCCGGCACCTGCCAAGCGTGTTGGAGCTGCAGCAACTGAGCCGTCCACTCGATGTCGGCCAGGCCGCCTTTACCCAGCTTCGTATGGGTATTCGGATCTGCGCCCCGGGGCAGGCGTTCGGCGTCGACCCGGCCCTTGATCCGCCGGATCTCCAGCACGTCCTCGGCCTTGAGGCCCGCAGCCGGATACCGCCGCGTCTCGATGACGGTGGTGAAGCGCTCCCCGAGCTCCGGATCGCCGGCGGCGAACCGGGCCCGCAGCAGGGCCTGCGCCTCCCACACCGACGACCAGCGCTGGTAGTACTCGGCGTAGGAGTCCAGCGACCGGACCAGGGCCCCGTTGGACCCCTCCGGTCGCAACGATGCGTCCAGCCGCAGCGGCGGATCGGTCGAGGACGAGGTGAGCAGGGTGCGCAACCGCTCCGCGATCTGGTGTGCTCGTCGGGTCGGTTCGACCGCACCCGGCAACGGTTCGAAGACGAACAACACATCAGCGTCGGAGGCGTAACCGATCTCCTGGCCGCCCAGTCGCCCCATCGCGATCACCGCGAACCGCACGCCCAGGTCGGGCACTCCGAGCTCGGCCGCGACCAGCCGGCGAGCGGCGGACAGGCCGGCAGACAGGGTGGCGTCGGCCAGTTCGGACAGCCCGGTCCGGATCTCGCGATCATCGACCAGTCCGAGCAGATCGGCGAAGGCGATCCGGAGCAGTTCCACCCGCCGCAGGCTGCGGATCGCGTGCGCGGTCTGGGCGATGCCGTCCTGCCGGCGGGCGGCGGTGGCCATCAGGATCTCGAGCTCGGCGCGTCGCCGAGGCCGTAGCTGGTCGTCATCAGCCAGCAACTGCAAGGCTTCCGGAGCCCGGCCGAGCATGTTGGCGACGTAGCGCGAGGTGCCCAGCAACCGGGCCAGCCGGGTGGTCACCGTGCCTTCGTCCCGCAGCAGCCGCAAGAACCAGGGCGAGCTGCCGAGGGCGTCGGACACCTGCCGGTAGGCCAGCAGGCCGGCGTCCGGGTCGGGGGCGTCGGCCAGCGAGGACAGGATGACCGGCAACAGGGTGCGCTGCAGCGCCGCCCGCCGCGACACCCCGGACGTCAGCGCCTGCAGATGCCGCAGCGCGCCGGACGGGTCGGCATAACCCAGGGCCTCCAACCGCACCCGAGCCGAGTTCTCGCTCAACCGCAAGGCGGCGGTGGGGACCCGGGCCACCGCCTCGAGCAGCGGCCGGTAGAACAGCTTCTCGTGTAGCCGACGCACCTCGCGGGCGTGCAGGGCCCATTCCGATCGCCACACCGCCACCGCATCGCCCCGGCCGTCCGGGCGGAAGCCCATCGCCCGGGCCAGCCGCAGCAACGCGGCCGGGTCATCGGGCACCAGATGGGTGCGGCGGAGCTTGTACAGCTGCAGGCGGTGTTCGGCGATCCGCAGGAACTCATAGGCATCGGCCAGGCTGAGCGCATCGTCCCGGCCGACGTAGCCCCCGTCGCGCAGGGCCGCCAACGCGCCCAGGGTGGAGCCTTCGCGCAGGGCCTCGTCGGTGCGGCCGTGCACCAGCTGCAGCAGTTGCACCGCGAACTCGACGTCACGCAGGCCGCCCGGGCCGAGCTTGATCTCCCGATCGATGACGTCGGCCGGTAGGTGGTCCACCACCCGGCGGCGCATCGCCTGCACGTCGGGGACGAAATCCGGGCGCTCGGCGGCCGACCAGACCAGCGGATTCACCGTGTCCAGGTAACGCTGTCCGAGCTCGGCGTCGCCGGCGATCGGGCGCGCCTTGAGCAGCGCCTGGAACTCCCAGGTCTTGGCCCAGCGCTGGTAGTAGGCCAGATGGCTGGCCAGGGTCCGGACCAGGGCGCCTGACTTGCCCTCCGGCCGCAGCGCGGCATCGACCTCCCAGGCGGCCTGGCCACACAGCCGGATCGTCTCGGCGGCCAGCTTCGTCGCGGTGCCCAGGGCGGCGGTCTCCTCGACGCCGTCGACCGCCTCGGCCGCGAACACCACATCGACGTCGGAGACGTAGTTCAGCTCCCGGCCGCCGGCCTTACCCATGGCGATGATGGCCAACCGACACCCGGCGGCGCCGTCCGGCAACCCGGCTCGGGCCACCGCCAGGCCGGCCTGCAGCACGTGGCCGGCCAGGTCGGCCAGAGCCTGGGTGATCGGGATCAGGCCGGTTTCGAAAGCGAGATCGGCGGCGGCCAACTGGACCAACTCGGCGCGATAGGCCGACCGCAACGCGATCACCGCCGGTGCTCCGGTGAGCTCTGCCGGCGTGCCGTCGGTGCCGGTGACCGGATCGGCCGGATCGGCCCCCACGGCCCGCAGGATCCGGGCCCGGGCCCCGGTCAGGTCGTAGGGCTCCCGCAGCGCCAGCGCGTCGGCCGGATGCAGTGCGAGGTGGTCGGCCAGCGTCGCCGACGAGCCGAGGACACCGAGCAGCCGGGACCGGAACGCCGGCGAGTGGCGCAAGCCGTCGAGCACCTGCGAGCCGGCTTCGGTCTCGGCCAGTTCAGCCAGCATCCGCAGCGCCTGATCCGGATCGGCGGCCCGGCCGATGGCCGACACGACGGCCGCCGCCTCGTCGTCCGCCGGCTCCTGGGCGTCCAGCAGCCAGAGCTGCACCGCGGCCAGCGCCTGCGCGGCCGACTCGGGCTGCTCGAAGCCGATCCGGCTGAGCCGGGAGACCAGACGGGCCGCGGTCACGGCCGCCTCACGGGTGGCCGGGTCCGCGCGAGGCCTGCATCTCGGCAGCCAGCGCGGCCCGGATCGCGGCCGGGTCGGTGATCGGCTCGGCGGTGGTGACGTTGCGTCCGGCCATCGGCAGGCTGCGGTTGCCCGGCACGCTGCTCGGATCGGCGGCGATCTCGACGAACCGGGTCGCCACCGGCGCCCACGCCTCGGCCAGGTCGTCGTGGATCGCGATGGCCCGGGCCAGGATGGAGTCGAGGTCGTAGTCGAGCAGTTCCGGTGCGTCCTGGCGCGCCCAGTCGGTGACGATCTCGGGCGTGGTCTCGATGTGGAACTGCACGCCCCAGGCCAGACGCCCGATCCGGAACGCCTGCTGCTCACAGGCCGGCGACGCGGCCAGTTGCACGGCCGAGCCGGGCAGGGCAACGACCTCGTCGACGTGCCACTGCAGCACGTCCGGGGTGATCGGCAGCTCCTTGAACAGCGGATCGTTGGCGGCGGCTTGGCGTTTGGCCACCAGTTGCGCGCCGTATTCCGGGGCACTGCCCAGGCTGACCCGGCCGCCGACCGCGACCGCCAACAGCTGAGCGCCGAGACAGACGGCCAGGGTCGGTAGTTCGTCGCGGACCGCATCGGCCAGCCGCTGCTTCACCGCCGGCAGGTAGGGCGCGCGGCTGTCGTCGTAGGCGTTCATGCCGCCGCCGAGCACGACCAGCGCCGAGTACCCGTCGAGCGACTCGGGCACGCCGTCTCCGGATTCCAGGCGGCGGACGTCCAGTTCGGCACCGGCCGCGGTCAACCAGTCACCCAGTCGGGCGACCGGGGCGTCGTCGGCGTTTTCCAGGACCAGGATGGGCGCGTGCAGAGCCATGCCGTCCAGATTAATGACTGGCCACGACGCCTGAACGCACCTGGTCGACTAGAGCGAGGGCAGGTACCGGCGCAGCTCGAACGGCGTGACCTCGGCCCGGTAGTCGACCCACTCGGACTGCTTGTTCCGCAGGAAGAAGTCGAAGACGTGCTCACCCAGCGTCTCGGCGACCAGCTCGGAGTTCTCCATGACGGCCAGGGCGTCGGCGAGATTGTGCGGCAGTTCCTCATAGCCCAGCGCCCGGCGTTCGGTGTCCGACAACGCCCAGACGTCATTCTCGGCTCCCGGCGGCAGTTCGTAGCCCTCTTCGATGCCCTTCAGCCCCGCGGCCAGCAGTACCGCGAAGGCCAGATAGGGGTTGCAGGCCGAGTCCGGCGAGCGCACCTCGACCCGGGTGGAGTTTGCCTTGCCGGGCTTGTACATCGGCACCCGGACCAGGGCCGACCGGTTGGCCTGGCCCCAACAGACATAGGTCGGCGCCTCGACCAGTTGACCGGGCGCGCCCCAGCCGAACAACCGCTTGTACGAGTTCACCCACTGGTTGGTCACCGCGGTGATCTCACGGGCGTGCTTGAGCAGACCGGCGATGAACGAGCGGGCGGTCGCGGACAGGAACAGCTCGTCGGACGGATCGTGGAAGGCGTTGCGGTCGCCCTCGAACAACGACAGATGGGTGTGCATGCCACTGCCCGGCTGCAGGCGGAACGGCTTGGGCATGAACGTCGCGTGCACCTGCTTGGCCCGCGCGACCTCCTTGATGATGTGCCGGAAGCTCATGATGTTGTCGGCCATCGACAGCGCGTCGGCGTAGCGCAGGTCGATCTCCTGCTGACCGGGGCCGACCTCGTGATGGCTGAACTCCACCGAGATGCCGACCGCCTCGAGGGCCGTGATGGCGCTGCGCCGGAAGTCGTGCGCGGTGTCGTGGCTGGTCATGTCGAAGTAGCCACCGGTGTCGATCGGCAGCGGTTCGGTGCCGTCGGACGGGCGGTTCTTCAGCAGGAAGAACTCGATCTCGGGGTGGGTGTAGAAGGTCAGGCCACGGTCGGCCGCCTTGCTCAAGGTCCGGCGCAGCACGTAGCGCGGGTCGGCCCAGGACGGTGACGAGTCCGGCATGGTGATGTCACAGAACATGCGCGCGGTGTCACTGGGCTTGCCGTCGTCACCGGGCAGGATCTGGAACGTGCCCGGATCGGGGCGGGCCAACATGTCCGACTCGCTGGCCCGGGCGAAGCCCTCGATGGCCGAGCCGTCGAAGCCGATGCCCTCGGCGAACGCGCCCTCGAGTTCGGCCGGGGCGACCGCCACCGACTTGAGCGTGCCGAGCACGTCGGTGAACCAGAGCCGGACGAATCGGATCTGGCGTTCTTCGAGCGTGCGGAGGACGAATTCCTGCTGACGATCCACGAGGCTGAGTGTGCCCGTTCGGCATTAACGAGTGGTAACCGACCCGCCGTTCTTGGCTGTCGGCGCTGATGTTCCGGTTGCAGAACGTTTGTGTCAGACCACCGAGCAGGTTAGGCCGTTGCGCTGGTTTCGTCGGCTCCAGCAGCCCGCCGCAACGAAGCGACCAGATATCGGCCCACTTGAACCGCATCTTCTAGGAGCCCAGTATCCAAGGTGCGAGCATGGACCACCTGATTTCGTGCGGCCCGGACCACCGCAAGTTCATCTGCGTAGACGACGGAAAAACGTCGGAGTCGGTCGATGACTTCTTGATCAGCGATGTTGTTCAGGTAGCTAGCGCGGACGAACAACGCCTTCGACCGCCAAGAGGGGCGCGATGAAGCGAACTCAACGGCCTCGGCCAGTTCCTCCGCGACGTTGATGAGCTCAACCGTCAGCATCGCCCGTGCCAGATCTGACTCGGTGGCCTCAGTCGTCACTCGTCGCCTCCTGTCCTCGAAGCTTGCTGAGCGCATTCCTGGCCGCGGTCTCCAAGGCTACGGGATCAAGGCCGACATTGACGTTCGTAGTTTGGGTCTGGCCTTGCGCCTGCCCGGTGGCGACTTCCAGATCGGCGAATCGCTGGGCCAGGACGACTTGAGTCGCGGCGGTTTCTTCAATTCGCTTCTTCCAGGTGACCAGACCGAACAGCCCGAACTCGGAAACGTCAGGCGCCCAGAGTCAGAAAGGACAGCCAATCGGAGGAACCTACCGCTGTCAACCACCGTTAGGTGGCCTGTGGATAACTCAGCTGTAGCTGGTGGACAGCCACTTCTGCCAGCTGACGTTCCAGTAGCCGGAGTTCCATTCCTGCAGGGTGCGGCCGGTGTTCTTGACGTCGACGATGTCGCCGGGCAACGAGTAGTGGTAGAACCACCAGGCGTTGTCGGGAGAAACGTTCAGGCAGCCGTGCGAGGTGTCGGTGTTGCCCTGGGCCCAGACCGACCAGTCGGCCCAGTGCACGTACTCGCCGTCGTAGCTGATCCGCACCCCGACCGGAACCGTGGTCTTGTAGGCGTTGGCACCTTTGCTCAGCCCGAACGAGGCCGAGTTCATGTCGATGTTCGTCTCGCCACCGACAACCACGTGCGGGCCCGAATTGGTCCGCAGGTCGATCAGCCCGGTGTCACCCTGAATGCTGGTGTGCCGGCCCATCGAGGTCGGCATCTGCTTGACCAGCCTGCCATTGGTGTAGACGTTCACCATCTTGGTGTTGTCGTCGGCGATCGAGATGTGGCTGTCGCCGACCTTGAACCAGGTGGTGGTGTCGGCCTGGCCGTAGAGCCCGTTACCGAAGTTCTTGCCGTAGACGTTGGCGCTGATGATGACCTTGGTGCCCGGCTTCAGGTAGTTCTGCGTTCGCCAGTACACGTTCTGGTTGTCCAGCCAGCTGAACCCGCCGACCTGGGCCGGCACGGTGGTGACCTTGAGCGTGGCTTGAGCGGCCTTGCGGTTGGGGATCGACTCGTCGAAGTGGATCCGGATGACCTGCCCGACGCCGAACGTCACACCGGGCGCGACGCCGCCACCGGCAGCGGTCTGGATGTAGGGCATGGTCTGGTTGTTGGGGACGACGGTGGTGAACGAACGGGTCTCGGTGACCGTCTTGCCGTCGGGGTTGGCCGCGACCGCGGTGATCTTGTAGGTCTTGTCGTAGCCGAGTTCCTCGGCCGAGGACCAGCCCGACTTGTCCGGGTTGAGCTTGCCCTGGACCGTCTTGCCGTCCGGGTTGGTCAGCAGGACCTTGGTGATCGAGCCGCCGGCCACACCAACCTTGATCGGGGCCACCGGATCGACGTCGGTGGCGCCGTTGGCCGCACTCACCGTAACGGTCGCCGGGGCCGCCGTCGCGCTGGTGCTCGGCGCGGGCGAGGTTGCGGCAACACCGGTCGTCTTCGG
>CAZZZW010000198.1:0-8889 GCA_964658795.1 Phormidium nigroviride PCC 7112
GGGCCGCCGTCACCCCCGACCCGCAGTACACCGCAGTCGGCCGGTCGGTCGCGACTCCGAGTTCGGCGAACCGGCCCCGCAGCGCCTCGGGCGACAGGAACCGTCCGTCGGCGTCGACGTTCTGCTTCGTCGGGGCGCTGACCGCTCCCGGAATGTGACCGGCAACCGGATCGACCGGCTCGGTTTCGCCCCGGAACCGGACAGCATCCCGCGCGTCCAGTAGCAATCCCTCGTCCGAATAAGCCAGAACGTCCTCGACCTCGAGCGTCGGCGCCGATCCCGATCCGGCCACGAAGTCGCCGACCGCAACCAGCGGCGCCTCGGTCTGCACCGGCAGTCCGGCCGCTAGCCAGGCCGCGTACCCGCCGTCGAGCACCCGGACATCCGGATGACCGTAGTGACGCAGCAGCCACCAGGCCCGGGCGGCGGCAGTCGAATCGGCGGCGTCGTAACAGACGACCGGCACCTGCTGCTGTACCCCGAGCGCGCGCACCGAGGCGACGAACCGATCGACATCGGGCAGCGGGTGCCGGCCTCCGACACCGGGTGGACCGGCCAGATCGGCGTTCAGGTCGACCAGGTGCGCCCCCGGCAGATGTCCGGCCGCATATTCGTCGCGCCCGACACCCCCGGTCAGAGACCACCGAACATCCAGCAGCGTCACTGCTCGCCCCTGCTCGAGCCAGCCGGACAGGGTCGTCACATCGATCAACGCAGCCATGCCCTCATCCTGACATCCATCGGAACCGGACTCGGAACCAGCGCAGAAAGCCGACCGCAACCTTGCGGCAACGGTGTGGGCCAGCGTCCTGGTCAGGCCGCGTGAGGTCGCCCCTCCGCATTCCGCGGCCCAACGGCGAACAAGGGCCTCGCGGCCGTAGGATCGTCCGATGGTCAGCTCGCACGATGAGTTTCATCCCCCGCTGCAACAGATCCGCGGGGCCGAGGTGACGGCCGAGACCGCGCAGACGGCGGGCATGCAGCGGTTCGCCGCCATCTCGAACAGCACGGTCGGCTCGGAGAAACTGTGGATGGGCCAGACCCACGTCGGTCCGTCCATGCGGTCCGGCGACCACCATCACGGTGAGGCCGAAACCGCGATCTATGTCGTGTCCGGACATCCTGAGTTCGTCTTTCTCGACCCGGCGACCGGGGCCGAGCGGCGGATCAAGGCCCAGCCGGGCGACTATGTCTTCGTGCCGCCGTTCACACCACACCGTGAGGAGAACAACGATCCGCAGGCCGAGGCGATCGTGGTCATCGCGCGCAGCACGCAGGAGGCGATCGTGGTAAACCTCCCTTCTTTGCAAGGCTGATTCGCACGCCAGTGCGCACCCGGGCCAGGTCACGCCTGCTTCGGCGCCCGCCGACTTTCATGAGAAACCGCCGAACACCTGGCCGGCGACTCCGGCGACGACCGGGACCACGCCGAGGCAGACGAAGGCCGGCAGGAAGCACAGGCCCAGCGGCAATAGCGCCCACACCCCGGTGCGTTGTGCTCGGGCCAGCAGCCGTTGCCGATGCAGATCGCGCAGCTCACCGGCGGCCTCGGTCAGGGCCCCGGCCAACCGTGCGCCGCTGTGGGCACAACGGCGACCGGCCGCCGCGATCGGGCCCAGGCCGGCAGCTGATTCGAGCTCGGTCCAGGCTCGCACCGGGTCGCTGCCCAACGCGAGCAACCGAGCCACCAGGCTGAACGGGGCTATTGCCGTCCGCAGCGGGGCATCACCGAAACGGTTCACCGACGCGTCGACCGCTCCGATCGCGGCTTCGACCGGCAACCCGGCCGCCAGCGCCGCCGCAATCAGGTCGAGCACGAACGCCGTTGACCCGCGATCGAGTTCAGGTCGTTGGGATCGCATGATCATCCGGGTCGCCCGCTCGGCACCGACCGCGACCGGGACCGCCAGCAACCAGCCGAGCCGGCCACCGATGAAGACCAGCGCCACCCCGGCACCGAGCGCAGCCACCAGCGGGAGCGGCGGCAGTGCCGTCCGTCCACGGGGCTCCCTGGCCGAGGGCTGCGGACCCGGCAGCAACATGATCCCCAATGACAGCAGCAGGAAAGTCATCGAGTGAGCCGGATCGTCCAGAGCAGGCCGGCCAGTTCCAACAGCACACCGGCGGCCAGGGCGAGCAGACCCCCGGACGTCGCGGTCAGCACGTGCCACGGTCGAGCACCGAGGGCAGCTCCCATGGCCAAGCCGACCGCCGGCAGTACGGACAGCAGCAGGGCCGACGACCGCGGCCCGGCGACGGCCTGCGCCGTTGCCTGGCGGCACTCCTGCTGGGAGCGGAGTTCGGACCGCACCCGCATGAGCACGTCGGTCAGTCCGGCTCCGCTCCGGCCCGCCACCGAAAGCGCAACCGCGAGCGGGACGAGCAACCTTTCCTGGGCCAGTCCCCGCGCCGGGTCATCACCGACAGTCGCCGCTCGAGCGGCCTGCCGCAAAGCCGGTTGCCATCGTCCGGCGCTGTCGGCCGACTGCACCAGGGCCGCGGCGAGCCCCGCCCCCGCAGCCTGCTCGGCGGCGATCGCAGCGACAACGTCGATCAGCCGCTTACGGTCGGCCTGCTCGGCCCGCTCGGCCACGAGTTGCCGGCCCAGCCCGATCGCCACCAGCGCGACGAGCACGGCCAGCGCCCCCGGCACCGGGCCGGCCAGCACGGCGCCAGCGACACCGCTACCCCCTCCGCAGGAGATCAGTTTTACTCGAAAGGACAATCTCACTCCACGGCCCGGTTCCAACACCGGTGCCGGCAACCGGTCACCGAGCAAGCCGGCCAGCCGCTGCCGGGCCGGCCGGGCCGGCGCCAACAGGAACAGGCCGAGCCCGGCCAGGGCCCAGGCCAGGATCATCGCAACAGCTCCGGCATCGCAACGCCGGCCAGCGCCAGCCGATCACGCAGCTCGGAGGCGCCCCCACCGAGGCCGGCACCAGCCGTCCAGACCAGGGCCGGAGCGTGCCCGCTGTGCCGTTGCCACAAGGCGATCTGCTCCACCCGGCGGACCGCGTCCGGACCACGACGGATGTGTACCAACACGTCGAGGGCACTAGCCGCTTGAGCCAGCAACGTTTCCGCCGTCATGCCGGCCAGCGCGGCCAGCGCGATCAACCGAGCCGGCACGTCCCGGACCGAGTTGGCGTGCACCGTCGCTGCCCCACCGGCATGACCGGTATTCAGCGCGGCCAGCAACTCGACGATCTCGCTGCCCCGGAACTCCCCCACCACCAGACGGTCGGCCCGCATCCGCAATGCCTGTCGGACCAGCTCGACCAGTCCGATCTCGCCGGCCTGTTCGAGATTGCCGCCTCGGGCGACCAGAGCCACCACGTGCTGGTGCTCTATCGCCAGTTCCGGGGCGTCCTCGATGGTCAGGATCCGCTCGGCCGGATCGACCTGACCGAGTAATGCGGCCAGCAGTGAGGTCTTGCCCGCGCCGGTGCCACCGCTGATCAGCACGCTGAGCCGGGCCTGCACCACGGCCGTCAGCAACGCCGCGACCGTTGCCGGCAACGCATCGAGATCAACCAGCTGCGACAAGGACAAACGCCGTCGGCCGAGCACTCGTAATGAGAGCGTCGGCGAGCTGACCATCGGTGGCAGGATTGCGTGCAGCCGGGTGCCGTCAGGCAGCACCGCGTCCACGAACGGTTGGGCATCGTCCAGCCGCCGGCCGGCCTGTGCCGCCAGCCGGGTGGCCAGGCGCCGGATCGCCTCGTCCGAGGAGAACCGCACCGGCGCGCGTTCCAGGCCGGCGCCGCGGTCGAGGTAGACCCGATCTGGTGCATTCACCAGCACATCGGTCACACCGGCTTCGGCCAGCAGGGGTTCCAGCGGGCCGGCGCCGAGAAGTTCGGCCTGCAGTTCCTCCGACAACTCGGCCAGGCCGGCCTGGTCCAGCACCAACTCCGAGGTCAGACCGAGCTCGCCGGGCCGGGTGGCCAGCCGAAGCCGGACCCGGTCCAGCAGCGGGCCGCTCATGCTGCATCCCCGGTGCCGGCCGGCGGCACGGGTCGTCCCCGATGCCGATCGACCTCCCGCCACAGCTCGGCGACGGCGGCACGGGTCCGACGTCGAATCTTCTGTGGTTGCAGACCGTTCTCGGTTGCCGCGGCTGGATCGTAGGGCAGCCGGGCCCACACCGGCAGGCCGAGTAACTCACCGACATGCGAGGCCGGCAACGACCGGGAGCCGCCGCGAACCACCACCCCACACCGGCTCGGGTCCAGGGCCGGCGCGAGGAGCGCGGTCGCGGTAACGCCCCGTACCTCGGCCGGGGTGACCACCGCGACCGATCGGCAGACAGCCAACCCGGCGGCACGGATATCCGACGGTGCCCGGGGCAGGTCCAGCACCACCGGTACCTGAGCGCTTGCGGCCAGCACGATCGAGGTCAACGCAGCCGGGTTCAGGCCCGCCGCGCCATCGGCGGCCAGGAACCGTACCTCGCCCCAGGCCGGCAATGTCTCCAGCAACATCAGCGGATCCAGCGGACCACCGCGCAGTCGCACTTGGCCCCAACGCGGGCCCGGCAACTGTTCGCAGCCGAGCAGCACGTCGAGCCCACCGCCCAGTGGGTCGGCGTCCACGAGCAGGGCGGGGCCGATGCTCCAGGCCGACAGCGCGGCCAGGGTGGAGGCGCCGGCGCCACCGCAGCCGGACAGCACACCGAGGACGGGCGGGACCGGGTGTGCGGGGACGGGATCGAGCTGAGTCATGTCGACAAGTCCACCGTGAACGCGGGGGCGGAAGGCCGAGCAGCACAAATCTGTGGACAACACCCTCGCCCTGTGGACAGCGCAGCATCCCAGGCGTGGTTATTCTCCGGTTGTGGCCCGCACTGCAGCGTTCTTCGATCTCGACAAGACGATCATCGCCAAGTCGTCCACGCTCGCGTTCGGAAAGCCGTTCTTCCAAGGTGGCCTGATCAATCGCCGCGCGGTGGTCCGCAGTGCCTACGCGCAGTTCGTCTTCGCCCTCTCCGGCGCGGACGAGGACCAGATGGACCGGATGCGGGACTATCTGACCGCGATGTGCAGCGGCTGGGACGTCCAGCAAATCCGCGACATCGTCAACGAGACGCTGCACGAGATCATCGACCCGCTGGTCTACGACGAGGCGGTCGAGCTGATCGCCCAACACAAGGCACTCGGCCGCGACGTCATCATCATCTCCTCCTCCGGCGATGAGGTCGTGCGCCCGATCGGCGAGATGGTCGGCGCCGACGAGGTGATCGCCACCCGGATGGTGGTCCGCGACGGCAAGTACACCGGCGAGATCGACTACTACGCCTACGGGCCGAACAAGGCCGCCGGGCTCAAGCAGTTGGCCGTCGAACGCGGCTACGACCTGGCCGAGTGCTATGCCTACTCGGACTCGATCACCGACCTGCCGATGCTGGCGGCGGTCGGGCATCCGTACGCGGTGAACCCGGATCGGGCCCTGCGCAAAGCGGCCAACGAACACGGCTGGCCGGTGCTCGCGTTCACCAATGCGGTGCCGCTGCGGGAACGACTGTCCGGGCTCAAGCCGCCGAAGCCGGCAACCACGGCGGCCCTGGCGAGTACGGCGGTGGGACTGGCGGTGTTGGCCTGGTACGCCCGGTCCCGCCGGTCAAGAAATGCTTGATCTCCGGAAGGCCGGTGGCGTGGACGGTTCCAGCGATTCCTGAGATCCGGTCGTACGAAAGGCTTGATCTGTAAAGGCATTCAGGCGTATCAAGGACACACGGAAAGCTCCGGATGGCTCTGGCGGTCCGCCCCCACCACCGGGATGATCCGCCAGTGGGCAACGGGCACCCACGCGGCGACTACGCCTCGCTGAAGGTCGTCACGCGGACCGGGAACGGCTCGCGCCGGACAAGTCAACAGCACGCTTGGTAACCCGTTCGACCGCAGAGGGCGTCGTACTCAGGTACGGCGCCCTCGCCCATGCCCCGGTCGACTCAGCCGCGCTGGATCGCCTCGCAAATGGCCAGCGACTCCCGCACCCCGAGCACGACGGCATCCGCGCAGTGCGTGACCCAGCCGACCACGGCCTCGGGCGTCCCGGTCCGGTAGGCGGTGAGGGCGGCGTCGTACTCGGACCGCAACTCCAGATGCCCGACCTCGAAGGGCACCAGTGACTTCGGGTCCAGTCCGCGGTCGATCAGGGTCAGCCGGGCCGCGGCGCGAGCGACCACTCCGGACACCGGGGCGAAGGCATCCAGGCTCAGGATCTCGGCCTGCACGATTGCCGCCACCACGATCGCGGGGGCGCTGGTCAACGCCAGCACCTCGGCCAGCGTGTCCAGCCGGTGGGCGACGTCCCGGTCCGGCCGGGGGCGCCCGAGTTGCTCCTCGGGCACCGAGCCGACCGCGGCCAGCGTGTGCAGCCGGGCCAGCACCTGTCGATGCGCACTGGACCAGGTTTCGGACAGCGGCGCCAGCTCGGCCGAGACCCGCAACGCACCCTGCGCGCGCGGGTCGTCGGCCGATTCCCGGAACTCGGCCAGGCTCAGCTCGGAACCGTCCAGTACCGCGGAGGCCCACGCTCCGCGCAGCAGTGACTCGGCCGAGACGTCGGTCGAGCGTCGTCGTAGCACCCGATTACCGAGCAGGCCGTCGACCGCCGCTCGGCTGGAATCGACAGCGGGGGCGACTCCGGGCAGTTCGAGTAGCGGGCTCAGCGGGTCAGAAGGCACAGGTTCAGAGGCTAGCCGTTCTTCCCGGTCGGCCTGTCCGGACGGATGGTTGCGTGCGAGCTGAGCAACCTCGGCTTCAAACTGTCGGCGGGTGCCGCTAGCGTCGCCTAGTAACGAAGCGGAAATAGGGAGCGTGCGATGACCGAGACCAGCGAAGGCCTGTCGAACCTGCTGCACGAGGAGCGCCGGTTCGCTCCGTCGGAGGAGTTCGCCGCCCAGGCCAACCTGAAGTCCGACGCCTACGACGAGGCCGCGGCTGATCGGCTGGCCTACTGGGACACCCAGGCCCGCCGGCTCGAATGGGACACCGATTGGACCGAGACCCTCGACTGGTCCGGTGCCCCGGTGGCGAAATGGTTCGTCGGCGGCAAGCTCAACGCCAGCGTCAACTGCGTCGACCGGCACGTGGCCGCCGGCAAGGGCGACAAGGTCGCAATCTACTTCGAGGGCGAACCCGGTGACACCCGCGAGATCACCTACGCCCAGTTGAAGGACCTGGTCAGCCAGGCCGCCAACGCGTTCACCGAACTCGGGGTCGGCCAGGGCGATCGGGTGGCGATCTACCTGCCGATGAGCGTCGAGGCCGTCGTGTCGATGCTCGCCTGCGCTCGGCTCGGCACCATTCACTCAGTGATCTTCGGTGGATTCTCGGCCCAGGCCATCTATGACCGGGTGCTCGACGCCGACGCAACCCTCATCGTCACCGCCGACGGTGGCTACCGCCGGGGCAAGGTCTTTCCACTCAAGCCGGTCGTGGACGAGGCCCTGGCCAAGGGCGACACGAACGTCACGAACGTCGTCGTGGTCAAACGCGGCGAGAACGACGTGGAATGGACCGAGGGACGCGACGTCTGGTGGTCCGACATCGTCGACAAGCAGCCGGCCGAGCACACCGCCGAAGCCTTCGACTCCGAGAACCCGCTGTTCATCCTGTACACCTCTGGCACGACGGGTAAGCCCAAGGGCATCCTGCACACCACCGGCGGCTACCTGACGCAGGCGGCCTACACCCACAACGCCGCGTTCGACCTCAAGCCCGACACCGACATCTATTGGTGCACCGCAGACATCGGCTGGGTCACCGGGCACTCCTACATCGTCTACGGCCCGCTGGCCAACGGCGCCACCCAGGTGATCTACGAGGGCACCCCGGACACCCCGCACCAGGGCCGGTTCTGGGAGATCGTCCAGAAGTACAAGGTGTCGCTGCTCTACACCGCGCCGACCACGATCCGGACGTTCATGAAGTGGGGCGAGGAGATCCCGGCCAAGTTCGACCTGTCCTCGCTGCGGGTCCTCGGCTCGGTCGGTGAACCGATCAACCCCGAGGCGTGGATGTGGTACCGCGCGGTCATCGGCGGCGAGCGCTGCCCGATCGTCGACACCTGGTGGCAGACCGAGACCGGGGCGATGATGATCAGCCCGCTGCCCGGGGTCACCGCGACCAAGCCTGGTTCGGCGATGCGTGGGCTGCCCGGCGTCTCGGTCGACGTCGTCGACGACCAGGGCGCGGCGGTGCCCGACGGCGGTGGCGGGCTGCTGGTGCTGACCGAGCCGTGGCCGTCGATGCTGCGTGGCATCTGGGGCGACGAGGAGCGGTTCAAAGAGACCTACTGGTCCCGGTTCGCCGACCAGGGTTACTACTTCGCCGGTGATGGGGCGAAGAAGGACTCCGATGGCGACCTGTGGCTGCTCGGCCGGGTGGACGACGTGATGAACGTGTCGGGACACCGGATCTCGACCACCGAGGTCGAGTCGGCCCTGGTCTCGCATCCGTCCGTGGCCGAGGCGGCCGTGGTCGGCGCGACCGACCCGACCACCGGTCAGGGCATCGTGGCGTTCGTGATCCTGCGTGGCGGTAAGGCGGATGAGGGTGAGGCCATGATCGCCGAACTACGTAACCACGTGGCCAAGGAGATCGGGGCGATCGCCAAGCCGCGGCAGATCCTGGTGGTGGCTGAGCTGCCCAAGACCCGGTCCGGCAAGATCATGCGCCGGCTGCTGCGGGACGTCGCGGAGAACCGATCGATCGGCGACGTCACCACGCTGGCGGACTCCACCGTGATGGACCTCATCAGCACCGGCATGAAGAGCGGGAAGGGCGAGGACTGAGAATCCAGCGACTGTCAAAGGATCGTTCGCGATGGCGGACGATCCTTATGACAGAGCAGCCATGACAGAGCAGATCGTGACGGACCAAA
>CAZZZW010000199.1:0-624 GCA_964658795.1 Phormidium nigroviride PCC 7112
TCGACGACCTCTACGCCACCGCTCGCGGCAAGCGCATTCAGGGCAGCTGACGCCGCGCAAAAACAGGCCAAACCGTCTGTTGATCTCGGCATCCGGGCCGGAATACGCTGGCGCCCCGAACTTTCCAAAACTGGAGGTACCATGCCAAAACGTCGCTCGGCCGCACTTGCGGCTACGCTCCTCATCGGTGCCGCAACGGCGGTCGCCCAGGCACCGAACGCGGACGCTTCGACCACCGTCAGCGGCTACGTCACGTGCATCGACCAGCTGCCCGTCGCCGGGGTGTGGATCGCAGCCAGCGGCGGCTCCGGATTCGCGAGTTGGTACGCGTCGGGAACGGACTACAACGCGCACTTCTCCCGCTCCGGGATCAGCGGTTCCTGGACCGTGCACGTCGGCTGCGGGCAGAGTGGCGGCGGCCAGTGGACCTACACGGCGAACGGGAACGTCAATGTTTCCAACAGCTACCAGTCCTGGACCTGTTACACCGCCGACATCGTGCACTACCCCTTCTGTCAGACCTCCTGATTCCCGCCCGGCGGGACGCGGCACGCCACCTTCCGGTTGGCTGCGCCCGCCGGGCCGACCATCGAGGCGCGTTCGGCGCGCATCTCGACCAGCTTG
>CAZZZW010000199.1:634-8875 GCA_964658795.1 Phormidium nigroviride PCC 7112
GCTGCGCCCGCCGGGCATCGACCGGGCATCCACCGCGCCGGGCATAAGCAACGCAGCTGCGCAGCTCACCGCCGGCCGGAGCCTGGTGTCGGTCCTGGCGCTAGCCGAAAGATGACGGCCGGAGCTGCGTCGCCGCGCCCAGGAGGCATCTCCCGGTCGGGCGGCGCGCTGAAGTTCAGGGGCAACCGCGACGAAGCGGCAGTGCGGGAACTCCAACGCCTATACGACGCGGTGGCGCTCCTGTTCGAGCACAGCGACTACTGATCGCAAACCGAACGCCCAGTGCGCTATTGCCGAGCCATGGTTGGGCCTGCTTCTCCCGCGCCACCGTGCATACAACCCGACCGCCGGCGGCGTTGCTGGGCAGGGTCGAGGACTCGCCGTTCTTCGAACGTCCGTTTTCAACGTCGGCTTCTAGTCGCGGCGGCCCGTCGAGAGCCCGGCTTTTGAAGTCCACTGGCGCTCCGAGCAACCGCCACATGGACTTGCCTTGCTCGATAACAATCCTAGGATTATTATCGGGTTGTGCCTCGCCTACCTTTGTCAGACAGGCAGAAGCGGCTGGGTCGGTTCCTGGGCGAGGAAATCCAGCGTCGTAGAGAACCCTCGCCCGCATCGACTCTTGCATTGTCAAGCGGCGTCAACTTGGACACGCTCCGAAAGGTCGAACAAGGTCTGATCGGCGCGCCCGGCCTCTTCCTTGTCGCTGACATAGCCGATGCTCTTCAGGTGACGCTGGACGACCTTGTCCAGGCTTCACGACGCCTGGCTGATCAGGGTGGGCAACCGTGAAGCTTGCGGCGGGTGCCGCTCGATGCGTCGACAGCTTTGACGTCGCGCAGAGCTCGCGCTTGTACCTGCGTGGCTCCACATGGCACCGCGTCGTTCCGTGGTTGGACGCGTCCTGTCTCGGATCTGCCGCGTTCTGGATCGAGGAAGTTCGACGCAACCCAAGCGGCCGGTCCCTACGTGTCGGTCACACGCTCGTCGAGGAAGTGGCGCTGTGCCTGCTCGGCGGGTATGGGGTCAACGAGTCGATGGCGATCCACGCATTCTGGTCGCTGCGTGACGCAGGGCTGCTCGAAACTTCGGAGCCGCCCAGCGTCGAGTCGGTCGCCGCGGTTCTGCGCACGCCGATGTCAGTTCAGGGCTACAGCCGGCCCGTTCGCTACCGGTTTCCCGCTCAACGCTCTGCTCGCGTGGCTGCGGCGGTCGCTGCCCTCGCTCGTGATCCAGTGGATCTCGATTCGGTGTCTCCGCGCGAGCTTCGCGCTCGGCTGACACGTCTCGAAGGCGTGGGTTTGAAGACGGCGTCATGGGTTGTTCGCAACCTGACCCGTAGCGATGACATTGCTGTCATCGACATTCACGTCCGACGAGCGGGTCTCGTCGCAGGAGTATTCGACCCTTCATGGGTGCTGCCAAGGGACTACCTCCTATTCGAGGAGGCCTTCTGTGGGTGGGCTCGTGCCGGTGAAGTCTCGACCGCTGATCTCGATCTGTGCGTGTGGTCAACGCTGGCGAGGCTTGGCGCGAGAGCCCGCGTTCTGTTTGGCGTGGAACGACTCACCGACCTCGATCAGAATCGCGCCATAGCGTCGTCGGCATGACAGAGTAGCCCAATCCGGACGAGCGACAGGACGGGGCAACGATGAGCGGTGGCGGCGGATCCGACGACTACTACGACCGTAGAAGCAGTTCGGCCGCTTCGAGTGGCGGTGGGGCCGGCGGCACGGGCAGCGCCGTGAACTGCCGCCAGCTCGCGTTTACGACGACCGTAGCGTCGCCGGTGGCTGCCATCCTTGCAACGTTGGCTGTCGGGGACGTGTGCGACGTCGGGCTGTTATCCGATCCGACGAGGATTGCTCTGCTTACGCGCCCTGACGGCGCCGTGCTGGGCGCTATCGCCGATCGGTGGGAGGAGTTGGTCGACTGCCTCAGCGCGGGAGTTGCCTTCGAAACCGAACTGATGTCGGCATCATCACCGGTTCGAGTTCATGTACGCCCCGTCGCCGGATAGACCCTCCGGCCCGCCGAGCGTGAGTGTCGTTGGCGGAACATATCGCGAGCTGTGCACCGACCCACGCATGAATGCGTTGCGCGGCTCAGGGCTTCGTGCCGCCGCACTCTTGAGCAGCCTGGGACACCAGACGCTGTTGCACACATGCATCGAGCCCGCGGCACAGGAGGAGATGACCGCGTTGGCTGATGCCTTCAATATCGGCCTCGCCGAGCACCCCAGGTCCGACCAGGTCAGCTTCAGCTACGACACTCCAGTATCGCCAGCGCAGTGGCGGCATCCCGGATCTTCAGTCGCCCTCACCGTGCGCGAGTCCCGTGTCGTCGCTTTCGGGATGGTGGACGCGACCTGGGTCATCGAGGCCGACTCGGTGGTGCTCGACCCACAGCACGGTGACCTCGCAGCTCTGCTTGCCGCTATCGACGCAAGCTCCGTCGCTCTCGTCCTCAACGCGCACGAGGCACAGCGCAGAACTGGGCTGCCAGCCTCACAAGCTGGGGTGGCCTTGCGCGAGCTAGGAGTCGACGTCGTGGTCATCAAGCAGGGGGCTTTGGGTGGCCTCGTCTTCTATCGCGACCAGTGCGATCCCTACGGGCCCATCCCCACCACAACCGCGCACACGATCGGTTCCGGTGACGCTTTCACGGCAGGCTTCGCCAGCGCCTGGTTGCAGTCGAGCTCCAACCCTGTGGAAGCAGCGGAACGCGGCTCGGCGGTTGCTGCCGCCCACTCCCTGACCCATGTGCCGCAGGTTGCGCCGGAACAGCTGAGGTCACTGCCCGTACCACTAGTCCACCCCGACGGCGACGTCCCCCGCATCTACCTTGCTGCGCCCTTCTTCTCCACGAGTCAGCGAATGCTGCTGGAGACCGCGCGAACGGCGCTGCTCGACGCCGGCATGCGGGTGTTCTCTCCACTGCACGACATCGGCATCGGCAGTGATGAGGTGGCGGCCCTTGACATCGACGGCTTGCAGTCATGCCACGCCGTGCTGGCATTGCTGGACGGGGCAGACCCGGGCACGGTGTTCGAGACCGGCTGGGCCACCCGCGCAGCCATCCCTGTCGTAGGACTCGCAGAGCACACCGACGACCACGACTGGACGATGCTTCGAGGAACCGGCGCGCAGCTGACCAACGATCTCACTTCGGCTATCTACCTAGCGGCATGGGCCGCACTGCAGAACATGGCAGGGGCGGTTACGTGAGCCGTGTTCTGTTGTTGTCCGGCGGCCTGGACTCGACCAGCGTTGCCGCTTGGCAGCGGCCCGAGTACTGCCTGGGTATCGATTACGGTCAACGAGCCGCGGCTGCGGAGAAGCAAGCCGCCGAGGCCGTCGCGTCCCACCTCGGCCTCGACTTCAGCCACGTTAGCGTCGATGCGGCCGCGATCGGTGGCGGTCTCATGGCGCGCAACAACCCTTGCCAGGATGGCCGCGCACCTGAGTGGTGGCCGTTCCGGAATCAACTTCTGATCACCGTGGCCGCGGCGTGGGCGGTCGTCCGGCAGATCGATGAGGTGTTGGTCGGCAGCGTGTCAGGGGACGGGGACCGGCACGCCGACGGCCGGCGAGAGTTCTACGACGCCATGACGACAGTGCTACGTCTTCAGGAAGGCTCGGTCTCGGTGTCAGCGCCCGCCATCGAGCTGTCCGCGGCGACGTTGATCAAAGTTTCCGGAGTAGATGACGCCGCCTTGGCGTGGACTCACTCCTGCCACGTCGCTGATCTTCCGTGCCAGCACTGTCCTGGCTGTCTCAAACGCAGCGAGGTACTGGCGGAAGCCGGTCGGCTTCGTGGCTGATCGGCCCCGCGCAGAGCCAGCTCATCCTTCGCCGCTGAACCGCGCGACTCTGATCCTTGGCGGCTTATTCATCGTGGGCGCGGCGGCCTCAAACTGGTCTATCAATCACGTTGGCCGCAACAATGGGCCTTTCGCACCGCACACTCTGCCCATCGGATGGGGCCTCCAGGCTCCCTCTGGAGTTGCATTGGTGGGACTCATGATCACCGTGCGGGACGCCCTGCACGAGCGTATCGGTCTGAAAGGGACCCTGATCGTCATCGCGGTCGGCAGCATCCTCTCGGCTGCGGTCGCACCCGCCGAACTTGCCGTTGCATCCAGCGTGACTTTGCTGATATCCGAGGCCTCGGACGCAGCCGTCTATCAACGGCTGAGGCAGCACGGGCTCTTCGCCGCCGGCGTCGCGAGCAATATCGTGTCCGCCGTAATCGATTCAGCAGTCTTTCTGACGATTGCGTACGGCGCTTCTGTTGCATGGGATCGAACGTGGGCGCTGAGTCTCGGCAAGTTCGAAGCGTCCTTGGTCGCCTTCGTGCTCGTCATCGCCCTCTTCAAAATCCGCCGGCACTGATCCAGACTCAACGGCTAGGGACAGCAGTGCAGCGACCTTCGGGTGAGGCGTGTCGGCTGTCGACGATGAAGTAGCCGCGCTATTCGTCGACGGTGTGCGACTGACAACCACCCGGAACAACTTGCGCGGGACTCGGCACTGGTCGACCAGGTCCTCCTCTTCAATTCCCTCCTGCCCGAGAAGTTCCACCGCCTTGCCCAGCAACGACGGCTGCTCGACTGTCGTCACCGCGCCGGGCTCGCTACGCCGCCACCCGCGGGCGGACAACGTGGTCATTGCGTTGCGGTAGGAGACCTCGCTGAGCCGGCCGAGGCGTCGAGCGCGGAACAGCAACGCTGCGATGCTGACGCCCCACTGCTCTTTCAGACGCGCGAGGGTGAGCCACACCTTCCCGCCCATGTGCGTGGGCAGCTGGTCACGGATCTCTTCAGCTGGCATCAAGAGCTCCGAGGCGAAGCGGTGGGCCTGGTCCTCGACCACCTTGCTGCCTGGTTCGGTGTCGCCATGCATGACGAGATGTCCGAGTTCATGTGCCACGTCGAACCGCTGTCGGTAGTAGTCGCGCTTCACGGGGTTGAGGACCACGACGGGCCGCAGTCGGCTGTCGAAGGAGTACGCGTCGACTGAGGCGGCGGCCGGTGGGCTGAACACAACGAGCACGCCGTGGGTTTCCAGTGCGCGGACAAGGTGTTTCACCGGGCCCGCGCCGACCCCCCAGCTGCGTCGCAGCTCCTGCGCCGCTCTTTCGGGACCGTCGCTGTCATCATCGATCGCGACGGGGAAGGACGGGACGTCGACGGCTGGGAACTCCACGTGCCGGTCCAGCGAGGAGGCGATGTCGACGGCCAGTTGTCCGTAGGCAAAGGCTTGGTCGCGGGCCCGTTGACTGGTTGCACGCAGCGACCGGAAGTGGGGCGGGCTGCTGACGGCTGCGACGTCTTCGGACCTCGCCGCGAAGAAGCCAGGATCCACCGACAGCCCGATCGCCAGCTGGGCGACGGTGGCGGCGGTCGGTCGCTTCGCCCCGCTCTCCCATGCGGTGACCGCAGTCGGGCTCATGTCGACGCGCGCTGCCAGGTCGCTCTTGCGAAGACCTTCTAGTTGCCGCGCCAGCTTTAGGCGAGCGCCGTCGAAGAATGCTGCCGCCTGCGCCGCCTCGGTTGCACGCGTCACTTCTGGCCGTCGGCGTCGCGCTTGCGCGTCGCGGACTCCTCGCGGCCACGCAGGCGGACCGGGGCGTCGGCGACGTCGTTAGGTCCGTCGGGGGTGGGAGCGACGCCGGTGGGCACACGTTGTGCCCCGCCGGCCGGCGGGGCCGCGAGCAGGTCGTGAGTCCAGTACCAGGCGCGTCCGCCGCCGAAGTTGAGCTGCGGACGTCCGATGACGAGTTCGCGTCCGTCATGGTCGATGTCCTGGGAGTGCGCGACGACGAGCGTCTCGCGGTCCAGCATCTTCGCGCGGTTGAGCAGTTCGGCGAGGCCGGGGACCTCGTCCTCGGTCAGCTCGTCGAACAGTGACGCCGCATCCGGGTCGGGCTGCCGTGCGACGCGTTGCTTGGTGGGGCTCTTCTGCGGCCAGGGCAGCTCGTCGATGCGACCGAAGGCAGAAGACGCGAGCAGCCACCGCCACTTGCCCCACGCCCAGCCAGGGCTTCCGTTCAGGTCGGCCCGCTCGACGAGGTTGGGGCTGAGCTTCGGGAAGGTGCGGATGTCGCGCTCACTGAGTTCGGCGTGCAGAACGTCGAGGCTCAGCGTCTCGTCCTCGCCGAGGGGCACCGCGTAGCGCCCGCAGGCGAATACCCGGTCCATCCGGTCACGCAGGTAAGTGAACCGGTTGCTCCCGACCCAGGTCGAGTCGTGTCCGGCTGCCTCGGAGTAGTCCGAGTACACCTGGCCCGCCGCGGACGTGTATGCCCAGCGGATGCTGCCCAGCACACCAGCGTCGCGGAGGGCGGGGATGATGTCGTCGTGTTCACTCACGCGCCCAAAGTACGTCATCGCCAGTAATTCGTGTTGCAGATCAAACCGTGTGTCGCTGATCGCGTCGAAGACTCGACTCCGGTTGAGGGCGGCGCGGGTCGACTCTGCACACGGCCGCGGCTGCGCTCGCGTGTCCGCACATCGTCAGCAGCTCGGCGATGGCGAATAGCATTCCGGTGGTGGCCTTCATGAATCCGGGTGCGCGAGCGAGTCCTGCTGAGGCGGACAGTTCGGGTGGCTGCGCCCCTCCTCTGACGGTAAGTGCCTCGACAACTTTGCTGGCGCTACCGCGCAAGTAGATCCAAGCTGGGCGATCTAGGGTCCTCAGAAAGTTGGTCCCTCGGTCGCTCGGTTCGAACGACGTAAAGATCGGCGCTGCGGACGGTACCGCGGCGGGCGCAGCCGCCAGCAGCTTCCAGCGAGACGTTGTCAGTGTTCTGTCGTGGACTCGTCGACGGGGAAAAGGTGGCCCGGCTCAATGCCAAGGGCGGCAGCTAACGCAGCCAGCCGACTCACACCGAGATCCCGTTTGCCAGCCTCAATGGTGCTCAGCGCGGCCCGAGTTATTCCGCTGGCAGCTGCCACCTCGGCCTGTGTCAGGCCGGCCTGCTCACGAAGTTCGCGTACCCGTCGCCCGAACTCGACCAACGACGCTCGATCGCGTGCGACAGTAGCCTCGGCCTTCATCGCTACCGGCTCCGGACCGAACGACCGTGACAGCCGAAACGCTCGACAGGCACGAGATTTGAGAGGATCTGCGGGTTCAACCCCCACCGCCGAATCCGCGGAGACCACCGCCGTCAGACCCATCGAAGGCCCGACTAGCGGGGCTCCGAATTAGCTGATGAGCGAGTCAGCTTTGGCTGAACCACTCTGAGTGCGCAAGGGGGGAGTTGAACCCCCACGTCCTTTCGGACACACGGACCTGAACCGTGCGCGTCTGCCATTCCGCCACTTGCGCGAGGCGTCTGAAGAGACGTCATAGGTTAACACGATGCCGGAGTGGGTCCGGACCGGCCCGGGTCGGCCAGAACGGCCCGATGGTGCAGCGGCCGCACGCGTCGGGCCCGCCAGCGCTGCATGATGGCGCGGCGAAAGGCTGAGCGGCGAGGCGACACGAACCGCGCTCTTGTCGGGGTCCCCGGCCTACGCAGATACCATGTTCTGAACGTCCGCGGACAGCGCCAGGCTGCCCGGGACTCCGAGCGCGCCAAGAACGACGCCGAGACCGGAAGGAGGAACCGCACCGATGAGCCTCGCCCAACGCTTCGAGCGCCGGCTGGAAGGCATGGTCGGTTCCGCCTTCGCCCGGGTCTTCAAGGGGCAGGTCGAGCCGGTGGAGATCGGTAACGCCTTACAGCGCGAGGCCCAGGACAAGAAGGCTGTGATGGGCAACGGCCAGGTGCTCGCACCCAACCGGTACCGGGTCACGCTCTCGGCCTCGGACTACGAGCGGCTGTCACCGTGGGAGTCCCAGCTGACCGGCTCGTTGGCCGAGCTGGTCCAGGAGCACCTGGACGAGAACCAGCTGCGCACGATCGGCGACATCGAGGTCTACCTGGCCGAGGACGCCGCCCTGCACACCGGGGTCTTCGGGGTCGCGTCGCGGATGGAGCCGCAGGCCCCGCCGCGGCGCCGTCCGTACGACTCAATGTCGATGCCGGTCGTCCCCGGTCACCCGGACGAGTACGTCAACCCGCTGGGTAGCCAAGGCCAGGAGTACTGGCCCGCCGGTGCGAACGGAGCAGCGGTAGCCCCCGGTAGCCCTGGCGTCGGGATGCCCGGAGCCGGTGCGGTACCGGTCGGGGTACCACCGTTCGTGCCGATCCCGCAGCCCTCGGTCCCGCAACCCTCGATACCCCAGTCCG
>CAZZZW010000200.1:0-8822 GCA_964658795.1 Phormidium nigroviride PCC 7112
CTTGGCCGGCGACCTGCAGCGAGCGGCCAGCCAGCGCTCGTAGCGCCGGTCGGTCCAGCGAGCGGGTGACGGGAATCGAACCCGCGCCGTCTGCTTGGGAAGCAGAAACTCTGCCATTGAGCTACACCCGCGCACGGACCCGTCGAGGCATCCGAGGCTCCAACATCGTAGCGGAGGCGAGTAGCGGCGGAGCAGTTCGGTAATCTCGCGCCATGCTGCTCAGCGATCGTGACATTCGGGCCGAGGTCGAGGCCGGCGGGCTCAAGCTGGACCCGTGGGAGCCCGATCTGGTCCAGCCGTCCTCGGTCGACGTCCGGCTTGACCGGTTCTTCCGGGTGTTCAACAACCAGCGCTACACCCACATCGACCCGGCGCAGCAGCAGGACGACCTGACCAGCCAGGTCGAGATCGGCGACGGCGACCCGTTCGTGCTGCACCCGGGTGAGTTCGTGCTCGGCTCGACCCTGGAGATCATCACGCTGCCGATCCACCTGGCCAGCCGCCTCGAAGGCAAGTCCTCGCTCGGGCGCCTGGGCCTGATCACGCACGCCACGGCGGGCTTCATCGACCCGGGCTTCTCCGGCCACATCACCCTCGAGCTGTCCAACGTGGCCAACCTGCCGATCACGCTCTGGCCCGGCATGAAGATCGGTCAGCTCTGCGTCTTCAAACTGTCTTCGCCGGCTGAGCACCCCTACGGCAGCGAACGGTACGGGTCCAGGTACCAAGGTCAGCGTGGCCCCACGCCGAGCCGATCGTTCCTGAACTTCCGCACCTGGCCGACCCGCTAGCCAGCACGAATCCGATAGCTAACACGGACCACCATTGACTTTCCCTGCGAAGGGGAATCTAGTGGGAACGGACTCGCCCTCGGTCAACCCATCCTGACTCGGCGACGATCGCTGTGCGCGTCCGGCTGACCTCAACCCCAGGCAGCCAGTCGACCCCGGAGCCGAAAACCTATGCGCGCAAAGACGAAACTCGTTGCCGTTCTGGCCGCGACTGGAACCACCGCCGCGTTGCTGGCCAGTACGACGGCCGCGACAGCAACGAACCCGCCACCGGCATGTGGAACCTCGACCACTACCGAGTACGCCCAAGGCACCGCTGCGGCCGCGATCGGCTGGAGTGGCAATGAACAGGCGGTCGTCGGCTGTCTGTCCGGCAGCTTCGTCGTCAAGAACACCGGACAGACCTATGGCTACGGCGTCTACGACGGCAGCCTGACCAGCTGGAAGAACGCCGATGGCTATCTGCCGGCCCTGATCAGCAGCTTCAGCAAGGGTGACGCTCAGCTGAGCATCACCAATTTCGCCGATGACGTAAGGGTGAACGGCCACGAGTTCGTCGTCGTCTACAGCCGGGTACACATCACCAACACCGGTCGGAAGACGATCAGCGTCGATCCGCAGGCCAGCGACAACCTGGTTCCGCTCAATCGGGCCGGCAACGCCGTCCGGCCGCACCAGAGCGTCGATCACGATTACGCCGTGTTCTCCGATGAGTTCGGGGCCAACTTCGCCTATCCCAGCAACGCCCAGCTGCAGCACGCCGGTGGCTTCGACCAGCACTACCGGCACATGCGCACGTACTGGAACGCCCAGCTCGGTAGGTTGGCCGAGATCACGTCGCTGCCGGATCAGAGTTTGATCAATGCCTATAAGGCCGGTTACATCAACACCCAGCTCACCCGGGGCGGCGACGAGCTGAAGACCGGAGTCAACGGCTACGACAAGGAGTACTCGCACGACGTCGTCGGCATCCTGGCCAACATGTTGACCCAGGGCTACAAGACCGACGGGACCACCAGCGCGGTCGACCTGCTCCTCCGGCTCCGTGAGGTCGTCGGCACCCAGGCCCAGTACGACGACGGAATCTGGAAGTACGCCTGGCCGTGGGCGATCTACCTGCAGAAGACGGGTGATCTGGCTTCGGTCAAGGCAAACTTCAACACGCCCGGACCGAACGGTGACGCGCTGCAGCCCAGCATCAAGGACAGTGCGCACGCCATCGCTGCGGCTCGTACCGGCCCCGGCGGCATCATGGAGAACACCCCGGACATCGACGCCAATGGCTACTGGACGATCGACAACTACTCGGCACTGATGGGCCTGGCCGCCTACCAGTGGTTGGCCCAGCAGGTTGGCGACAAGACCGAATACAGCTGGGCGCACAGTGAATACGCTTCGTTGCTCAAGGCGGTCAACGCCACGTTGACGGCGACGATGACCAAGTACAACATCGACTACCTGCCCTGTTCGATGGTCGAGCCCAACGATGCCAACCGCTGCTCCAACCCCAAGGATGCCAACTGGGGTGCGCCGTTCCTCTTCGGCCGCTGGGCATGGGACGGTTACCTGTTCGGAGCCGACATCAGCGGCCCGGGCTACACCCAGATCGATGCCACCTACGACTACGGCTTCGGCCGGCTCCAGGGCGTCCTGCCGCCGAACACCCTCGGAGGTTACGGCGACACCGACTACACGACCGGTTACAACGCCGGCTACGGCGAGTGGGGCCTGGCCAGTAATGCCCATCGGGACCAGGGAATTCTCAACTACCAGTTCATGATCGCCAACGCCCAGGGTGGCCCGAACTCGTGGTGGGAGAGCGTGGCGGCACCGGTGACCGACAGCCCGTGGCTCGGTAACCACCCCTCGGCCGGCGCCGGCGCCTCGCCGCACGCGTGGGGTGCCGCCGACGCCAACCTGGTGCTGCTGGACTCGCTGGTGGCGCAGAAGTCCGATGGCAGCCTGATCGTCGGGCGCGGCGTGCCGAGCAGCTGGCTGCACTCGACCAAGCCGATCCAGGTCAAGAATTTCCCGGTCGGCAAGGGCAAGACGGTGGCCATCACCATCACCAGCAAGGGAAAGCGCATCACGTTGAGCGTGAGCGGACACCCGAGCGGGCCGGTGCTCTTCCAGCTACCGGCCTTCGTGAAGAACATCGCCTGGGCCAGCGGCGGTCACGTGGATCAGGCAACAGGCACGGTTTCGCTGTCCAGCAAGGCCAGCCGGGTGACGGTCGTGCTCAAGCACTGACCCGACCTCAGCCGGCGTCGGGCCGGGTTCCGACGGTGGCGATCTGGCGCCACCAGTCGGCGACGAGGACGTCACCTCGCAGTGACACCTCGTCGTCACCGGCCCGGTTCCACACCCAGCGGTAGAGCTCGGACGAGAGCCCGAACAGGCTGAGGTCGGCCTGGGGGCTCGCCTCGCGGCGGGCCTCCACCCCGGCCGGCCCGACCTGGACCGTCCAGGACACGTTTCGGTCTAGCGGTTCGACGACGACGCTACGAGCCGCGGGGGCGGTCGCCCCCAGCGGCAGCAGGCCCATCAGTAGTTCGTCGATGCCGTCTGCGGCAAAGTCTGGTTCGAACTCCGACACCCCGTAACCGACGGCCAATTCGATGTCGACCCGGTGGATCGCCACCTCGTGCGCCTGTCGGCGGGCCCAGTACAGCCGGGGCGAGCGAACCGGCCAGAGCGTCCAGATCGGCCGGTCCTCCGGTGCCTCGCCGATCGCGGCCACCAACTCGTCCAGTCCGGACAGGAAGTAGGAGATCAGCCGATCCGGCTCGGGACGCTGGAACTCGAAGCCCTCGGGCGAGCCGGTGCGGACGGCGTGGGCCGACCACCGCTGCACCTTGGCCAGGTGACCCAGGAGCCGACCGACCGTCCACCCCGGACAGGATGGAATGGGTGTCTCCATCGAGGTGTGGTCGGCCGATCGGGCCAAAGCGACGCCGTGCCCGTGCAGTTCCTCCAGGAACCGGTCGACGTCCATCTCAGACCCGGACGCCGAGCATCGCCGGCAGCGTTGCGGTGAGCACTGACAACAGCTCCTCCTTGGTGATCTGACGTTCGGGCACCCAGGCGATGACGATCTCCTCCACCAGGGCCGACCAACCGCGGGCCAGCAGCCGTTCGGTCGCCCCGTCCGTCCGGTCGAAGACGTGCAGGTTGTCGGTGATCCGCTGGGTCAGCACGGCGCGGGTGTGATCGAAGATCTCGCGCAGCGTGTCGTCTCCGCTGGCCGCGCCCCGGACCAGGGAGATGTAGGCCCGATAGTTGGTCGTGACGTAGTCCACGTAGTGCTCGAGCGACTGCATCAGCTGGGGGATCGGGGCGAGGCTCGGATCGGGTGCGGTGGTCTCGAGCAGGTCATCCGCGGCCCGCTGCACGACAGCCCGGTGAAAGTCCTGTTTGTTACGGAAGTAGTGGAACAGCAGGCCCCGGGAGATGCCGGCCTGCTCGGCGAGCGCCTCGACCGACAGCTCGTCCAAGGTGCGGGTGGTGAGCATCTGGACGCCGAGCTCCAGCAGCTGTTCGCGGCGTGCCTCCGGACTGAGCCGGATCCGCTTGGCCGCTGTCATGGGGACATCCTAAGCTGCGCCTATTGACTGCAATTCAATTAGCTCCTAACCTGTTTGCATGACGATCCAGCCTGCTCTGCCGTCCCACGTGAACGTGTTCATCGTCGGGGCCGGGTTCGGCGGTCTCGGGGCTGCCATCAAGCTGCAGGAGTCCGGCGAGTTCGACTTCTTGTGTGTCGACCGGGGCGCCGAGGTCGGCGGCACCTGGCGTGACAACACCTACCCCGGAGCGGCCTGCGACGTCCCCTCCCAGCTCTACTCGTTCTCCTTCGCCTTGAACCCGAACTGGTCACACTCCTTCTCTCGCCAGCCACAGATCCAGCAGTACCTGCGCGACGTGGCCGACCGGGCACACGTGCTGGACCGGTTCCGTTTCAACGTGACGTTCGAGTCCGCGGCCTGGGACAGCGAGGCCGAGCGGTGGCGGATCGAGACCTCGGCCGGGCCGATCACCGCGAACGTGATGGTGGCCGCGGCCGGGGCGCTCTCGGACCCGAAGATGCCTGATATCGAGGGCATCGATTCCTTCGGCGGACAGATCTTCCATTCCGCGCAGTGGAATCACGAGGTCGACCTGACCGGTAAGCGGGTCGCCGTAATCGGCACCGGCGCCTCCGCCATCCAGATCGTGCCCGAGATCGCCAAGCAGGTCAGTCACCTGGACGTCTACCAGCGCACCGCGCCGTGGGTCATGCCGCGGCGGGATCGCCCCTACAAGCCCTGGCAGAAGCAACTCATGCGGCGCATCCCCCTGATCCAACGGAGTGTTCGCAACCTGGTGTACTTCCTGCGGGAGGCGACGGTGCCGATGTTCATCGCCTTCCCGGGCATCGGCAAGATCGCCAGCAAGGCGGCGATCGCCAATATCGACCGGTCGATCAAGGACCCGGAGCTGCGGGCCAAGGTGACGCCGCACTTCGCCCTGGGCTGCAAACGCGTGCTGATCTCCAATGACTGGTACCCGGCGCTGGCCCGGGACAACGTCGAGCTGATCACCGACAAGATCAAGCAGGTCACCGAGCACGGGGTGGTCACCACCGATGGGACCGAACACCCCATCGACGCCTTGGTGGTGTGCACCGGGTTCATGCCGACCGAACTGCCGATCGCCCAGCAGGTCAAAGGTGATTCCGGACAGACGCTGAGCGATGCGTGGCGTGAGCATGGCATCCAGGCCTACAAGGGGGCGACGGTGGCGGGCTTCCCGAACCTGTTCTTCCTGGTCGGCCCGAACACCGGCCTCGGCCACTCCTCGATGGTCTACATGATCGAGTCGCAGGTCTCCTACCTGGTTGACGCGGTCCGGACGATGAAGAAGTACGGCTTGGGCAGCGTCGAGGTTCTGCCTTCCAAGCAAAGGAAATTCAACGATGACCTCCAGCGTCGGATGCGCCGCACGGTGTGGAACTCCGGCGGTTGCCAGAGCTGGTACCTCGACGATCACGGGCGCAACGTGACGCTCTGGCCCCGGACCACCTACAAGTTCCGGCAGCTGACCCGGTCCTTCGACCTGGCCGCCTACCGCAGCACCGCCGTGGCCGATCGGGCACCGGCTCAGGTACTGACCGACACCAAGGGAGCACAGGCATGAAGTCCTTCACCGACAAGGTGGTCGTCATCACCGGGGCCGGCTCCGGCATCGGCCGGGCGCTGGCGCTGAACCTGGCCGGCAAGGGTGCCCGGCTGGCCCTGTCGGACGTGGATGACACCGGCCTGGCCGAGACGGTGGCCATGCTCGGTGCGGCCAAGGTCCGAAGCGACAAGCTCGACGTCCGCGACCGCGCGGCGATGGCCGCCTACGCGGCATCGGTGGCCGAGGAGTTCGGCCAGGTCAACGTGATCATCAACAACGCCGGTGTCGCCCTGACCGGTTCGGTCACCGATATGACCTACGACGACATGGAATGGATCGTCGACATCGACTTCTGGGGTGTGGTGAACGGGACCAAGGAGTTCCTGCCGTACCTGATTCGCAGCCGGGACGGGCACATCGTCAACCTGTCCAGCCTGTTCGGGCTGCTCGGCATCCCGGGCCAGAGCGCCTACAACGCGGCCAAGTTCGCCGTTCGCGGGTTCACCGAGTCACTGCGGCAGGAGATGATCGCGGCCAAACTGCCGGTGCAGGTGACGAGCGTGCATCCGGGCGGGATCAAGACGGCCATCGCCCGCAACGCTCGGGTCGCTGCCGGTGAGGACCAGGCCGCGTTGGCCGAGTACTTCGACCGCAAGCTGGCCAAGATGTCGCCGGAGCGGGCGGCCGAGATCATCGTCAACGCGGTGCTGGCCGACAAGGGACGGGTGATCGTCGGCGCCGACGCCAAGTTCCTCAATCTCTTCCAGATGATCCTGGGCTGGCGCTACCAGAACGTGGTGGCGCGGGTCACGCGAAGCCAGGTGCCGAAGAAGAAGGTGGCGACCCGATGAGTGGTCGAGGGCTGCCGTTCTGGCTGGTGGCCACCACCTCCTACCTCGGGCAACGACCGGGTCTCGGCGGCCCGCTGCCGATAACCTGGCAACGCAAATGGCTTGATCTGGCTGCCAAAACTCTGCCGGAACCCCGAGGCACGATTGCCCGCAAGGTCACTCTCAACGGCCGGCCGGCGCTCCGGGTGACGGTGGGGGCGACCGATCGGTCCACCGCGATCGTGCACCTGCATGGTGGCGCCTACACCGTCGGCTCGCCGCGTAGCCATCGGGCGCTGGCGGCCTACATGGCCCAGGCCAGCGGTGCCGTGGTCTACCTGCCCGACTACCGGCTCGCGCCCGAGCATCCCTACCCGGCCGCGCTGGAGGATGCCGTCGCGGCCTGTCTCGAAGTGGCCGGTGACTACGAGCGATTCGCGATCAGCGGCGACTCGGCCGGCGGCGGACTGGCGGTGGCCGCCGCGCGCAGACTGATCGATGCCGGCGGAGTTTCACCCGCTGCGCTGGGCCTGATCTCACCCTGGGTCGACCCGGCCGCCACGCCGACGGGTCGGCGTCGGGACCTGGTGGTCCGGGAGAAGTGGGGCCGGCTGTCGGCGACCCACTACCTGGGCCCCGGCGATCCGGGCGACGTCGGCTACGCCCCCGGTCGCGGTGAGCTGTCGGCCCTGCCCCCGACGCTGATCCAGGTGAACCGGCGAGAGGTGCTCTATCCGCAGGTGGCCGAGTTCGGCGGCAATCTGCGCCGGGCCGGCGTCGAGGTGCGGTTGACCGAACTGCCCCGGCTCTGGCACGTGGGTCATGTGATGGCCGGCGTGCTGGTCGATGCCCAGCAGGCCGTCGACGAACTGGGCGCCTTCCTGCGCGCACAGCTGCACGCGCCGACCTCGGACCGGACCGCACGCGTGGCCGCTCTCGCCACGAGTAGTTAGGAATAGCCGGCCACTCGTGCCCTGGCCGGCCATTCGTCAGTCCCGGAGCGCTCGGCGGTGCATCGGCACGTGCGGAATGTCGTCCTCGACGAACTCCGGGCCCGAACGCTCGAAGCCGAACCGGCCGTACCAAGCCTCCAGCTGCGACTGGGCATCCAGCACCACGTCCGACCCCTCGGCCAGTCGCAGCGCCTCGTCCATCAGCAGGCGGGCGAGACCCCGGGAGCGGGCCTCGACGGCAGTGGCCACCCGGCCGATCCGGCGCGTCTGGTCGTCGTCGCGCAGCAGCCGCAGGGTGGCCAGCACCGAGCCGTCCTCCTCGGCCCACAGCTGGATGGCATGCGGCTCGGCGTCCCGGCCGTCCAGTTCGGGGTAAGCACAATCCTGTTCCACCACGAACACGTCGACCCGCAGTTTCAGGATGCGATACAGGGCAATCGGGTCGATATCGACCAGCCGTTCCGCGCGCAGCTGCATTTCATCGACCTTACCCAGCCGGCCCGAACACAACCCTGACACTTCCTTGTCCCGGGCTGAATCTCGGCCGCGCAGTCTGGAACCTGTTCAGCCACCGACAAGGAGATACCAGGACATGTTGAAGAAGATCGTCATCGCCGGTTCCGCCGCTGCGGTCGTGCTCGGCGCCGGTACCGCCGCGTTGGCCGCCTCGGGTAGCTCGAGTTCGGCCAGCCCGTCGAGTTCGTCCAGTGCAACCACGGGCTCGACGGCCAAGGCGCATGGCAAGCACGCCGGCCGGGACGTACTCAAGCGCGCACTGCACGCCACCTGGGTCACCCGGGACGGTAAGGGCTCCACGACCTACGTCACCCACGACGCGATCCGGGGCACGGTCACCGCAGTGTCCTCGACCGCCATCACGGTCAAGGCGGCCGACAACGTGAGCCAGACCTACACGGTGAACAGCTCGACCAAGGTGCACAGCCGGGCGGCCGGCAAGGGCGCGACCGCCAGCATCAGCGCGGTGAAGTCGGGCGACAAAGTGCTGGTCGCCGGCACCGGGACCTCCGCACTGACCGCCACCCAGGTGCTCGACGCCACCAAGTAGTTCGTTCGCTCACCAGGTGGTGGAA
>CAZZZW010000201.1:0-8816 GCA_964658795.1 Phormidium nigroviride PCC 7112
GGCCGAACGATACCGGGTGCTGACCAACGACACCGGCGGCAACTTCGTCCGAGGCTGCATCACCAGCGTGGTCAGCCACGCCGGCTGGACCGGCCGCACCGATGCCCAAGTCGCAGTGTTCGAGCTGGACGAGGCCCACGCGGTGCGCTTCGCCCAGGTCTACCCGCCGGAGCGCTTGTTGCTGCTCAACGTCCTGCGGGACCAACTCGACCGGTTCGGCGAGATCGACACCACCGCCCAGTTGCTGGGTAAGGTCGCGGCCGTGACCAGCGGCTACGTGGTCCTGAACCGCGACGATCCGCGGCTGTCCCGGCTGGCCACCGCAACCAGGGCCAAGGTCAGCTGGTTCGGAGTTTCCCCTGTCTTGCGCGAGCTGTTCCCGACCGACGAAGAGATGTACGGCGGCCCGGTACGGCTGTCCGATCAACCGGCCGACGCCGAACTGCAGGCCGTCGACCTTGGCGTGACGACGCAGATCACCCTGGATATCCAAGGCCGAACCGAATCGCTCGAACTCAAGGCCGAGGGTGCCCACAACGCGCAGAACGCGGCCGGGGCGGCGGCCCTCGCGCTGACGTTCGGGCTGGTGCCGGACGAGATCGCGACCGGGCTGCGCAAGGTCGAGCCCGCCTTCGGCCGCGGCCAGTCCTTCGACATCCGAGGTCGTCGCGTCCAGTTGCAGTTGGTGAAGAACCCAGCCGGTTTCCGCCAGTCCCTGCGCACCGTCGCGGCCCTGGAACCAGCCGTGACGGTGATCGCGATCAACGACGACTACGCCGACGGCCGGGACATGTCCTGGCTCTGGGATGTTGAGTATTCCGCATCTTTACAAGGTAAATCCGGTGCGCTGGTGACGTCCGGGACCCGGGCCACCGACATGGCGCTGCGGCTGCGTTACGACGAGCTGACCACCGAGACCGTAGAGCCGGACCTGGCCCGTGCGGTTGACGTGGCGGTGGCCCGGGTCCAGCCCGGTCAGACGGTGGTGATCTTCTCGACCTACACCGCGATGTGGGCCTTGCACCGGATCCTGCAGGAGCGTGCGGCATGAAGTTGATCCACCTGTACCCGCAGGAGATGAACATCTACGGCGACACCGGCAACGTGCTGGTGCTGCGCAAGCGGTTGCAGTGGCGAGGCCTTCCGGTTGAGATCGTCCCGATAAACCTGGGAGATCCGCTGCCCAACGATGCCGACATCGTGCTCGGCGGCGGCGGACAGGATGCGGCTCAGGGCGACATCGGCGCGGACTTCGTCGCGCGGGCCGCGACCTTGCGCAGCATGGCCGCCGACGGTGTGGTGATGCTGACGATCTGTGGTACGTACCAGATGCTCGGTCATGAATTCCTCACCAAGGACGGGGTATCCATCCCTGGAGTCGGCGTGCTGGACGTGGTCACCAAGGGGTCGGACACCCGGATGATCGGCAACAACTACGTGGACAGTCCGTGGGGCCGGTTGGTCGGGTTCGAGAACCACAGCGGCCTGACCACGCTGGGACCGGGTGTCGTTCAATTGGGAAAGACCTTGTCCGGACGGGGGAACAACGGTCTTGACCTCTCCGAAGGAGCGGTGCACAACAACGTCTTCGGCACGTACCTGCACGGCCCGGTGTTGGCCAAGAGCCCGGGCTTTGCCGACGAGCTGTTACGAAGGGCCTTGTCGCGTAAGGGTGAATCCGATCAACTCGAACCGCTGGATGATGCCCTGGCGGTCCAGGCGGCTGAGGTAGCGGCCGGGCGGCCCCGGTGAACAGGTTCCTGCTCGGCCTGGCCGCGATCACGTTGCTGACCGCGTGCACCGGCACGTCCTCGACCGCCTCGTCGACGCCACCGAGCCCGAGCAGCACGCCGAGCAGTGGGCCGGCCGGCCTGGCCGGTGGCGGCGAGGAATCGTCGGCCGCCCCGCGCAGCACCATCCTGACCACACCCCGGCCGAGCCTGACGCCACCGAACGGGGTCGCCGAGGTCGACGGCACCTGTCCCTACATCTCCAGCCAGGACTTCGCCGACCTCGAGGGTGATCGGGTCGGTCGGGTGACCGTGTTGCAGAGCAAGCCCGTCGGCTGCCGGTTCTACTTCCAGTACGACTCATCGGTGATCGTCGGCGAGGTCAGCATCAATTCGTTCAAGACCGCGACCGAGGCCTACAACGCGATGGTGTTGTCGGCCAAGGGCCACCCGGAGGTGCAGTCGAACGCGGGCATCGGGGCCGGCTCGGTGACATTCCAGACCGAGCTGCAGGGCACCCAAACCTGGCAGTGTGTGTTCGCCAAAGGCCTGCGGGTGGTCACCGTCCGGACCCGCCAGCCCTACCCGGCGCTCAATGCTGAAAACTTGGCCACGGAGATCGCGCCGCGGATCACCTGATCGGACGGCGTGCGCTGAGAAAACAACCCAAGAGGAGATTTGCTGTGTCTGAAGGTACCCAAGCATCCAGCGCCACCCAAGGTGTCACCCTGCACACCTCGGCCGGCGACATCAAGGTCAACCTGTTCGGTAACCACGCCCCGAAGACGGTCGCCAACTTCGTCGAGCTGGCCACCGGCGCCCGCGAGTGGACCGACCCGAAGACCCGCGAGAAGACGACCAAGCCGCTCTACGACGGCACGATCTTCCACCGGGTCATCGACAACTTCATGATCCAGGGCGGCGACCCGCTCGGCCGCGGCACCGGCGGCCCGGGCTACAACTTCGCCGACGAGTTCCACCCGGAGCTGAGCTTCGACCGTCCGTACCTGTTCGCGATGGCGAACGCCGGGCCGAACACCAACGGCAGCCAGTTCTTCATCACGACGGTCAAGACCCCGCACCTGAACTTCAAGCACACCATCTTCGGCGAGGTGGCCGACGCCGAGAGCCGTGCGGTCGTCGACTCGATCGGTACCACCCGCACCGGTGCCGGCGACCGTCCGGTCGAGGACGTCGTGATCAACTCCGTCGAGACCTGGTAGCGGACGCGGTTAATCGCTAATCGAACTCAAGTCAATCTTGATTCGTTGAGCTGACATGCAGCCGACGCCACCGCCCGCCGGTCCCGATCCGAACTATGGTTTCGCCGGTTGTTACCGGCATCCGGATCGGCTCACCGGCGTGCGGTGCGTCCGGTGCAACCGGCCGATCTGCCCGGAATGTCAACGGGCCGCCTCGGTGGGCTTCCAGTGCCCGGACGACGTCAAGGCCGGCCTGTCCTCGGTCCGCCGGTCCCGCACGATCGTCGGAGCGGTCCACAACGCCGATGCCGTTCCGTACGTGACCTACGGCCTGATAGCGATCAACGTGCTGGTCTACGTGCTGACCGCGATCGGGCCCGGGGCCAACTTCGTGCAGAACAACGGTTCGACCCAGGTACGCCTGGAGTTGGTGCCGTACTACGTGGCCGTCAACCACGACTACTACCGGCTGATCACGTCGATGTTCGTGCACTACGGTCCGCTGCACATCCTGTTCAACATGTACGCGCTCTACGTGATCGGGCCGGCCTTGGAACGCGCGTTCGGCTGGTGGCGGTACTCGGCCGTCTACGTGCTGGGCGGTCTCGGCGGCTCGGTGCTCTGCCTGCTGTTCCAGAACCCGCTCGGTGCCTCGGCGGGCGCGTCCGGGGCCATCTTCGGACTGTTCGCCGCGCTGCTGGTGGTGTCCAAGCGAACCGGGACGCCGGCCACTCAGGTGTGGATCGTGGTCGGCATCAACTTCATCTTCACGTTCTCCGTGTCGGGCATCTCTATCTGGGGCCATGTCGGCGGCTTCATCGTCGGTGGCCTGGCCTCGCTGGCACTGCTGGCCTGGAACCTCCGCAAGGCCTACCAACTGCCTGACGTCCGGATCCAGGTCGCCGGACTGGTCGCGCTGCTCGTGGTGCTGCTCGCCGCCACCGGGGTGCGGGCGCACTATCTGGACACGCATCCACCGACGACCGTGCAGCACAGCAACGGCGGCTGATCCATCCACACCTGTGGACGGATCTGGGGATAATTACACGCGTGTAATCACAGCGGTGGAAGAAGCTGTGGATAACTTCCACCCAGGCGCCATGGCCCTGGAATTGCGGCTATTTCCAGCGCACGGCCAGGCCGAGCCCGACCACCAGGAAGCCGAATCCGACAGCGAAGTTCCAGCTGCCGATGCTCTTCATCAGCCAGACGTTCTCGCCCGCCATGTAGTACACGACGATCCAGGCGAGGCCGATGATCAGGAACGCGGCCATCACCCCCGGATACCAGCGTGGGCTCGGCTTCGACATCGCGCCGCCAGCAGCGGAACCGGACACCGATGCCGGCGACGGCGAGTAGCTGGTCTTCTTACGGACCTTGGACTTCGGCACTGCGCTTCTCCTTAGGTAGCCGGACCATCCTGCTTCTGGCAGTGGCGGCAGCCGGCTGGCAACGGTGCACGTTAGCGTAATCGTCGTATCTAGCGTTATCACGTCCAGGGCGCACAGCAAAGCCCAAGGACGTGCAGCTGAAGGAGTTGGGACAACTGTCGAGCGGGACCAGTCATGCCAGTCGGGGTGCTCGGGCGTCGCTGCTCAAGCGCGGTTCCATCCATGCCCGGCATCGCACGATCTGGCAGTACCTGGTGCCCGTGGTGGCGCTGGCGGCCGGCCTGCTGGCGGCCACGACCGCCCACACGGCCCGCGGTACCGACCTGCGCTCGGCCGGCCGCACCAATGTCACCGATCTGATCCGGCAGGCCGAGAGCCGGGTCGCTGCCGACAACGCTCAGTTGTCCCAGCTCCAGAACTCGGTCGCCGGCGAGACCAACCGGCTGGCCCAGTCCGATGCCACCATCGCCGGCATCAATGCCGCGGCCGCACCGCTGAAACAGCCCGCCGGTCTGGTGGCTGTGGCCGGGCCCGGCATCACGCTGACCCTGGACGACGCTCACCCGGCCACGCAGCCGACCGACCCGGACGTGGCCAACGCGATCGTGGTGCACCAGTCCGACATGCAGGCCGCTATCAACTCGCTGTGGTCCGGCGGTGCCGAGGCCATCTCGGTGATGGGCCAGCGCCTGGTCCAGACCAGCGCGATCCGCTGTGTGGGCAGCGTGCTGCTGCTGAACGGGCGCGTCTTTTCACCGCCGTTTAGCATTGCCGCAATCGGTCCGGCGGATTCCATGCGGAAGGCGTTGGATCGGTCGATGGATTTGACGCAGTACCGCAAGGATGCGCAGACGTACGGACTCGGTTACGACCTGAACGATCAGGACAAGATCAGCGTCCCGGCCTACGACTCCCCGGTTTCCCTCAGCTACGCCAACAGCGGCGGCTGAATCCGGATCGGCGTACACGAGGAATGAGCTGATGAGCGACAAGACCCGGGGCGGCTGGGACTTCTCCGACGACGCCTCCGCTCCACCGGGGGCGATCGATCAACTATGGGATGACGGCCGGACCGCCGCCGCCGCCGCCGACGCGCCCGTGCCCGACCCAAGCCCGGCACGTCGCCAGCAGCCGCCGTCGTCGGCCCGTGAGACCGTGCGCCGGATCGTGTTCGGCACCGGCGAGCTGCTGATCACGCTCGGCCTGGTGCTGGTCCTGTTCGCGGCCTACGAGGTCTGGGTGTCCAACATCTTCGCCGACCGCAAGCAACACCAGGCCCAGCAGAAGCTGGAGCAGGCCTGGAGCAAGGGCCAGGACCCGCTGCACGGCGAGGACCGGCTCAACCTGCCCGCCGGCAAGCAGGTGGTGCTGCCGGCCGGTCAGGGTTTCGCCAACCTCTACATTCCCGCCTTCGGCAAGGACTACGCCAAGACCGTCATCGAAGGCACCGACGACGGCGACCTGGACAAGGGACCGGGCCACTACACCTCGAGCCAAGTGCCCGGACAGATCGGCAACTTCGCCATGGCCGGCCACCGGGTCGGTAAGGGTGAACCGTTCCTGAACCTGGACCAGTTGGTACCGGGCGACAAGATCGTCGTGCAGACCGCGGACAACTGGTACATCTACACCGTCCTGGGGTCGCAGGCGCAGTACCAGGCCGCGATCAAGTTGTCCGGCTCGGCCCGCAGCGATGCCATCACCGCCTCGCTGGCGGCCACCGACGCCCAGGGCGTGCCCGGGCGTGAGATCGTCTCGCCCAGTGCGGTGCAGGTCGTTGCGCCGGTGCCCGATCATCCCGGTGAGACGCCGACCAAGGCGATGCTGACGATGACCACCTGCCATCCGAAGTACACCGCCAACCAGCGGATGGTCGTGCACGCGGAGCTGACCCGATCGGTTGCGGTCAAGGGCTCGGCGCTGCCCAGAGAACTATCCGGAGGGACGATCTAGTCATGTACGGATGGATCTGGCGTCATCTGCCCGGCCCGGCCGCGGTGCGGGTATTACAGGCCTTGGTGTTGGTGGCCGCGGTGTGCGCGTTGCTGCTGTTCGTGATCTTCCCGATCATCGAACCCCGGCTGCCGGCCAATCCGATCACCGGCCCCGGGACCGTCAGCCAGTAGGCTGCTGCCCGTGACCCGCATCCTGGTCGTCGACAACTACGACAGCTTCGTCTACAACCTGGTCCAGTACCTGGGCCAGTTGGGGGCGGAGGCTGTCGTCCGACGCAACGACGCCGTCACCCCGGCCGACCTGGACGGCTTCGACGGGGTGTTGATCAGCCCCGGCCCAGGCACTCCGGACGAGGCCGGCGTCAGCATGGACATGGTCCGGGCCGCGGCCGCCGTCCAGTTGCCGCTGTTCGGTGTCTGCTTGGGCCATCAGGCCATCGGGGCGGTCTTCGGCGGCGTGGTCGAGCGAGCGCCGGAGCTGTTGCACGGCAAGACCAGCCTGGTCACACACTCCGGCGGTGGTGTGCTGGCCGGTCTGCCGCAGCCCTTCATCGCCACCCGATACCACTCGTTGGCGGTCCGGGCCGACACGCTGCCGGACGAGATCGAGGTGACCGGTACGACCGGGTCCGGCGTGGTGATGGCCCTGCGACACCGAACGCTGCCGATCGACGGCGTGCAGTTTCACCCCGAGTCCGTCCTGACCCAGGGCGGTCACCGGATGCTGGCCAACTGGCTGGTGCGCTGCGGCGCCGAGATCGACTGGAACCGGGTCGAGGAACTCACCGCCGAACTCGACGCGCTCCGCGATCAGGCGTTTTCCACCGCCGTCTAGCCAACCGTCATGGAAATCGACCGCCATGGCGATCGATTCCTATGACAGTCCAGATTGGCTAGGCCAGGGGTGTGGACAGGGCAGTTTCGGCGGCCCGGATCGCTGCGCCTGAGCGGACGAACTCAACCGTGGCCTCGATCTCCGGGGACAAGAACCGGTCCGGGCCGGGGCCGGGCACCTGCTCGCGCAGCGCGGCGACGACCGCGCCGGTGGCCGGTCCGGGCTGCAGCGGCGAGCGCAGGTCCAGGGCCCGGGCGGCCGAGAGCAGTTCGACGGCCAGCACCCGGGTCAGTCCGTCCATCGAGCGGCGCAGCTTGCGGGCGGCCGACCAGCCCATCGAGACGTGGTCCTCTTGCATGGCCGAGGACGGGATCGAGTCGACCGAGGCCGGCACCGCCAGCCGCTTGAGTTCGGAGACGATCGCGGCCTGGGTGTACTGCGCAATCATGTGACCGGAGTCGACGCCGGCGTCATCGGTGAGGAAGGCCGGCAACCCGCGGGACCGGGCCACGTCAAGCAGCCGGTCGGTCCGGCGCTCGGACATGCTGGCCAGGTCGGCGGCCGGAATGGCCAGGAAATCAAGGACATACGCCACCGGGGCACCGTGGAAGTTGCCGTTCGACTCGACCCGGCCGTCCAACGTCACCACCGGGTTGTCGACGGCCGACTGCAACTCGTACCCGGCGATCAGCCGGGCGTGGGCCAGCGTGTCGCGACCGGCCCCGGCCACCTGGGGCGCGCACCGCATCGAGTACGCATCCTGGACGTAGGTGCAATCCGGCCCGGCATGCGAGGCCATGATCGGTGAATCGGCTAGCAGTGCCCGCATGTTCGCGGCCGCGATCGCCTGACCCGGTTGCGGTCGTAGCGCCTGCAGGTCGGCCGCGAACACCCGGCTGGTGCCGAGCATGGCCTCGATCGACATGGCCGCGGTCAGATCGGCGGTGCGCAACATCAACTCGAAGTCCGAACAGGCCAGCAACAGCTGTCCAAGCATGCCGTCGGTGCCGTTGATGAGGGCCAGACCCTCTTTTTCCATCAGGGAGATCGGCTCGATGCCGAGTTCGGCCAGGACCTCGGCCGTCGGCCGCTCCTGCCCGGTCTCGTCGTGAACGAAGCCCTCGCCGATCAGGGCCAGCGCGACGTGCGAGAGCGGGGCCAGGTCGCCGGAGCAGCCGAGCGAGCCGAACTCCCGCACTACGGGAGTGATGCCGGCGTTGAGGAAGGCGGCCAGGGTCTGTGCGGTTCGTACCTGCACCCCCGTCCGGCCGGTGGCCAGCGTGGACAACCGCAGCAACATCAGCGCGCGTACGACTTCCCGCTCGACCGCCGGACCGGAACCGGCGGCGTGCGAGCGGATCAGCGATCGCTGTAACTGGGCCCGGCGTTCGGTCGGGATGTGTTTGGTCGCCAGCGCTCCGAAGCCGGTGGAGATGCCGTAGTGCGGCTCGACGTCGTCGGCCAAAGCTTCCACGATCGACCGAGAACGGGCAATTTCAGCAAGGCTTTCCTCGGTCAGCCGGACCGCTGCGCCGTGCCGGGCCACCGCAACCAGGTCGGCTTCGGAAAGGGGACCGATACCTACAGACACCGTCGTCATGGGGCCATCCTGCCTGAGTGCGGCGACTGCTGCGACGAAGGGGCCGGACAAAGGTGGAGGGCCTCGCCAAGTATGAGTTGGCGAGGCCCTCCGGGTTGACCGA
>CAZZZW010000202.1:0-8811 GCA_964658795.1 Phormidium nigroviride PCC 7112
TGATGACGACGACTACACCGGTCGCCGCTCCGCTGTTGTCGGCCGAATACATGGGCCAGGTCCTCTCCCGGGATCCAGAACGAGTCGGACCCTACCGGAGCGAACCCGGCCCAGGCGGCGGAATCGTGACTTAGCAGCCGCAGCTGTAATACGTGACGTCCCAGTGGGTGCCCTCGTCGCAGTAGAGGTTGCCCGACGATGCCTGCCACTGCGGGTAGCCGTCACCACGATTGGCGATCTTGGTGAACGCGCTGTGCACGTAGTTGTCGATGCAGCTGTTGTGGGCGATGTCGACCTTGTAACCGTTGTAATGGCTGTACGTGCCGCTGGCGTGGCCGACCTCGGTGCCACCGGTGATGTTGATGGCGCAGCCGCTGGCGTGCTTCAAGGTGATGACGCCCTGCACGGTCGCGGCGTTGATCTGGTCGAAGGAAGTGCAGTGGGCGTTCGAGCGAGTAGTGCAGTTGCCGCTGGAACTCCAGGTGATTCCCGCTGCCGACAGCTGCGACGCGGCCTGGGACTGACTGAGCTTGGTCACCGCGTCGGCGTCCGTACTGACCCCGACGAACGCCACGGCCGAGGCCAGCAGCACGGCGAGCAGGGTGAGAATGCGCTTGATGTACATGGTCATTACCCCCAGCAGGACTTGGACGAGTTCCACGGACTCCAGCCGCCGGCTGCGACGTAGAGCGAGTGCGCCTCTTGGACGTTGTCGGCGTAATAGAGCATGTTGTGGATATACGTGGTCTTGTTGCTACCGGCATGCACGGTGTTGTCCTGGAACACGCCGAGGTCGTAGGTGGCGTTCGTGTTGTAGTTGATTGCCGTTTCTCGTTCGCTGCTCTCACACTTGGCGATCTTGATCGCGGTGGTGGAGGCGGAACCGAAGACCGTCTTGATGTAGGCCTCGATGGTCGCGGTCGAAGCCCGGTTTAGGTTCACCGAGCCGGGCGAGTTCAGGTGGGAGCGGGTGTCCGCGCCGACGATCCCGTCGAAGCCGATCGAGGACCGGCCCTGAAAGGCGAGCACGGCATCCTTGGTACCCGGGCCGAAGTCACCGTCGACGGTCAGGCCGGCCCCCAACTGATTGAGTCGCTGTTGCAGGGCGGTGACGCAGGACCCGGTACTGCCCTGCTGCAAGGTGGTGCTGCAGAGCGCATCCGCTGTGGCCGCGTGGGCCACGGTCGAAGTGGACAGGCCGATGGCGACCGACACGGTGGCCAGGGCGATGGCGGCAACTCTTCTCATGCCGAGATAGTCACTTACCGGATTTAGCACGTCAATAGTTAATTTTGGACATTTCCTTCAGTGTTCATCGACAGGGCCAGATGTTCATCGGGTATCGACTACGGCCAGGCCGGCCAGGGTTGGCACATACAGCCGGCTGCCGCTGATCGCCGGCGTGGCGAACCGGCTGACATCACCGACCGAAACCCGCTCCCGTTGCGTGCCGCTGGCTGGATCGAGCGCCACCAACGCGCCGTTCTGCTGGTCGAGGGCATAGACCCGGCCACCACCGACCACCGGTGATCCGGCCACGTCACCGCCGGCGTGCCAACGCACTGTAGCCGCACCGTTATTGCCTATCTGCACGGCCCGAATCCCATCGGTGCAGGGCACGAACACCGTGTCGTTCTGGACAGCCGTACCGCCGAAGGACTTGCACAGCTCGCCCTGCCACACCTGCCCACCGATGCCGCCCAGCTTGGCGGCATCGAGGACGTAGCCGGTGCCTGACTTTCCGGCACTGAGGATCCAGCGCTGATTCACCAGCGCCGGGCCCTGCGAGCCCAGGTCGAGATCGTCGGCATTGTCCGAGGCCCAGGTCTGCGGCGAGAAGGAATCGATCAGCCGGTCACCGTGCAAGCGCAGTATCGAGTCCGAGTAGTCGTACTCCGCTCCGGTCGACTCGCCATTGCCGACCGCCACGTACAGCTCGTCGTCGAACACCGTCGGCCCGGGCGGCGTCCAGATACCAGCCTCCCGCCCGGTGGGCACGGTATAGGCGATCGGGTCACCGTTCTGCAGCGGCACGCCGACGACCCGGCCCTTGTAGTCACCACAGTCCCCGGCCAGACCGCCGAACGGCACCCACACCCGACCACCAGCGACGGCCAAGGCACCCCGCTGCTGCATCGCCTGCGGGTCCGCGCCAGGAAGGTCAACCGAGCGATGCCACCGCGTCGCACCGGTTCGGAGGTCAAGGGCGTAGAGCTGATGCGACACGGTCTCCCCCACGGAAGCGACGAGGTAGACGATTCCGTTGCGAACAATGGGGGTTCCGGTGATTCCGAGCGGATCGATGTTGCCGCAGGGTAGTTGTGACCGTGGCGTCGGAGAGCCGAGCGTGACCTGCCACTTCTGCCTGCCGTCCAGATCAAGCCCGTACACCGCGTTCTGCTCGGTGGCGACGACGACGATCCCATCAGCCACGACCGGCGAGGCATATACCTGTCCGTCCAGCTCGATCTGGTTCACCGTGAGCCGGCCGGACGCCGCCGGCATACCCGAACTGACCCCGGCCCGTGCCGGATTGCCGTGATATTCGGGCCAATCCGCGTTGGTGGTCTCGCTGGTCGGCGCGCTGGACGATGGCGTCGGAATAGATGGCGTCGGAATCGCTGTGCCCGGAATCGAGGGCGAGGCACCGCTGCTCGACACCGGTTGACTGCGTGCACCGCTGCCGGGCGCCGAGGTCGAGGTGGACCCGGATGAACAGGCGGCAAGCAACGCCGCCACCGTGATGACCCCCAAGGCGCGCTTCATCATTCGACTGTAGGTCGTTCGACGCGGTGCCGGTCCCCCACTGCATTTCCGGCGTGCGGCTAGACCAGGTCGTGCAGCACGATCGATTCGTTGCGGTCCGGGCCGACACCGATCACCGAGATGCGCGCGCCGATCATCGACTCGACGGCCTCGACGTAGTCCCGGCAGTTCGACGGCAGTTCGGCCAGCGACCGAGCCTTGGAGATGTCCTCGTCCCAACCGGGGAAGGTCTCATAGATCGGCACCGCGCGGGCAAATTCCGCCTGGGTCATGGGCATATCCGCTTGCCGCACGCCGTCGATCTCGTAGGCCACGCAGAGTGGGATCTCGGGCAACCCGGTCAGTACGTCGAGCTTGGTCAGTACGAAGTCGGTGACTCCGTTGATCCGAGCGGCGAACCGGGCCACCGGCGCGTCGAACCAGCCGGTGCGGCGGGGTCGTCCGGTCGTGGTGCCGAACTCCGCGCCGGCCGCCCGCAGCTCGTCGCCCTTGGCGTCCACCAGCTCGGTCGGAAAAGGGCCTTCGCCGACACGGGTCGCATAGGCCTTGACGATCGCGACCACCCGATCGATCCGGGTCGGGGGGATCCCGCTACCGGTGCAAGCACCACCGGCGGTCGCAGATGACGAGGTCACATAGGGGTAATTGCCGTGGTCGACATCGAGCATGGTCGCCTGGCCGGCCTCCAGCAACACCGTTTTGCCGGCGTCCAAAGCGTCATGCAGCAGCAATGCGGTATCGGCAACCATCGGACGTAGCCGGTCGGCGTAGGACAGCAACTCGGTCACGACCGCCTCAGCCTCCAGGGCCCGGCGGTTGTAGATCTTGGACAGGATCTGGTTCTTCAGGTTCAGCGCGCTCTCGACCTTGTCCCGCAGGATCTGCTCGTCGAAGAGGTCCTGAACCCGGATGCCGACCCGGTTCATCTTGTCGGCGTAGGTCGGTCCGATGCCACGGCCGGTGGTGCCGATCTTGCGGCTGCCGGCGAAGCGTTCGGTGACCTTGTCGATCGTCGTGTTGTACGGCGGGATCACGTGCGCGTTCGACGAGACCACCAGCCGGTCGGTGGAACGGCCCCGCGCCTGCAGCCCCTCGATCTCTTCGAAGAGCACCTCGAGGTCGATGACCACGCCGTTGCCGATGACCGGCACACAGTTCTGGGAGAGGATGCCCGACGGCAGCAGGTGCAGCGCGAACTTCTCGCCGTCGATCACGATGGTGTGGCCGGCGTTGTTGCCGCCGTTGAACTTGACCACGTAGTCGACATGGGCCCCGAGCAGGTCGGTGGCCTTGCCCTTGCCCTCGTCGCCCCATTGGGCACCGAGCACGATCACAGCGGGCATGCTGCAGACTCCTGTCTGTCTCCTGCGAAAATTGGCTGCTCTGTCGGCGCGGCCGACCGGACCGCCAGTGAAAGGGTAACGAACGTGTTGCTCGCTCTGTTGAGCGTCGGCTCCGGACGGGCCGTGGCGGTGCCCGGATTCGACGAGATCTGGACCGCCGCCACGCCGGCGGAGGTCGATACTGCGCTGCGCCAGGTCACCGAGCATCGTCTGGTGATCGAGGTGCCCGACGGTACCGGGCTCAACCTGGTGTTGAGCCGGATGCAGCGCGCGAACATGCTGTCCCATGTCGACACGGCCGTCGTGGTGGCCGGCCCCGTTCCGTACCTGGCCTCACTGGGGTTGCCTACCGACCGGGCCGGGCAGCTTGAGGTGGCCCGGACCGCCCGCAGCCGGCTGGTCGGTGTGATCAAGGACGATTCCGGCGGGGTCTGCGTGTCCGGCGCCCGGCTCACGCCCTGGGTGCCCGAACACGATTGGTGGGTCCGGGCCGTCGTGGACGACCAGCCGCTGTGCGACGGCCGGGTCCGGGCGATCAGCGTCCGGCACGTCGGTCCGTCAGAGGTCTTCGCCGAGGTCAAGATCGGTCGCCTTCGCACCCGTAGCGCTCGGGGACGGGCGTTGCAGCTGGCTTGCGATCCAGCCCAGATCGTCACCGACGGCATCGCCCGGGAACGCTCGCGCAGCCGGCGGACGTTCTGGGCCGAGCCGAAACTCTGGCGACTCGCGCTGCCCTAGCTGTTCTGACCACAGACGTTGGTGACGGCGTGGCTGGCTGACAAGACGAAGACCTCCGAGTGGAGTGCGAGCTGTCTCGGAACGCATCCACTGGAGGTCTTCGTGTCCCACGCTAATGCCAAGCTCGCTCCGCGCGGGCGTTTGGAGCTGGCTCGCTGTGTCGTTGATGATGGCTGGCCGCTGCGACGTGCCGCTGAGCGGTTCCAGGTCTCAGCAACCACAGCGGCACGGTGGGCCGGGCGCTACCGGCGCTTGGGGCCAGCCGGCATGGCCGACCAGTCCTCACGGCCACACCATTCGCCGCGACGCACGCCGACCCGCACTGAGCGGCGCATCATCAAGGTCCGGGTGCTGCGGCGGTGGGGGCCAGCGCGGATCGGCTATCTGCTCGGGCTGCATCCCTCGACGGTGCACCGGGTGCTGGCACGCTACCGGCTGGCTCGCCTGGCCTGGCTCGACCGAGCGACCGGGCGGGTCGTGCGCCGCTATGAACGGGATCGGCCCGGCGAACTGGTGCACGTGGACATCAAGAAACTCGGCAAAATCCCTGACGGCGGCGGCTGGCGGATGCTCGGGCGAGCGGTCGGCGGCCGGAACTCCAACGCCCATCCCGGACCGCGCACCAAGCACCGCAACCCGATCATCGGCTACCACTACCTGCACACCGCGATCGATGACCACTCGCGCCTGGCCTACTCCGAACTGCTCCCCGACGAGACCGGCGACACCGCAGCCGCATTCTGGATACGAGCACGAGCCTGGTTCGGCGAGTGCGGCATCACCGTTGAGCGTGTCCTGACCGACAACGGCTCCTGCTACCGCTCGCGCACCTTCGCCGCCGCGCTCGGCCAGAGCACGCATAAACGCACCCGCCCCTACCGGCCACAGACCAACGGAAAGGTGGAGCGGTTCAACCGCACCCTGCTCGAGGAATGGGCATACGCCCGCCTCTACCGCTCCGACACCGAACGCTGCGACACTTTCCCTACCTGGCTCCACGACTACAACAACCACCGCGGCCACACCGCACTCGGCGGCCTACCGCCAGCCAGCCGCGTCCCCAACCTCTCAGGGCAGAACACCTAGCCACTACCCTCGTCGACGATGAGAATGTTCGTGGCGATTCGCCTGCCCGAGGATGTCATCGACGCGCTCGACCGCTTCGTCGAACCGCGTCGCGATACCGATTCCACGCTGCGCTGGGCCCGCCGCGAGCAATGGCACATCACGCTGGCGTTCCTGCCCGACGTGCCCGATCGCGCGCTGGATCACGTGATCGATCGACTCGGTGATACCGCGGCCGCGGCCGCCGGGTTCAAGCTGAGCCTGGCCGGTGCCGGCGCATTTCCCAATCCGATAAAGGCCAAAGTGCTCTGGTCCGGGGTGGCCGGTGACGTCGGCCGGTTGACCCATCTGGCCGGCACTGTCCGCTCGGCCTGTTCCCGCGGTGGCGTTGAGGTCGAAGGCGGCGAGTACCGGCCGCACCTGACCTTGGCCCGGCTGAACCGCCCGATCGACGTGACGCGGTGGTTGCGGATCTTCGAGTTGTTCCAGTCCGAGACCTGGCCGGTCGACTCGATCACGCTGTTCCAGTCACACCTCGGCCACGGCCCAGCCCGGCATCAGATGATCGAGGAGTTTCCCTTACGCAACGGACGATCCGCTAGCGCGTTGGCGTAGCACTCGGCTTGGCTGACGGCTTGGCACTCGGCTTGGGCGCGGCTGGTGAAGCCGGTGGCGTGGCCGACGCGACCGGTGGCCCGTCCGTCACCGCACCCGGACCAGCCCGGAACGGATTCGGCGCCGACGGGCAGATCGGATAGGTCCAGCCGCTCGTCTCACTGTTCACGTACGGACCGACCGTGCCGTCCGGGCAGTAGCCGGTCCCGAGCTGGATCGGGTTGCCGTTCTGGTCGTACAGCCGCGCGTTCGACACCGGCTTGCCGTTCTGGTCGTAGACATAGACGTCCTGCACGCTGTCCAGCGGGTTGCTGTCACCGGAATCGCTGTAGCTGTAGCTGTAAACGGTCCCGCCGATGTTTCTGGCCAGGATCGCGACGCCCCAGAACGCCAATCCGATGCTAACGATCGCGGTGATCCGGCGGGGCCACGCGGTCCAGGTGATGCTGCGGCTGCCGAGCCAGATCGAGGCGACGACGGCAATCACCAGCACCACGAAACCGACGACCGCATCACCGCCGGCCGCCGGGACGAAACCGTGCCAGGTGGCCCTGTCGTGCGTGCCACAGACCAGCTGGGCGACCAGCCAACCCCGCAGCACCCACCAGCCGGGCCGCAAGGCTCGCAGCAGGTCGGTCACTCGTTCGTAACCGACGATGCGAGCCCCCTTGGCGTCAAGGTCGTGGACCCGCCTTTCGACTCGAACCCACCACTCGGCCAGGCGATTCGGCTCGCTGAACGGCTTGCGCAGGTCGTAACCGGCTGCGGCTCGCAGCTCGGCCGCGTAGTCCTTCGGATGCCCGAGCCGGTCGACCAGGGAGCCACCCTCTTCGGCTGCGACCTCGGCCAGGTGATCGGGCAGCTCTTCCAGCAACTCATCGCGAACGTCGTCGGGAAGGTCGGCCAGGGCGTGGTGCACGCCTTCGAAGTAGCTCTCGACCTCCAGCGTCGTCATCGACGTCATCACGCGGCCACCTTTCCGTTCAGCAGTCCGTCCATGGATTCGGCGAACTCGGTCCAGACCTTGCGGGACAGTTCGAGTTGGGCGTGCCCGGCCTTGTTCAGCGCGTAGTACTTGCGGTGCGGCCCCTCTTCGCTCGGCACCACGTAGGTGGTCAACGAGCCGGCCTGGAACAACCGTCGCAGCGTGCCGTAGACCGAGGCGTCGCCGACCTCGTCCAGCCCACCGGCCCGAAGCCGTCGCACGATGTCGTAGCCGTAGCCATCGGAGTCCTTGAGCACGGCCAGTACCGCCAGATCGAGAACTCCTTTGAGGAGCTGAGTGCTGTCCATGACCGCTGATGCTATTCCACATTGCGTGGTACTGCCAAGACCGCAGTACGGCGTGTCTCGAAGTAGCCGCGATCGCGGATATTCCGGGGCGGTTGTCGCACCCGACTTGTAGCCTCGCTCAGGTGAGCAGCGACACGACCGGAGCCGAGCCGCTCATCCACGCCCGCGGACTGACCAAGACCTTCAAGGACTTCACCGCCGTCGATGCCATCGACTTCGATGTGGCCCGGGGCGAATCGTTCGGCTTTCTCGGGCCGAACGGCGCCGGCAAGTCCTCCACCATGCGGATGGTCGGCACCGTGTCACCGGTGACGTCGGGAACCCTGCGGATCCTCGGCCGTGATCCGGCCGCGGACGGGCCGCGGATCCGCTCCCGGCTGGGCGTGGTCCCGCAGCTGGACAACCTCGACGTCGAGCTGACCGTCTGGGAGAACCTCTACATCTACGGCCGCTATTTCGGTATCCCCAAGACGGCGCTGCGGCCGAAGATCGACGAGTTGCTCGACTTCGCCCAGCTGACCGACCGGGCCTCGGCCAAGGTGGAACCGCTGTCCGGCGGCATGAAGCGGCGGCTGACCATCGCCCGGTCGTTGATCAACGACCCCGAGATCCTGCTGCTGGACGAGCCGACCACCGGGCTCGATCCGCAGGCGCGACACATCCTGTGGGATCGGCTGTATCGGCTCAAGCACCAGGGCGTGACGCTGGTCCTGACCACGCACTACATGGACGAGGCCGAGCAGCTGTGCGACCGGTTGGTGGTGATGGATCACGGCAAGATCGTGGCCGAGGGCTCCCCGCAACAGCTGATCGCCGAGCACGCGACCCGCGAGGTGGCCGAATTACGTTTCGGCATAGGGCAGAACGAGATCATGGCGGCCAAGATCGCCGACCTGGCCGAACGGGTCGAGGTGCTGGCCGACCGGATCCTGCTGTACGTCGCCGACGGCGAGCGCAGCGAGGCGGTCCCAGTCGGGGTCGGCGAGGAACG
>CAZZZW010000203.1:0-8693 GCA_964658795.1 Phormidium nigroviride PCC 7112
ATCGACCAGCAGGACAAGGTGCGGATCGCCGTCCTGGCGATCGACCCGACCCGGCGCAAGGCCGGCGGCGCGCTGCTGGGCGACCGGATCCGGATGAACAGCCTGGGCCAGGACCAGGTGTACTTCCGCTCGATGGCCACCCGCGGCTCCGGTTCTGAGGTACCACCGTCGCTGCCGGACGCGATCGCGGCCTGCCGGGCGGCCGGCTACGACCTGGTCATCGTCGAGACTCCCGGTATCGGTCAAGGCGATTCGGCCATCGTCAACCTCACCGACTGTTCGCTCTACGTCATGACCGCGGAGTTCGGTGCGGCCTCGCAGCTGGAGAAGATCGACATGCTCGACTTCGCCGACGTGGTCGCCATCAACAAGTACGAACGGCGTGGCTCCGAGGACGCCCGTCGCGATGTGGCCCGGCAACTGGTCCGCAACCGCGAGGCGTTCGGCCAGACCTGGCAGGACATGCCGGTGTTCGGCACCTCGGCGGCCAGCTTCAACGACGACGGCGTCACCGCGCTGTACCAACACCTGCGCGACGTGCTGGTCGAGAAGGGCTTGACCGCCGATGCCGGGCTGCTGCCGGTGGTCGACGTCAAGGCGTCCACCGGCCTGACCATTCCGGTGCCGGCCAACCGGGTCCGCTACCTGGCCGAGATCGCCGACACCGTGCGGGCGTACCACGCCTCTACCGAGAAGCAGATTGCCCTGGTCCGCACACGGGATGCGCTCCGCACGGCGTCCGAACTGGTGCCGGGCGAGGACCTGGCCGCGGCCGCGGTTGCCGCTGAAGACGAGCTGGATCGTTCGGTGGTCAGGGCCCTGGATGCCTGGCCGACGACTCGAGCGCAGTACTCCGGTGACGAGCTGGTGGTCAAGGTCCGCGACCGCGAGCTGCACACCCCGCTAACCCGGACCACCTTGTCCGGCAACAAGATTCCCCGGGTGGCGCTGCCCCGTTACACCGACAACGGCGAGCTGCTGCGGTTCCTGCGGAACGAGAACCTACCCGGCGAATTCCCCTACACCGCCGGGGTGTTCGCATTCAAGCGGGACGGTGAGGACCCGGCCCGGATGTTCGCCGGCGAGGGCGACGCGTTCCGGACCAACCGGCGCTTCCACCTGCTGTCGGAGGACCAGCCGGCCAACCGGCTCTCGACCGCGTTCGACTCGGTCACCCTGTACGGCCGCGACCCGGGCGAACGGCCCGACATCTACGGCAAGGTCGGCACGTCCGGGGTGTCCATCGCGACCATCGAGGACATGAAGGTGTTGTACTCCGGTTTCGATCTGTGCGAGCCGAACACCTCGGTGTCGATGACGATCAACGGGCCGGCCCCGACCATCCTGGCCTTCTTCTTGAACACCGCGATAGATCAGCAACTGGCCGCGTTCACCGAGAAGAACGGCCGCGAGCCGGACGCCGACGAGGCCGCCACGATCCGGGCGAACGCATTGTCGACCGTGCGCGGAACGGTGCAGGCCGACATCCTCAAGGAGGACCAGGGCCAGAACACCTGCATCTTCTCGACCGACTTCTCCCTGCGAATGATGGGAGATATTGCCGCCTACTTCGTCGAGAACAAGGTCCGCAACTTCTACTCGGTGTCGATCTCGGGCTACCACATCGCCGAGGCCGGCGCCAATCCGATCAGCCAGCTCGCCTTCACCCTGGCCAACGGCTTCACCTACGTCGAGTCGTATCTGGCTCGAGGTATGAACATCGACGACTTCGCCCCGAACCTGTCCTTCTTCTTCTCCAACGGGATGGATGCCGAGTACACCGTGCTCGGGCGGGTGGCCCGGCGGATCTGGGCGGTGGCGATGCGGGACAAGTACGGCGCCAACGACCGGTCCCAGAAGTTGAAGTATCACGTGCAGACCTCGGGCCGTTCGCTGCACGCGCAGGAGATGTCCTTCAACGACATCCGGACCACCCTGCAGGCGCTGAACGCGATCTATGACAACGCCAACAGCCTGCACACCAACGCCTACGACGAGGCCGTGACCACCCCGTCGGCCGAATCGGTCCGGCGCGCGTTGGCGATCCAGCTGATCATCAACCGCGAGTGGGGCCTGGCGATGAACGAGAACCCGCTGCAGGGTTCGTTCATCGTCGAGGAGCTGACCGACCTGGTCGAGCAGGCGGTGCTGACCGAGTTCGACCGGATCACCGAACGCGGCGGGGTGCTCGGCGCCATGGAGACCGGCTACCAGCGCGGCCGGATCCAGGACGAGTCGATGCTCTACGAACACCGCAAGCACGACGGTTCGCTGCCGATCATCGGGGTCAACACCTTCCGGGCGCCCGAGACCGACGCCGAACCGATGAAGCTCGAACTGGCCCGCGGCACCGAAGCCGAGAAGCAGTCCCAGCTGACCCGGCTGCGCGAGTTCCAGACCAGCCACCGCGACGAGGCCGCCGTGCAACTGCAGCGGCTACGCGACGCCGCCCACGCGCCTTCGGATAGCGGGGTGAACCTGTTCGCCGTGCTGATGGACGCGGCCCGGGTCTGCTCGCTGGAGCAGGTCACCGAGACCTTCTTCGAGATCGGCGGCCAGTACCGGCGCAACGTCTGAGTCCTGGTCCCGGCTCGTGAGGCGGGTCTCAGCCGGGAACCGGCCGCCGCCCCGGGCCGACTCTCACAGCACACGTGAGGGACGATGGATGGCGATGACTGACGACACCGCTCGACGACGACTTCCCGGCCTGGTCTGGGGCGCCTGGGGGTTGACGGCTGTGCTGATCCTGGGCCTGGCCGGAGCGGTGCTGCATCACCTCAACGGCTCGGGCTCGGCCATGACCGGCATGAGTGACATGCACTCCGGTCACCTGTCCGAATCGTTCTACCGGGTCGGCACCGAGCCGTCCGGTCCGTTGCTCGGCTCGCACCTGCTGACCGTCTGGCAACTGGATCCGGTCGCCCTCGTCGTGCTGCTGCTGTTGGCCGCGACCTATCTCACCGGCGTACTCAGCCTGCGGCGGCGCGGCGAAGCATGGCCGGTGCCCTACACACTGTCCTTCACAGCCGGTCTGGTGGTCTGCGGACTGGCCACGAACTCCAGCATCGCGGTCTATGACATGAGCCTGTTCACCGCGCACATGATCGGGCATCTGATGCTGGTCATGCTTGCCCCGGCCCTGTTGATGGCCGGCCGCCCGCTCAACCTGCTCCTTGCGGCCAAGCAGGGCCAATCGCGTGAGCGGATAAGGCGAATCCTGCTCGGCCGGACGATCAGCCTGCTCACCGCTCCCCCGGTCGCCCTGGCCAGCTACACCGTTGTCATCGTCGGCACCCACCTGACCGGGCTGATGGACGAGATCATGCGCTACACCTGGCTCGGCCAGCTGGAGCACCTGACCTATCTCGTGTTGGGCTGCCAGTTCTTCGCGGTGGTGATCGGCGATCCGCCGATCCGTTGGCGGCTGGGCGTGCCGGCCCGGCTGTTCATGCTGGCCATCTCGATGGCCGTCGACACCTTCACCGGCATCGTGCTGCTGCAGACCAAGACGGCGATCCACATGATGCCGCCGCCCGATGCCAACATCAATCAGCTGACCGACACCCAGACCGGCGGCGCGATCATGTGGTTCGGCGGCGACGGCATCATGGCGGTGATCATGGTGGTGACCGCAATCGGCTGGATCTACCGGCAGAACGCCGTCGTGGAGCCTGGCGGCTGGCTCGAGCAGGCCCGGCGGGCCAACTTCGCCGCGCACGTCGGCGGCACCCAATCCGCTGAGACCGACGAGCAGTTCGACGACGACGATCAGCGGCTGGCCGAGTACAACGACTGGTTGAAGAAGATCAACTCCCACTAGCGTTTCGGACCCTTGCTCCGATTTTGGAGAGTTCTGCCCCCTGGGAAGGTACAACTCTCCATTTTGGGAAGACCGCGGTCCGGTGAGCCCTACACCAACGCACCGGGCCCGGTCAGCGCGCTGCTGACCGGGTCCAGGCGGGTCCACCAGGTTGGGCTACTGCACGGACAGCAGGGCGAAGAATCCGCCCACCACCGGACGAGCCTGGAAGCCGCCGGGCGGGTTGGGGGTCACCGTGTCCGTCCAGTCGGACATCGGTACCCGCTTGCCGGCGGAGTTGGCGGTCGACCAGACGCCCTCGATCAGCGCGGCGCCGACCTCCGGGAACTGCTTGAGCCAACCGGCGGCCCACATCTCCCAGTCGTCCTTGGTGTAGGTGTGCCGGATGTCCAACGGGATGCCGTAGGTGTTGACCCGGGTCAGGTACCAGGCCGCCTCGGTCGCGGCCACCGAACTCGGGATCAGTCCCAGGTGGAGCAGGCGATCCGGGTAGCCGTTGTACTTCAGGCTCCAGGTGCCTTCCTGATCGTAGGCCAACTTCAGGTGCTTGCCGGAGGAGTCGGTCCCCTTGGCGACCCACTGGCTGATGTAGCTCTTGGCGGTGGCGGTGTAAGCGGCCGCGTCGGCGGAGTTGCCGGCATAGCCGGCCATCTGCCCCATCGCTCCGATGGCCAGGATCCCCTTCAAGGCCAGATTGACGCTGTGCGCGATGAAGCCGGTGAAGTCGTCGGTCTGGTTCTGGTTGCCCGGATCGAGCGCGTTCTCGACCAGATAGTCGGCCCACTGCTTGAAGATCTTGTAGTGCGCGCTGACGTAGGGACCGCGCTGGACCGACGGGATCCTGGACAGGTAGGCCCCGGCCATCAACAGCATGTTGGCCGTCTCCTCGACCGGCATGTCCTCCTCGCCCTGGCCGTTGAGGTGGCCGGAGGCATTCGGATAGCTCGAGCCGAGGTCGTGCGGGGCAAACAGCTTGGGGTAGTTGTTGTTCTCGACGTAGCTGAGGATCGGGGCCAGGATCAGGCCCAGGTACTGGGGATCGAGATAGACGAACACCGGCATGCACGGATAGGTGACGTCGATCGTCGATACGTTGCCATCACTGGAGATTTCCTTCAGGAACGCCCACGGCTTACCGTCCGGACCGGTCACCAGCTCGGTGCCGGCGTAGGCCTGACGCAGACCCAGCGCACAGACCGCGGCGTACTTCGGACCGCCGGCCCGGGTCGCGTCCCCCTTGATCTTGGCGTCCAGCGCGGCACCGCGCTGCACCGCGGCCCGGTAGTCGTTGTGGAACGCGCCGACCATCGCGTGCCAGTCGGCGTAATAGCTCTTCCACAACGGCTCCAGGTTGGTGCCCAGGTAGCTGACCGCGGGCTCGCGCACGTGACCGATGCTGATCACGAAGTCGGTGCTGGACCTTCGCCCGACTGTGCCGAAGTCGTTGGCGAAGCCGAACACCGGCCAGTTGTCGTTGATCCGGCGCGGCTGGTTGGTGTCACTGGTGTTGGTCAGCTTGCCGTTGGTGATGTACTGCGCGCGGGTTGCGGAGTCCTGGCTGATCTGCCAGGTCAGGCTCGGCGTGCTCTGGCTCGACCAGACGATGCTGCCCCACTCGGCGGTGTCGGCGTTCTCGCCCAGTACCTGCGGCGCGGACCGGGCGTAGTTCAGGCTCACATACTTCGACGGTCCGGCCTGGTATTGGTCTGCGCTCCAGGCAATGGTGCTGTTCGAATCGGCCGAGGCCCACTCACCGGAGATGTCCAGGTAGACGCTGACGGCATGGTCGGTGCCGTCCAGACTGCGTACCTGCGCGCTGATGTAGGACAGTGGCCGGCTCTGTCGCGCCAGGTCGCCCGGCTCGATCGGTGAGAAGAAGGTCAGGCTCAGTTCTACGCCGGCGTTCCGGAGTACGAAGGTCGACTTGGTCGCGGTGATCTCGACCGACACCTCACGCATGGTCGGCAAGGCGTAGGGCAGTGAACTGGGCAACGCCGGCTCGGAGCCGAAAAACAGAAAGGACTCGCCGTCGACGCGGATGATGCCGAGCATCGCCGTGATCCGGCCGGTCCAGAAGGTAGGCCAGGTGCCGGAGGTGTTGTCGGCCGCCAACCAGGTGTTGAGGTAGGGCGACTTGACCGCCAGTGGGATGGCCGGCGGGCGGACCGGGTCGAACAGCGGCGCGGTGGCGGCGAGGTTCTCGCCGTGCGCGGAAAGCCCGTGCGACGGTGTGTCGGCGGCCGCGGTGGTCGTCTGCAGCGCGGCCGGCACCAGTGTGGCCGCGGCGAGACCGGCACCGGCGACCGAGCCCAGCTGCAGGAACGAACGCCGCGAGGTGCCGGCGCGAGATTCGGGTTCCGCCTGATTTTCGTTGGTCATTCAGCTCGTCCTTCGTGAGCGGACACGCGTCGATGGAGCTGGCGCTGACCTGGGTCGCGTTGCTCGCCGTCGGGTCCGGAGTTCGGGGGGATGACAAGGAGCCAAGCGTGAGCTTCGACCAAAGTCAACAGTTTCTGATCATTTACTGTCGGCTATTGATCGTTCATGATCAGTCCATGACAACCCGAGTGCCCGGAACGTCCGGCCGCTATCGCGACGGTCGAATCGAGCGACCCCGAGGCGCGTCGGCCCCGGGTGAGCACGGGGCGGGGCTATCATCCGGCCTGAACGGCAACGGATGGCAGCTGCCACGAACAGAGGGTGACCGCTTCATGATCGCAGCCGAGCGACGGGCAGCAATCCTCGAACTCATTCGCTCCAACGGCGTGGTCTCCCTACGCGACCTGGCCGCTGCCGTGCAGACCTCTGAGGTCACGGTCCGGCGCGACCTGCGCCTGCTCGAGGACGACGGCCTGATCGATCGACGACACGGCGGTGCGGTGTTGCCCGGCGGGTTGTCCCACGAGCAGAGCTACCGGCAGAAGAGCCGGGTGGCCGCGGCCGAGAAGGCGGCCATCGCCGAGGTCGCGGTGGGACTGCTGCGCGAAGGCGATGCGATTGCCATCGGCGCGGGCAGCACCACCCACGAATTCGCCCGCCGCCTCGGCCGGTTCGCCGAGCTGACCGTGGTCACAACCTCGTTGCTGGCCGCCCAGGAACTTGCCTCCACCCGGGCCGAAGTGGTCGTCACCGGCGGCTCGTTGCGCGGCTCGACCTACGCCCTGGTCGGCGGGGCGGCCGAGCAGGCGTTGTCCAGTCTGCGGTTGCAGAAAGCCGTGCTGTCCGGCAACGGGCTGACTCCGGAGCGGGGCCTGTCCACGCCGAACATGCTTTCGGCCGGCGTCGACCGGGCCATGGTGGCGGCGGCGGCCGAGGTGGTCGTGCTGGCCGATCACACCAAGCTCGGCACCGACACCATGTGGCAGACGATCGCGATCGAGCGGGTTGATCACCTGGTCACCGACTGGCAGGTCGATCCGGCGATGGTGCGTGCGTTCAAGGCCGCCGGCGTGAACGTCCACGTCGCCCCGCAACCAGGTAGCTGACCGGGCAACATCCCCCATAACGCCGATCGGTCCAGCACAGCCTGATCGCTTCAGCAAGCACTTGGACGTAAAATTACGGCAATTTCTCGGTGAACCATTGACTGAATCTGTCCGTCCGGTGTTCACTACTGATCGTTCTGCCGAAAGATCATGGTCGGTCGTCGACTCGATTCGGTGGCGGCGCAGCCCTTCCAGCGGTGTTACCAGCACCCTTGCATCCAGGAGTGAAACTCGAATGGTCTCGATTCCCCGGCACCGCGGCGTCCTCGCGGTCGCGGTCGGCGTATCCGCCGTCCTGCTCGCCAGCGGCTGCTCCAAGAGCGCCAGCTCCAACTCGGCCCCCGTCGGTAGCGGCAACTCCACCGGTGGCGCCCAGCAGATCGCGTCCAGCGCCAACACCGCCGGTGGGGGCTGCACGTACACCAAGTACGGCGCGCCGAAGCTGGACCTGAAGTCCGTGACCGTCGGCTTCTCCCAGTCCGAGGCGACCTCGAACCCGTTCCGGGCCACCGAGACCAAGTCGATCACCGACGAGGCGGCCAAGGAGGGCATCAAGCTCATCCAGCGCAACGCCAACGCCAACGTGGCCCAGCAGAACACCGACATCGAGGCCATGATCGCTCAGGGTGCCAAGGTCCTGATCGTGGCCCCGGAGAACAGTGACGGGCTGGCCCCGGCTCTCGGCCAGGCCAAGGCCAAGCACATTCCGGTCCTGACCATCGACCGGACCGTGACCGGCACCGCGTGCTCGGACTTCATCGGCTTCATCGGCTCGGACTTCACCGGTCAGGCCAAGATCGCCGCCGACGACCTCGGTGCCGCACTCAACGGCAAGGGCAACGTCGCGGTGCTGCAGGGAACCTCGGGCAACAACGTGGCCCAGGAGCGCACCGACGGCTTCGTGGCCGAGATGAAGGCCAAGTACCCGAACATCAAGATCGTTGCGTCGCAGACCGCCAACTTCGACCAGGCCACCGGCCAGAAGGTCACCGAGCAGATCCTGCAGAGCAACAAGGACCTGTCCGGTATCTACGCCGAGAACGATGGCATGGCCTTCGGTGCCATCCAGGCCATCCGGGCCGCGGGTAAGACCCCGGGCAAGGACATCAAGATCGTCTCGATCGACGGCACCGAGCAGGCCGTCCAGGATGTCGTCGCCGGCACCATCGTGTCCGACATCGAGACCAACCCGCGCTTCGGCCCGCTGGCCTTCCAGACCCTGACCGACTTCTACGGTGACAAGGGTGCCGCGGACACGGTGATCATCTCCGACCACCACTTCACCTCGGACAACGCCAAGTCGGCGCTGGCCAACGGTGACGTCTACTAGACCGCTGGCTCACGAAGGCTCAACGATTCCTGACAGAAGGATCCCCCCGAACGGCACC
>CAZZZW010000204.1:0-8648 GCA_964658795.1 Phormidium nigroviride PCC 7112
CACTCGCGATAAGGCACGCAGTCGCCGAAGTGACCACTCGCGATAAAGCACCCGACCACCGAAGGGTCGACGTCAGACGGCTACCGGCTCGACCACCGAGCTGGCCCGCCGTTGCCGTCGGATCGCGTCGACCGTCAGCATCATCAGTGCCAGCCAGACCAGGGCGAAGCCGACCAGCCGCGCGGGTGGCAGCGGCTCGTGCCGGATGCCGACACCGACCGCGAACTGCAACACCGGAGTCAGGTACTGCAGCAGTCCCATCGTGCTCAGCGGCAGCCGGCGGGCACCCGCGCCGAACAGGAGCAGCGGGATGGCCGTGACCACGCCGGTCCCGGCCAACAGCACGCTGTTGCCGACGCCGTGGTGGCCGAAGACCAGATCCCCTTGCAAACTCAGGAAGAACAGGGTCGCCAGAGCCGGTACGAACAACACCGACGTCTCGATCGCGAGCGACTCCATCGCACCCGCTCCGACCTGCTTCTTGAGGAAGCCGTAGCCGGCGAAGGAGCAGGCCAGCACAAGCGCGATCCAGGGCAGCCGGCCGTAATCCACGCTGAGCACCACGATCGCTATCGAGGCGACCGCGACCGCACTCCACTGCAACCGGTTCAAGCGTTCGGACAGCACGACCACGCCGAGCAGGATCGTCAGTAACGGGTTGATGAAGTAGCCGAGACTGGTCTCCACCACGTGGTGGTGGTTGACGCCCCAGATGTAGACACCCCAGTTGACCGACACCAGAACGGCGGCCAATGCCAGCCGCCACAGCCGGCCCCGGTCGGCGGCCAGTGCGCGGACAGCCGGCCAACCGCCCCGGACCGTCAGCAGCAGCGTGACGAAGACCAGCGACCACACCATCCGCATGGCCAGGATCTCCAGCGCACCGGCCGGCTCCAGCAAAGGCCAGTAGAGCGGGAAGAATCCCCAGGCCAGATAGGCCAGAAACCCGTAGCCGAGGCCCGAGCGAGATTCGTTCGAGCCGGGCCTCACATCGCCCGCAGCATGCTCACTCAGCCGACGGTCCACGGGTCGCTGCCGCGCAGCAGGTCGTTCAGCGCATTCGCGTCCCCCGGGCCGTTGAGCTTGGCCAGGTCGATCTGCTCGTTCACCAGCCGGTCGTAGGCCGGTCGGCGGACGTCGCGGAAGACACCCATCGGGGACAGCCGGCTGTCGGCCTGGGACAACCGCGACAGCGCGAAGGCGTAGGACGGATCCTCGGCGTGGGCGTCGTGCACGATCACCCGCGGGTCGTCCTCGGCCACATCGTGCTCGACCTTGAGCGACATCCCGTCCCGGACGACGGCCTTGGATCCGAAGCGGACCGGCTGGCCGTGTTCCAGCGGGATGATCCACTCGCCCTTGGTGTCGGAGTCCTTCAGCAGGTCGAAGGCACCGTCGTTGAAGATGTTGCAGTTCTGATAGATCTCCACCAACGAGGCACCCTCGTGCGCGGTGGCCTGGCGCAGGACCTCGGTCAGGTGCTTGCGGTCCGAATCCAACGTCCGGGCCACGAAGGTCGCCTCGGCACCGAGGGCCAGCGAGACCGGGTTGAACGGCGAGTCGACCGATCCGAAGGGCGAGGACTTGGTGATCTTGCCGGTCTCCGAGGTCGGCGAGTACTGACCCTTGGTCAAGCCGTAGATCCGGTTGTTGAACAGCAGGATCGTCAGGTTGACGTTGCGGCGCAGCGCGTGGATCAGGTGGTTGCCGCCGATCGACAGCGCATCACCGTCGCCGGTCACGACGAAGACGGACAGGTCCGGACGGCTGGTGGCCAGGCCGGTCGCGATCGCCGGCGCGCGGCCGTGGATCGAGTGCATCCCGTAGGTGTTCATGTAATACGGGAAGCGCGACGAGCAGCCGATGCCGGAGATGAAGACGATGTCCTCGCGGGCGACCCCGAGTTCGGGCATGAAGCCCTGCACCGCGGCCAGCACGGCGTAGTCGCCGCAGCCGGGGCACCACCGAACCTCCTGGTCGGTCTTGAAATCCTTGGCCTTCAACGACAGTTCAGCCACCGATAACAACTCCTTCAAGCATCTCGGCCAGGTCCTGGGCCTTGAACGGCATGCCCCGAACTTGGGTGAGTGAGATGGTGTCGATGAGGAACCGGGCTCTGATGAGACTGCTCAGCTGACCCATGTTCATCTCGGGAATCACGACCTTGTCGTAGGACGCCAGCACCTCGCCGAGGTTGGCCGGGAACGGGTTCAGATGGCGCAGATGGGCCTGTGCGATCGCGTGCCCGGCCCGCCGGACCCGGCGAGCGGCCGCACCGATCGGGCCGTAGGTCGAGCCCCAGCCCAGCACCAGCACCCGGGCCTGTGCGCCGGGGTCGTCGACCTCGAGGTCGGGCACGGTGATGCCGTCGATCTTGGCCGCCCGGGTTCGCACCATGAAGTCGTGGTTGTCCGGGTCGTAGGAGATGTTGCCGGTCTTGTCGGCCTTCTCGATGCCACCGATGCGGTGTTCCAGGCCGGCGGTACCGGGAATCGCCCACGGCCGCGCCAACGTCTCCGGATCTCGGAGGTAGGGCAGGAACAGGCCGTCGTCGCCGTTCGGCTCGGTGGCGAAGTTCACCCGCAGATCCGGCAGATCCTCGACTGCCGGAAGCCGCCACGGCTCGGAGCCGTTGGCCACGTACCCGTCGGAGAGCAGGAAGACCGGCGTGCGGTAGACGGTCGCGATCCGGATTGCCTCGATCGCGGCGTCGAAACAGTCGCCGGGGGACCGGGGCGCCACGATCGGCACCGGTGCCTCACCGTTGCGGCCGTACATCGCCTGCAGCAGGTCGGACTGCTCGGTCTTGGTCGGCAAGCCGGTGGACGGTCCTCCGCGTTGGACGTCCACGATCACCAACGGCAGCTCCAGTGACACCGCCAGCCCGATCGTCTCGGCCTTCAGCGCGATACCGGGACCGGAGGACGTGGTGACGCCGAGGGCCCCGCCGAAGGAGGCGCCCAGCGCCGCGCCGATGCCGGCGATCTCGTCCTCGGCTTGGAACGTCGTGACGCCGAAGCGCTTGTGCTTGGACAGCTCGTGCAGGATGTCGGAAGCCGGCGTGATCGGGTATGCCCCGAGGAACAAAGGCAATTCTGCTCGCTGTGCCCCAGCGATCAAGCCGTAGGCTAGGGCCAGGTTGCCGGCAATGTTGCGGTAGGTACCGGCCGGCAACGTGGCCGGCTTCACCTCGTAGGAGACGCCGAAGGCCTCGGTCGTCTCGCCGTAGTTGTAGCCGGCCCGGAACGCGGCCACGTTGGCTTCGGCGATGTCGGGCTTCTTGGCGAACTTGTCGCGCAGGAACCCGATCGTGCCCTCCGTCGGTCGCGAATACATCCACGACAGCAAACCCAGCGCGTACATGTTCTTCGACCGGCCGGCATCCTTGCGGGACAGATCGGTGCCGGCGAGTGCGTCCAGGGTCAGCTGGGTCAGATCCAGGGCGTGCACGGTGAACGAGTCCAGCGTGCCGTCGGTGATCGGGTTGGACGACCAGCCGATCCGGGCCAGGGCCCGTTCGGTGAAATCGCGGGTGTCGACGATGATCGTGGCGCCCTTGGCCAGATCACCGAGGTTGGCCTTCAGCGCCGCCGGGTTCATCGCGACCAGCACGTCCGGCCGGTCACCCGGAGTCAGGATGTCGTGGTCGGCGAAGTGCAGCTGGAAGGAGGAGACGCCGGCCAAGGTTCCCTGTGGCGCCCGGATCTCGGCCGGAAAGTTCGGCTGGGTCGACAGGTCGTTGCCGAAGTTGGCCGTCTCCTGGGTGAACCGATCACCGGTGAGCTGCATGCCGTCGCCGGAGTCACCGGCGATCCGGATGACGACGCGATCAAGTTGTTGGACTCGTGTGGACATACGAAGAGGTCCGCCTCCTGGTGGGACTGCTGGTGGGCACGCGGTCAGACCCCGGATGTGCCCGCTCCATCGTAGTTACGTCAGGGCCGCGCTGGGGCAGTGGTGTCACTCACCCGCTTGGTCGCGCCCACGGCGAGCCCAGCCTGTGGATAACTTCCGGCCGGGATGACGGATCTCGCTAGGCTCACCGGGCATGCGAGACAACTCAGCCGGCCCGGCGAACGGCGACACGATTTCAGTTGACTTCTCAACTTTGAGGATCTTGGCCGGGCAATTGCGTGATCTTGCTCAGCACGTATCCGATCACTGCGCGATCGTGCAACCGGCGCTCGATTCGGATCTGTTCGGAAAGCTGTCCGACGTCGAAAGCGATTGGTCCAGTCATCGGCACAAACTGCAGTCATTTCTGTCAGACACGGCGACGGCGGTCGATCAAATTGTCGTCGAGTATGAAAAGACAAACGACATGGTTCGGCGCGCTGCAACTCGATAGCAGGAGCGGCCATTAGTTTGGGCGCCCGATTCAAACCTTACGGTGGGGATTGAGATTCCTCCGTGTTCACAAGCCTGTTCTATCTCTTGTCAGGTGTCCGACAAGATCTGTAAAAGGTAAGCAGATCAGTCCGAATGCTGCCTGCGTTGCGCTTCCGAGCAGCCATTGCTGATGGTATTTTCCACCTACGCCGTCGGTGCTCGATGTCCGAATTACCAATGTTTGATCTGTGACTTCGGGGCTGCATGTCTAGATCACCGGAGGCGTGGGTAACACCAGTCCGGCAGCCGTGATCCGGCCACGCACTGGGTCACGTGGGTAATCCCCGCTGGACACATCGAGCACCACCGCAATGCAGTGAGCACTGAGCACACGATGACAGGGCACCTGGACTAGGGGGCGTTATGGAAAGCGAGCTCCACGCGTTGGAGTTGCCGGCATTCGAACTCGATTGCCGCGACTGGTTGATCTCCACGCCGGAGGACGGCTCCGTCCCCGAGGAGATCGGCGGTGCTCCGATCGTCGCCGTGTTGAGCACCGCCGTCATCGGTGACCGGGACATCACTCCGGCCAGCGCCGTCCTCAGTATCGGGCTGCTCGACGAGCCGGTCGACTGCGTTCAGCTCGACGCTGATTCGCCGGTGGCCGAACTGATCGACTTCGATGCGGCCGAGGGCTCGGCCCGCTATGTCGTGCCGGCCCCGGACGGGCAGCTAGCGCTGCTGGCCGAGTTCAGTGCGGGTTGTTCCTGCGTCGACCTGATGGCACGGTTCGACGCCCTGATGGCCTCGTTTCGCTGGGCCAGTTAGACCCGGTCCGTCGGCGGCCGCCGGACGGCCGATCTTTCCGACCGGAGCACTAGGAAAAGCAGCCGCGCGTCTGGCATACTCGGTCCTATGACCAGTGCGTTCCGGACGTCGCGTAGTGACGTCTCCTCGCCGTACTGGCAGGTCATCTTCTGGACCACGCGTCGCGCCGACGCCTTCGACGAGCACTGTAAGCCGGTCTGACCTTCCGACCGCTGTCCGCTCGTTGAAAGCCCAGGTGCTCGACCCATGCCCCGCCTCGCCACGTCCCCGTCCTATGTCAGTGCGCCGTCGCGCCGTACGCCGCTGCTCGACTCCGCCCACCTTCTTGATCCCGTTCAGCTCGTGGATTACACGCGATTCGTCGCCGAAGAGGTCCGTGCCGGTCGCTATCCCTACGTCGAGTACGACAGCAACGAGCGCTGGCACCAGCGGCTCTACCGGGACCGCCGGGTCGATGTCTGGCTGATCAGCTGGCTGCCGACCCAGGGCACCCAGCTGCACGACCACGGCGGCTCGTCCGGCGCCTTCACCGTGCTTGACGGCGAGCTGACCGAGGCCGTCCATCAACCCGGCTCCGGTGAGCTGTCGGAGCTGCGCCGGGCGGCGGGTGACAGCGTCGGCTTCGGCCGGCACTACGTGCACGACGTTCGCAACCTCAGCGACCGCCCGGCGGTGAGCGTGCACGCCTACTCGGCCCCGCTGACCACGATGAACTTCTACGACGTCGAGAGCGACGGTTCCTTGAGCCGGCTGCTGACGCTGGACACCGAGGACCCGGAGCCGGTCGTCGAGCTACCTGGCACGCTGTCTGCGTGACCCCAGCGTTCAACAGCGTCGACGACCTGCTGGCCGCGGCCCGAGCCGGTCTGGATCGGGTCGACCCGCGCCGGGCCGCGGCCGAGGTCGAGGCCGGAGCCGCCCTGGTCGACATCCGGCCGGCCTGGCAACGTGCTCGCGAAGGCGAGATCCCGGGTGCCCTGATCATCGAGCGCAACCATCTGGAATGGCGGTTGCACCCAGGCTCGAGTTCGAGGCATCCTGCCGCCGAAGCCGGCCGGCGCTGGATCGTGGTCTGCTCCGAGGGCTACACCTCATCCCTGGCCGCCGCCGCACTGCGTTCGCTCGGGGTGGACGCGACGGATGTGATCGACGGCTTCGAGGGATGGCGCCAGGCCGGCCTGCCGGTGACGCCCGGCCTCACACCGGTCGGCTGCCGGGTGGGGGAGCGGTCAGTCGACCGCGGTGATCTCGCCGGTCCGTGCGTCGAAGACGAAGCCGGCCACTGACTCCCGGCTCGGCAACCAGCCGCTGGTCCGGACCCGCGCGACCGAGGCAGCGACGCTGGCGGCCACGTCGCTGAACCCGGGCACGTCCCAGCTCGGCGTCTGCCCGGACTCCGACTCGAGTTCGGCGCGAAAGGCCTCGTCGTCGAAGTTGAGCATTCCGCACTCCGTGTGCCCGATGACCGCGACCTCGCGGGTACCGAGCTTGCGCTGGCTGATCGCCAGCGAGCGCAGCACATCGTCGGTGACGATGCCGCCGGCGTTACGGATCAGGTGGGCGTCGCCGATCTGCAGCCCGAGCGCGCCGAACAGGGCCAGGCGCGAGTCCATGCACGCCACCACAGCCAGGCCGAGCACCGGCCGGACCTGGCGGTCGGGGAACTGGCCGTTGAAACCGGCCAGGTAGGCGGCGTTGGCCGGCAGCAGATTGTCCAGGGCGGTCATCCAGGGTCTTCCTTTCGGGGGGCGACTGCTACTTGCGACGGGCCAGTGCGCGCTGGGCGACCTCGACGACATACTGGCCATAGCCCGACTTGGCCTGGGCCTGGCCGAGCGTGAGGGCCTGCTCGGCGTCGATGAAACCGCGAGCCAGCGCGATCTCCTCCAGGCAGGCGATCCGGACGCCCTGCCGATGCTCGAGCACCTGTACGAACTGACCGGCTTCCAGCAGCGAGTCATGCGTCCCGGTGTCCAGCCAGGCCGCGCCACGGCCGAGATCCACCAACTTGGCGGTACCGCGCTCGACGTAGCGGTTGTTCAGATCGGTGATCTCCAGCTCGCCGCGAGGTGACGGGCTGAGCTTGGCGGCCTCGTCCACCACGCTGTTGTCGTAGAAGTACAGACCGGTGACGGCCAGGTTCGACTTGGGCGCGGTCGGCTTCTCCTCGATCGAGATGAGGCGTCCGTCGTCGTCGGCCTCGGCCACGCCGTAGCGCTCGGGGTCTCGGACCCGGTACCCGAACAATCGGCATCCCTCGGTCAGCTCGGCCGCGTCGCGCAGCATCTCACCGAGCGCGTGGCCGTAGAAGATGTTGTCGCCGAGCACGAGCGCCACGCTGTCATCGCCGATGTGCTCCCGGCCGATGATGAAGGCCTCGGCCAAGCCGTTCGGCTCCGGCTGGATGGCGAAGCTGAATCGGACGCCCAGATCCGATCCGTCGCCGAGCAGGCGCTGGAACTGCTCCTGGTCGTGCGGCGTGGTGATGATCAGGATGTCGGTGATCCCGGCCAGCATCAGTACCGAGAGTGGGTAGTAGATCATCGGCTTGTCATAGACCGGCAGCAGCTGCTTGCTGACCGCTCGGGTGATGGGGTGCAGCCGGGTGCCGGAGCCACCGGCCAGAACGATGCCCTTCACGGCAGTGCCTTCCACTGGAATGTCATGTTCGGTCCGGTCGACGGGATCAGCGGTAGTTGTCGAACTGCAGGGCCACGCCGAAGTCGCCGGCCTTGAGCAGTGCGATGACCGCCTGCAGGTCGTCGCGCTTCTTGCTGCTCACCCGCAGCTGATCGCCCTGGATCTGAGCCTGCACTCCCTTGGGCGCCTCGTCCCGGATCGCCTTGGAGATCTTCTTCGCCGTTTCGGACTCGATGCCCTGCTTCAGCGTCCCGGTGATCACGTACTGCTTGCCCGAGGACTTCGGCTCACCGGCGTCGAGGGCCTTGAGCGAGATGGAGCGCTTGATCAGCTTCTCCTTGAACACTTCGAGCGCGGCCGCGGCCCGTTCCTCGGTGTCGGCCTTGATGATGATGCCCAGTTCGCCCGACCAGTCGATCGAGGCGTTGGTGCCCCGGAAGTCGAATCGCTGCGAGAGTTCCTTGGCCGCCTGGTTGAGCGCGTTGTCGGCTTCCTGGCGGTCGATCTTGCTGACGACGTCGAACGACGAATCGGCCATGACGTGATACCCCCTGGCATCTTCTCGGACCCGGCCGTGCGCGCAACCGAGGTGGGCGGGTGTGGACAATTTTCCTCCCGTGACGGTAGTCGCCCCAGCTCCTGGGCGGGCCAGCGGGCGGTGCGCGAGCCGGCCGGATCACCGTGCCCGGACGTCGTCACCGAGCAGGGCGGCCGGGGCCGAACCGGACCGGAGGATCGTGTAATCTTTGCTGCGCGCACCCGGCCGGACTCCGGTCGGCGGGCGTGCACACGGCGGTTTGCCCGAGTGGCCAAAGGGAGCAGACTGTAAATCTGCCGGCTATGCCTTCGTT
>CAZZZW010000205.1:0-8542 GCA_964658795.1 Phormidium nigroviride PCC 7112
GCCCGGTTCCCGCGACCACGGGGTATCTGGTCAGCAACCCGTTCGGCATGTCCATCCTGGACGTCGGCCTGGCGGCGGCAGTGGCCGACGTCGCCCGCAGCGAGGGACGTGGCCGGACCATCGGCCTGCTCTAGCCGGCGTCCGCCCTCTCGGCCTGACCTCCGCTTTCTCCTCATACCTGAAAAATATGACGAAAACCCCCGTTTGGCCCTACCATCGAAAGATGCGTTTCGATACCCAGTCACGACGGTCCCCGAGCGATCGGGGACGGTCCCCGGCTCGACTGGATCCGAAGGCGATGCGGGCCCTGGCCCATCCGGTACGGCTGGAGCTGCTGGAACAGCTTGCGCTGGCCGGGTCCCTGACCGCCGCCCAAGCCAGCGAGCGTATCGGCGAGTCTGCGGCCAATTGCTCGTTTCACCTGCGCACGCTGGCCAAATACGGTTTCGTCGAGCCGACGGGCGACGGCCGTGGCCGCGAGCGACCGTGGCGTCGCGTTGTCGGTGGTATCAGCACGCCGGAGGTGGACGGCGACGGCGAGGATCCGGCGGCCACTGCGACCGGGCGGGTGCTGACCAACGCGGTCGTGGATCGACATCTGCGCACCATCGAGCAGTATCGGGAGACGGCCGCGCAGCAGGTGCCGGCCGACTGGCGCCGCCTGGCCGGTCACACCAACGTGGTGTCCTACCTGACGCTGGCCGAGCTGGCGGCGTTCCGTGACGACCTGATCGAACTGTTCAGCCGCCACGCTGATCGGACCGAGAATCCCTCGTCCCGACCGGCCGGATCCCGACCGGTCCAGTTCTTCGCCTTCACGATGCCGCGACCGGTGCCAGCCGCAGCACCGCCCAATTCGCCGGCCCTGGTCGGCGATCCGGGTCGAGCTGTCCGCCAGGAGCGAGTGTGAGGCCGCGGTGGCCCGGACGTGGGCGGAGCCGGCCGGAGCAGCCCCGCCGGCGGCTGCTCGCCAACCGCGATGCCCGGCTCTATCTGAGCGGACAGATCACGTCGATGGTCGGCGACTCCTCGCTCTGGCTCGCTGTGGGTATCTGGGTCAAGGCGTTGACCAACAGCAGTTCGGCCGCGGCATTGGTCTGGATGGCCTTTCTGGTCGGCGCGCTGACCGGCCCGCTGAGCTCGGTCCTCATCGATCGGCTGCCACTGCGGCCGGTCCTGATCGTGACCAACCTGGCCAGCGCGGTCGACGTCCTGTTGTTGCTACTGGTGCATGGCCGCAGTGAGACCTGGCTGGTGTATCCGTTGATGTTCGGTTACGGCGCATCCAGCGCGCTGCTGGGCGCCGGAACGTCGGCGCTGATGACCCCGCTGTTCGGCAGCGACTTGTTACCGGCCGCCAACGCGCTCATTTCGACCTGCAAGCAAAGCATGAACCTGATCGCGCCGGTGATCGGGGCCGGAGTGTTCGTGATCGTCGGCGCGACGCCGGTCATTGTGGCCGACGCCGCCACCTTCGTGCTGGCGGCACTGGCGCTGTCCCTGATGCGCACGCGGCTGCCCGCTCCGAGCCCGCCCGAGGGCAAGCCGGGTCGCTGGGCCGTGATCAGCGCCGGCATGCGCCACCTGCTGGGCACGGCCGAGATCCGTCGGGTCGTGCTCGGCACCGCGATCGCCGTGCTCGGCCTGGGCTTCCTCGAGCCGGTCGAGTTCTCGGTCAACAGCGAAGGGCTGCACCGATCGCCGGGCTTCATGGGCGTCCTGTTCGCCTGCCAGGGGGCCGGCGCACTGGTCGGCGGTGCCCTGACCGCGCGGGCGATCCGGCGGCTCGGTCTGATCCGAAGCGCCTTCCTGGCGTTCTCGGCAATGGCGGTCGGCACCGCCCTGATGATCACACCATCGACGGTGATCGTCGGGTTCGCGTTCGCGCTGTACGGCGCGGCCCTGACTGGAGTCTCGGTCGCCCAGCAAACCCAGCTGCAACGGCTGACACCGCCGCAGATGCAGGGGCGAGCCGCCGGCGCGGCCGGACTTCTGGTGCGCACGCCGCAGGCGATCGGCATCGCCGTCGGGTCCAGCGTGATCGATCTGGTCGGGTATCGCCTGCTGCTGGTGGTGATTGTGGTCCTGATCGCCCTGGCCGCGGGCTGGCTGTGCGTGCCGATGCCGTCTCGAGCAGGCTCAGCTGAGGGTCAGCCCCAGCTGGCCCGGACCTGATCGGGCGGTGCTGACCATGCCACCAGCGAGTCCACACCGGCCGGCGACAGACCTCGCCCAGTCAACCGAGGCATGCTGGTTTCCCTTCCGGGACTCGGGACGGCCGGTGCTCTACTACCTGCACGACGTCAGCGGATCAGTGCTGCAGGCGATCAACGTCGTGCGGGAACTAGCCGATGCTTTCGACGTCATCGGATTTCAAGCCTTCGGCCTCAGCTGGGACTGCCAGCCGGATCCGACGGTCGAGGAGATGGCCGCGCGCTACCTCACGGTCCTGCTGGATCGAGATCCGGACGGGCCGTACCGCCTGGTCGGCTACTCGATGGGCGCGCTGGTGGCGTTCGAGATGGCTGCGCAGTTGGGCCGGCAGGGAGCGTCGGTGAGCCGGCTGGTGATGATCGACCCGTCACCCCCGACCGCGATCGAGGTGCCGAGCAAGGTCGCCGTCGTGGCGGCCATGGCCAGATCGATGGGCCTGCCCGACTTCACTGCCCCGGACACCGATGACCTCGACGACGTTCTGCTCAATGTGGTCCGGCAGGCCGTCGATGCCGGCCTGCTACCGGCCGACTACTCGGTCGATGACCTGCGCCCGTCCATGGCCGTGCGCTGGTGCAATGCCCACGCCGCAGCCCGATACCGGCCCCAGAGCCGGATCGCCGGCCGGATCTCCATCGTGAGTGCGCGGGCCGAGCGGCTCCCGACTCAGGTCGACGGTTGGGCGGCCCATACCAGCGATCGGGTGGACGGACACCTCGTCGATTCCGACCACTTCTCCCTCGTCGGGCCCGCCTACGCGCCGGCCGTCGCCACGACCATTCGTCGCTGGCTGGCCGAGCCTTAGGACATCGCGACCAGTATCCGGCGGCGGCCGGTGTAGGCATGGCGACCATGACCGACGGCGACGTTGTCGATCAGCAGCGCGTCCCCGGCGTGCCATTGGTCGGCCACCGCACTGTCCAGACCGGCTTGGCGGACCCGGAGGGCAAACTGATCGGGGATCGGACGGCCGTCGGCGAAGGCCACCGATTGTGGCAGTTCATCCTCGGGCATCAACGCCAGCAGGTCGGCCATGGTCGCCTCGCCCAGAGCGGCCGGATGCCATTGATCCATCTGGCTGAACCACACCCGCTCGCCGGTCACCGGATGATCGATCATGGCTGGGCGCAACTGGGAAATCTTCAGCGCGCCGGACGCCGTCCACTCCCACTCGGCTTCACTGGCGGCAAGGAACTTCTCGACCTCGTCGGCGTCCTCGGTCTCGAAGGTGGCCTGCCAGCTCTTGCCCAATCCCATTCCGCCATGCAGGCATTGGCGATAGATGACTCCGTCTGCGAACGCATCGCAGATCTCCTCGCCGATCGCCTCCCGCCACAGGCCTCCGTGCACGAGCGGGGTCTCGCCGCCGGTCTCGGACGCCTGCACGCAGACGAACAGGAGCCGGCTCGGCCAGGACCGCGCGTAGGAGAGTTCGTTGTGCATCGAGATCACGAACTCGGCCGGGAACTCGGTCGAGGTGTAGATGTTGTCCCCGATCTTGGTGCGCGGGGAGTTGCCGTGCACATAGGGCTTGCGCTGATCGAGCAATCGGGCCGTGACGGCCTCCAGCTGATCCTCGGTCAGGTTGAAACCGGTGAAGCGCAGGGCGCGGGATTCGACCAGTCTGGTGGCCAGATCGAACGACTGCAGGCACTCCGTCAGGCCGCACAGATCGGGTGGCAGTCCGAGGTCGGCCGCGTCCAGCGTCGTCGGTCGCCACGTGTGGAGGTCAGACATGATCACGCCTTTCGTTGCAGGGGTTTCGACGTCACCGGATGGTTGTCGAGGTACTCGGCCAGGGCCCCGGGAGAGGGACGTTGGAATACCACGGCCAGTGATAACCGGACGCCCCAGCGCTTGAGCACCCGGCTCACGAGCTTGGCCGCGATCAGCGAGTGGCCGCCGAGCTCGAAGAATCCGTCGTTGACGCCGACCTCGGGGACGCCGAGCAGCTCGGCGAACAGTTCGCACAGTTCGGCCTCGCGTTCGGACCGCGGTGGCTGCTCGGCCGCGCCGGTGCGTCCGTAGTCCGGCTCCGGGAGGGCGTTGCGATCAATTTTGCCGTTGAACAGTAGGGGTAATGAAGGTAGCTCCAGCACCAGCGCGGGCACCATGTAGCTGGGCAGCCTAGCCTGCAGGCGTTGCCGAATCGCGGCCGGCGAGGCCGTTCCGGGGCCACCGTAGCCGACCACATAGGCCACTATCCGGGTATCGCCCGGACCGCGGTCATGGGCAATCACCACCGACTGACGGACCTGAGGATCGGCAGCCACCGCAGCCTCGACCTCACCGAGTTCGATGCGGAAACCGCGAACCTTGATCTGGTGATCGGTCCGGCCGAGGAACTCCAATTGCCCGTCGTGACGCCATCGGGCCAGATCACCGGTTCGATACATCCGGCTGCCGGGCCGGCCGAACGGGCAGGCGACGAATCGGTCGGCGGTCAGACCGGGCTGACCGAGGTAACCGCGCGCCAGCCCCGAACCGGAAAGGTAGAGTTCACCGGCCACGCCACTGGGCAGCAGTTCCAGGTGCGGCCCGAGTATGAACACCCGCGTGTCGGCGATGGGCCGGCCGATCGGGATCGCGCGTCGTCGATCCGCACCGGATAGCGGCTCACTGATCGTGGCGCAGACGCTGGCCTCGGTCGGTCCGTACAGATTGATCATCCGCCGGCCCTCGGCCCATCGGGCGGCGACGTCGGGTGGACAAGCCTCGCCGCCGGCACCGATGGTCAGGTCTGGGGGTAGCTGACCCCGGTCCATCGCGGCCAGCGCGCTGGGCGGCAGCAATACGTGGCTGACCTGCATCTCACTGATGAGTTCGGACAGAGCCGGGCCGGGGAGCAACCGATCAGCCGGGGCCATGACCAACGTCGCGCCGGCGTAGAAGGTCGCGGTGACCTCGCCGATCACCGCATCGAAGCTCGGCGTGAAGAACTGCAGGTACCGCGACGTCTGAGTGAGGCCGTAGTGCCGGCTCCAATCCCGGGCCAGGCCGAGCAGACCGCAATGGCTGACGACGACGCCCTTGGGTCGTCCGGTCGAGCCTGAGGTGTAGATGACGTAGGCAGCTCGCGCCGGGTCGGTTGCCGCCGTACGGTCGCGATCATCGGTGAGGTCGGCATCGCGGCGGGTCGACAACTCGGCCAGGAAGGATTCGTCATCCATCCTCAACGCGCCGTCATCCCCCGTCAGCGTCGCGCCGGCCGCCGCGGCCGCCGTGCTCAGCGTGAGTACTGGCTGGGCCTGGTCCATGATGTATCTGATGCGATCCATGGGTTGTTCGGGATCGAGCGGCAGGAACGCCGCACCGGACTTGGCCACGGCCAGCAGGGCGACGACGAGTTCGACCGAGCGTGGTAGTCGTAGCGCTATCACGGTCTCCGGTTCGGCCCCGCGAGCAACCAGAGCGCGGCCGAGTCGATTCGCGGCCTGATTCAGCTCGGCGTAACTCAACTGCTGGTCTTCGAAGACCAGCGCGGGTGCCTGCGGTGACCGGCGCACCTGGGCCTCGAACATCTCGGACAGGCTCGGCGTCGCATCGGTGCGCCGGATGGGGTTCATGCCGGCGACCAGCGCCGATTCCTCTGCAGCCGAAAGCAATTTCAGGTTGCTCACGCGCGTGTCCGGGTTGGCCAGGGCCGCCTCGGTCACCCGGACCAGACGTTCCAGGATGACCTCGGCGGTCCGTTGCTCGAACAGGTCGATGTCGTAGTTGAGGCCGAACTCGACTCCGACGACCCGACCGTTCGCATCGAGCAGATCGGCGAAGTCGAAGGCCAGATCGAACTTTGCGCTGCCACCGTTGGATACCTGAAGTTCAGCGTGCAGAGGCCCGAAGTCCAGTTCGGTGGCGTCGCGGCCCTCGGGTGCGAGCATGACCTGCAGCAATGGCGTGGCCAGGCCCTGTCGCACCGGGTTGAGCATCTCCACGACCCGCTCGAAGGGCACATCGGCGTTGCCGTACGCGCCGATGCTGCTGGCCCGGGTCCGTTCGAGCAGCTCCCGGAAGGTCGGATCACCGGTGACGTCTACCCGAACAGCCAGTGTGTTGATGAAGAATCCCACTACGTTCTCGAGATCTTCCTCGTAGCGTCCGGCGATCGGTGCCCCGATGATCACGTCATTGCCGGCGCCCATGGCCGCCAGCAGGGCCGCGAGACCGGCTTGGACGACCATGAAGACACTGGCCCGATTGGCCTGAGCGAATTGACTCAGCCGATCCCGCACCTGGATGCCCGGGCGCAGCGTGATCAGTTCACTCGAATGGCTGGAGGCCTGCGGCCGGGCATAGTCCGTCGGCAGCCCGGCGTGCTCGGCTGCTCCGGCCAGGGTCTGTTTCCAGAACTGGAGCTGCCGGTTGAGTTCGCTGCCCGGGTCATCCGCTGAGCCGAGTAACTCCCATTGCCAGTCGGCGTAGTCGGCGTATTCCACCGGCAACGCAGCCCAGTCAGGATCGGTTCCGTCCAGGCGGTGCAGGTAGGCCGAGGCCAGGTCCCGCAGCAGCGGACGGATCGAGCCGCCGTCCACAGCGATGTGATGCATCAGCAGCAGGAGCCGGTAGTTCTCGCCCCCGGTCTGAATGAGCCAGGCCCGGATCGGGGTGTCGCGGGCAAGGTCGAAGACCCATTGCGTCAGCGAGGTAGCGGTCTTGTCCAGATCGTCCGCGCTGAGCGCCTGCCCGTCGAGGAATTCGATTGCCGTGCTGCTGGTACCGGCCGGCTGGATTTGCTGATAGGGCGTGCCGTCCTGCTCGGGCATGACCGTGCGCAGGGGCGCGTGTCGGGCGACGACATCGTCGAGGGCCGACTGCAGTGCGTCGCGATCCAGCGGACCGGTCAGGTCCAACCAGACCGGAACGTTGTAGGACGCGTTCGACTCAGCTCGGCTGAGGAACCACAGCCGCTGTTGAACGGGAGCCAGCGCAATCATGATCTCTCCTAGCTTCTCGGCTTAGCGGCTTCGGCGAACCACAGTTCGCTTGAGCTCTGGGTCCAGTCGGGGATCGGCGTGCTTGGCCGGGCGAACCGGATCGCGGCGCCGTCGACGTTCAGGCCGGACAGCGCCTCGGTGAGGCCGGAGCGGGACAACCACTCGTCGTCGTAGAGGGTTTCCTGGTAGTTGGCGGCCAGATCCGGGCAGATGCAGATTGCCGCCTCGAGGTCCGGCCGGTCCCGCAAGAACCGCAGGCAGCCGACGAGCACCGCGCCGCTCGAACCGCCGACGCCGACCCCGGTGTCTCGCAGCAGCGCCCGGCAGGCCGAGATCGCCTCGGCGTCGGAGACCATCACGTGCGCAGGCAGCGCGACCGGGTCCAGGAAGGTGGACGGTTTGCTCGCGCCGATGCCGGTAAGCAGCCGGGCCGCGGGGACGCCACCGAAGATGATCGAGCCCCGCACATCCACGGCAACACATTCGATGTCCGGATGGTCACAGGCGAGGTAGTCGCGCATCCCGGTGAACGAGCCGCCGGTCGAGACCGGCGCGAACACGACCCTGGCATCCGCGGGGAGCTGGCGACCGAGTTCGGGCCCGGTCCACCACCGATGGACCGCAACATTGGCTTTGTTGTCATACTGATTCGTCCAGATGGCCTGGTTGTCCCCGGCCAGCAGTTCGCGCACCCGGGCGATGCGACGCTGCAGGTAGTTGCCGTCGGCGGTGTTCTCGATCGTGACCACTCGGGCCCGCAGGCGTCTCATCCGGGCACGCAAACCCGGTTGCAGGCGCGAGTCCACCACGGCCGTGAAGGCGATCCCCAGCTCGGCGCAGGTGCCGGCCAGGGCCACGCCGAGATTGCCGGAGGTCGACTCGACCACGGTCGTCCGGTCACCGACCCGATGCGCGATCGAGGCCATCAGAGCCAGCGCGGTTCGGCCCTTGATCGACTTCCATCGAGAATGTCCTTCCAGTTTCAGGTAGATCCGGCGGGGGCGGCCGGCGACCGTAGTGGTGAGCTCGATCATCGGGGTCGGCACCGAGCGCGCGAGCTCGCGGGCGAGGTAATCCTCGACCAGCTGTTGTCGGGTGGCCACGCCGCCCGCGCTCCGCTGCGTGGAAGCGACGATGCGCTGCAGCAGCTGGCCTTCTGGGGTCGAGCTCATCGGGTTCCTCGTGGCCCACTGGGGTGTGACCGGGCGGCCAGCCGGGGTCGCGCCGGAGCCGGCTGGTCCTCCTCGGCCTGCAGGGTCAGGGCCAATTCGGCCACCGTCGGATGCTCGAAGATCGCGGTGACGGCCAGGTTCTGGTTGAACTGGGCTCGGATCTTCGCGATGAGTCGGATGGCGAGGAGGCTGTGGCCGCCGAGTTGGAAGAAGTTGTCGTGG
>CAZZZW010000206.1:0-8415 GCA_964658795.1 Phormidium nigroviride PCC 7112
GGCCAGCGTCGGTGAGGGCGTCCGGTACGCCGCCGGCCGTAAGGATCTGCTCGGGACCTACCTGATCGACACGATCGCGATGATGACGGCGATGCCGACCGCGCTTTTCCCCTTCTTCGCCGTGGTGTTGCATCAGCCGCAGGCGGTCGGGCTGCTGTATGCGGCAGATTCCGTCGGCGGGCTGCTCGCTGGGGCCTTCTCGGGCTGGGTGGTGCGAATCCATCGACACGGCATCGCGATCATCGTGGCTGCGATCGGCTGGGGGGTCGCGATGCTGGTGGCCGGGTTGATGCCGAACCTGCTGCTGGTGTTGGTGTTCCTGGCCTTCGCCGGGGCCGCCGATATGGTCTCGGGGGTGTTTCGCGGCACCATCTGGGATCAGACGATCCCCGACGAGTTGCGGGGACGGCTGGCCGGTATCGAACTGTTGTCATACTCGATCGGGCCCACCTTGGGCAATGCCCGGGCCGGGGTGATGGCCACCCGGGGCGTGCGGTTCTCGATCAGCGCCGGCGGCGCCATCTGCGTCGGGGGAGTCGCCCTCGCCGGGTTGCTGCTGCCACAGTTCCGGCGCTACGACGGGCGAACCGACGAACATGCGGTGGCCGAGCGGCGTCGACGCGGCGAGCGCGATGCAGCACAGGCCGACCCCATCGGTGGTGCCACCACGTAGCCTGGGTGTTCCCTGCAGGCAGACGGAGAAAAGTGGTGGGTCGGTGAGCGTGGTCCGGGTGATGGGTACCGAGGTCGAGTACGGCGTGAGCCTGCCCGGCAGCCCGAACGCCAACGCGATGCTGCTCTCGGCCCAGGTCGTCAACGGCTACGCCTCGTTGCTACCGGGTGGCCGTCGACGCCGGCCGGGCTGGGACTTCGAGGAGGAATCGCCGCTGCGCGATGCCCGCGGCTTCGACCTGTCCGGTCCGAACAACGTCGCCGAGCAATTCCTGGACGACGAGGAGGACGCCGGTTTGGCCAACGTCGTGTTGCCCAACGGCGCACGGCTCTACGTCGATCACGCCCACCCGGAGTACTCGACCCCCGAGGTCACCACGCCGCTGGACATCGTCCGGTTCGACAAGGCCGGCGAGCGGGTCATGCTGGCCGCGGCCGCCGAGTCGCAGAAGTTGACCGGCGCGCTGATCACCCTCTACAAGAACAACACCGACAACAAAGGCGTCTCCTACGGAGCGCACGAGAACTACCTGATGCGCCGCCAGACCCCGTTCGCCTCCATAGTCAGCCAGCTGACGCCGTTCTTCGTCACCCGCCAGGTGGTCTGCGGGGCCGGCCGGGTGGGAATCGGGCAGGACGGGCACCAACACGGCTTCCAGATCAGCCAGCGGGCCGACTTCTTCGAGGTCGAGGTCGGACTGGAGACCACCCTGAAGCGGCCGATCATCAACACCCGGGACGAGCCGCACGCCGATGCCGAGAAGTACCGGCGGCTGCACGTGATCCTGGGCGATGCCAATCTGGCCGAGCTGTCCACCTTCCTCAAGGTCGGCACGACCTCGCTCGTGCTGGCGATGATCGAGGACGGCTGGCTGACCGACGAGCTCCGGATCGTGGAGCCCGTCCGTGAACTGCGCGCGGTCAGCCACGACCCCTCGCTGACCCACCAGGTGAGCTTGGCCGACGGTCGCACGCTGACCGCACTCGACGTCCAGCGCGAATACCTCGATCGGGCCCGCAAGTACGTCGACGACCGGTACGGCAGTGACATCGACGCCCAGACCGAGCAGGTGCTGGCCGAATGGGAATCGGTGCTGAGCCGGCTCGGCGAGGATCCGATGCAACTGGCCGGCGAGCTCGATTGGGTCGCGAAACTGCGCTTGCTCAACGGTTTCCGCGATCGGGACGGGCTGGACTGGTCCTCGCCCCGGCTGCACGCGGTCGATCTGCAGTACGCCGACATCCGACCTGACCGCGGCCTCTACCACCGCTTGGTCCAGCGCGGCTCGATGCGGACCCTGGTCTCGGAGTCCGACGCGCTCCGCGCCGTCGGCGAACCGCCGACCGACACCCGCGCCTACTTCCGGGGCGAGTGCCTGCGTCGTTACCCCGAGTCCGTGGCCGCCGCGTCCTGGGACTCGGTCATCTTCGACGTCGGCCAGTCCTCCCTGGTGCGCGTCCCCACTTTGGAACCGCTGCGCGGATCCCAGGCCCACGTCCAAGAGTTGCTCGACCGCTGTGCCACGGCCAAGGCACTCGTCGACGAACTGCTCGGCCGCTAGCCTTCCCGGTTCTCCTCGAGTCGAGTGGTCAGTTCGTCGCTTGGGTGGGCGGTTCTCAGCGGCCACTCGAGGGTGGAAGTGACCACTCGACGGGTGCGCGCGGGGTGATTTGGGCGGTCGGTCACCCACCCCGTCGGCGTTGCCTACTAAGGTCGTAAGTACCCCTCTACCGGGCTCGCACAGCGGAGGTAAGGCATGGCTAGTCACGAAGGCGGACAGACCCGTCCGGCCAAGCAGCGCGAAGAGGTCGACGAGGTCACCGAGGAGGCCAGCACCGACGTGGCCGAACGCCACGAGAAGCTGACCGACGACGTCGACGCCATCCTCGACGACATCGACGAGGTGCTCGAGACCAACCCCGAGGACTTCGTCCGCAGCTTCGTACAAAAGGGTGGCCAGTGATCGGTCGAGACGACCAGTCCGGTGAAGGACTGCTGCGTTATGCCACGATGCCCGGCTCCTCCTCGTTCGTCGACTTCCTGTCCTCGGCCGCGTCGGAGCTGCTGCCCGGACAGCGGATGACCCCGCCCGGCAGCGACCTCCCGGTCCGGCATGCCACCACCATCGTGGCGGCGATCTTCGACGGCGGCGTGCTGATGGCCGGTGACCGGCGCGCGACCATGGGCAACCTGATCTCGCAACGTGACATCGAGAAGGTCTTTCCGGCCGACGACTTCACCCTCGTCGGCATCGCCGGCACGGCCGGTATCGCGATCGACATGGTGCGGTTGTTCCAGGTCGAACTCGAGCACTACGAGAAGATCGAGGGCACGCCGCTAACCCTGGACGGCAAGTCCAACCGGCTCGCGACCATGATCCGGGGCAACCTCGGCGCCGCGATGCAGGGCCTGGCCGTGGTCCCGCTGTTCGCCGGTTTCGACGTCGACGCCGACGGCGACGACCCGGCCGGCCGGATCTACAGCTACGACGTGGCCGGCGGTCGCTACGCCGAGCGGTACTACCACTCCGTCGGCTCCGGATCGCTTTTCGCCAAGAGTTCGTTGAAGAAACTCTGGCGTCCCGGCCTGTCCGAGGACGAAGCCACCGCGATCGTGGTCGAATCCCTGTACGACGCCGCCGACGACGACTCGGCCACCGGCGGCCCCGACCTGACCCGACGGATCTACCCGGTCGTGTACGCCGCGACCGCCGACGGTGCTCGCCGGATCCCGGACAGTCAGCTCGAACCGCTGGTCCGCCAGCTGATCGAGCGTCGCGCCGCCGCCCCGGGCAGCTGACCTTCCGACCCCAACAGCTAGACAGAACAAGGGAGAACTCGATGTCGATGCCGTTCTACGCCTCGGCCGAGCAGATCATGCGCGATCGCTCGGAGTTCGCGCGGAAGGGCATCGCGCGCGGCCGCAGCGTGGTCGTGCTGCTCTACGGCGATGGCGTGTTGTTCGTCGCCGAGAGCATCAGTCCGGCACTGCACAAGGTTTCCGAGATCTATGACCGGATCGGTTTCGCCGCCGTCGGCAAGTACAACGAGTTCGAGAACCTGCGCGTGGCTGGCATCCGGCTGGCCGACCTGCGCGGCTACTCCTACGATCGGCGCGATGTGACCGCCCGGGCACTGGCCAACGCCTACGCCCAGACCCTGGGCACGATCTTCACCGAGCAGCAGAAGCCGTACGAGGTCGAGATCTGCGTGGCCGAGGTCGGTGCGAGCGGCGCCGAAGATCAGCTGTACCGGCTGTCCTACGACGGCACCATCGCCAACGAACCCAACTACATGGTGATGGGCGGGCAGGCCGATGCGGTCACCGGTTCGGTGCGCGACGCCTACCAGCCGGGTCTGTCCCTCGGCGACGCGATGGCCATCGCGGTCCGGGCTCTGGGCTCCGTCGGCGGCGAGAACGGCGCCGCCCGGACGCTGGCCGCCGATGGCCTGGAGGTGGCCGTGCTGGATCGCAATCGCGGCAAGCGCAAATTCCGCCGGATCACCGGTCCAGCCCTGACCAGCCTGCTGCCGGAGAACCCGGCTGATTCCCAGACCGCGCCGGCCGCCCAACCGGCTTCGGACGCGACTCCGATCGACCAGCCGGATACCGACTGATCTCAGCCTCGGAACCGGCCGCCGGGCGGTTGCCCGGGCAGATCGTCGGGCAGGTCGGGTGCCCCCACCCCGTGCGGATAGCTGCCGTTCGGGTACTCCCAGAGCTGGCCGCAGTGTCGACAGCGCACGTATTCGGCTTGATTCGTCAGGGAAATCCCCATAAGTTCGACGGCTCCGTCGTTCCGGCCGAGCCAATGCTGGCGGCACCACGCGCAGCCGGTGGTGGCGAAGTCGGCCATCGCGAATCTCCCTCGCCTGAGCCGTTCCGGCCGTTGACCCGTTCCTGTTCCACTCTATCCGGCCCTGTTGTCGCGCTGCTCGACCGACAACCACAACCGCATCCGCATCCGCATCCGAACGGCAGCTTCGGCCGGGGCGCCGGGTGGTGCCGCCAGTGTGAAAATCGCGTCCGGCCGGCCGCCTTCCCGACCGCGCGCGATTTCATACCGGCGGGGCAAGAACCGGCCATCGAATGGCCGGAATACGACCTGTCGGCCACGCACCAGCCCGGGTCCGGACTCGCTGACCGATCCCGGATGCCCATATCGTGCAACGGTTTTCTGGTCGATTCAGGTGTGGTCAGCGGGCCGAATCGGCGACCCCGCACGGCCTTTCCGAGGCCGACGTGCTGCGCTAGCGTCCCGGCGGACATATCCACTCACAACGGGGAGTCTCCGCATGGGAGCAAGCAGATCCATTCGTCTCGTCGCCGCAGCCGCGCTGTCGGCGGCCGCACTCGGCCTGGTGCCGGCGACCGCATCGGCCACCACGGCCGCGGTGGTGACACCAGACTCGATCAGTAGCTGTACCAACACGACGCCACCAGGATCGTGGTTCTACTCCGACGTCGTGGCCGCCGAGAAGTCCACCACCGCCATCCCGGACAGCTGGGGCAAGTCGCACGACATCGCCCGGATCGCCTGCTACGAATCCAGCTACAACCCCAAGGCGGTCAACCCGAACGGCCTCTACTTCGGCCTCGGGCAGCTCGGTAAGCCGCAGGTCGCCGCCACCGGGGTCAGCTGGACCGACTACTGGAACGGCACCTCGGTGCACGCGGCCCGCTACTACCAGATCGTGGCCATGCTGAAGTACTGCAAGACCCGCTACGGCAGTCCGTCCGCGGCGTGGGCGCACGAAGTGGCGGACGGCTGGTGGTAACCCGACCCGGGTATCTCGGCCGGGCCGCTACCGTCCTGCTGGCGGCACTGCTCGGCGTGACCGCGCTCGTCATCGTCGGTCCCAGGTCGGCGCATGCGACGACGAAGCAGGAGAACATGGCCCTGCTGGCGTTCGCCAACGTCGGCAAGACGGCCTGCGGCCTGAACTCCAAGAAGACCACCGGTTTCTACAGCAGTTGCCACGGCTCTGACAACGGGCCGGAGTACTGGTGTGCCGACTTCGTCAAATGGATCTGGGCCCAGAACGGTGCCACCGGTACCGGTGCGTTGAACGCAGCGGCCTACAGCTTTTACACCTATGGCCTCAACCACGGCGGCGTGCACGCCACACCCAAGGTCGGCGACGTCGCGATCTTCGCCTACAGCAAGGGGGACAAGACCAACGATGGCGGCGGCATCCATCACGTCGCGGTCGTGACCGGTTGGAGTGACAGCGGAAAGCTCGTCCACACCATCTCTGGTGACTGGTACGACAACCCGCCTCCGAGCAGCACCTCGGAGAACGACTTCGCCCGCGGCTCGAAGGTGGTCGAGAACAACAAGGGCAACGATTACGCCTCGGCGCCGGGCAGCCGCCCGAGCGGCATGACCGGCCTCTATGTCATCGGGTACGTCTCCCCGGTGCTGTAAGGCGAAACGGCATCGAGCGCCTCGATCCGCACTGCTGCGGGTCGAGGCGCTCGTCACTCAGAACCGGCCGCCGAAGTACACCTGGGTCTCGGTGACCTGGCCGTCGAGTACCGTGCTGTATTCGGCGTTGCGGTAGGTCTCACCGGACTCCAGCGTGTAGGCGTACAGCAGGAAGACCCGATCCGCGGAGACGTCGGCAAGTTCGAGGATGTGCTGCTGGGTAAAGCGGTCCGCGGTCGGGAAGCACCGCTCGAACCAGGCCGCCCGATCGATATGGTCGTCCTGCGGACTGGTGAAGCGGAACCGGGTCGCAACCAACTGCTCGGCCGCGACCCGGTCCTGATCGCGGTAGGCCAGCAACAATGCCCGAACCACCTCGCGATTGCGCATGGATCCAGGCTAGGTGCTCAGCCGGCGACGATGTCCTCACCGGACAGCTTGACGTTCACCGCGGGCAGCGCGCGGGAGGCCGGTCCGTTGATGACGGCACCGGTCGTGGCGTTGAACACCGAGCCGTGGCACGGGCAGTCCAACTGGCCGCCGGAGGGTGCGACCACGCAGCCCTGGTGGGTGCAGATCGCGCTGAACGCGGCCACCGTCGAGTCGGTCGGCCGCGCGATGATGATCTTGGAGCCGTCGGTGTTGGTGGCTGCGATCGCGCTGCCGACCTTGATGTCGGACAGCTTGGCCAGGGACGTGGCCCCCGCAGCACCCGAGCCCGCGCCCCCGCCCGGCGTTGAGCCCGAGGTCGAGCCGGACGAACCGCCCGCTGCGGGCTCGCTCACGGTCGGGTTGTCCGGCGACTTCGCCTGGGAGCACGCGGCCAGCGCGAGGGCGCCGGCGCCGACCGCACCGACGGTCAGCAGATTGCGACGGCTGACACCGGGGAGGTCCGGCAGGGGGGAGTGATCATCGGTGCGAGTCAAGGAAAAACTCCAGTTCGTTTCGAGTCCTGTGATTGTTGCCCTCTCAACTGCCAACGAGAGCGGCGGCCATTCGGTTCAATGAACCGGATGGCGGGCCGATCCGTATGACCGGACGAACCGAACCACAGATATGACAGGGGAGTCATGGCGCCGCCGCGCACCACCGGCAACGAGCAGCACCTGATGCAGGCCTTGCATGACGAGCATGCGGCCGCTCTCTGGGCTTTCGCTGTGCGGCTAACCGGTGGCGACCGGCAGGCCGCCGAGGACGTCGTCCAAGAGACCCTGCTGCGGGCTTGGCGCAACACCAGCAGCCCGGCGTTCAGTTCCGAACAACTCGGCGCGGCCCGCGGTTGGCTCTACACCGTGGCTCGCCGGATCGTGATCGATGAATGGCGCGCCCGCAGTGTCCGCCCCGAGAAATTGGTCGCCGACCTGCCCGAGGGTATGGGTGTCGATCACACCGACGCCTTGGTCGAGTCCCGGCTGATCGCCGACGCGTTACTACAACTGAGTGCCGAACACCGGGCCGTGCTGGTGGAGATGTTCTACCGTCGGTCTTCGGTCCGCGAAACCGCATCCCGGCTCGGCATCGCTGAGGGAACCGTGAAGTCACGCACGCACTACGCGCTGAGAGCGCTGAAACTCGCACTGGCCGAGATGGGGGTGGAACAGCAGTGACACGGAGCAATCAGCCGCAAGTACCGGACGATCACGAGCGGTTCGCCTTCGACGATGCCGCCTACCTGTTAGGGGGCTTGGACCCAGCCGATGAGGCCGCCTTCGCGGACCACCTGGCTCGCTGCCCACGCTGCCAGGAATCGGTCGCCGAACTCGGTGGGCTGGCCCCGCTGTTGCAGCAGATCGACCCCTCGTCGCTCCAGGCCGGGGCACCGCCGTCGACGCTGCTGCCGCGGCTCTTGGCCGAAGTGGGCCGGCAGCGCCGTCGGCGTACCTGGCGCACGGCCGCGATCGGTTTCGCGGCCGCGTGCGTGCTGGCCCTGCTGGTGGCCGGTGGCGCGCAGTGGTACTCGGCCGCGCATCAACCCCGGACGTTCAACCTGCAGGCCGTCGGACCCAATCCGGCCGGGGTGAACGCGACGGTGAAGCTGCTCGGTTCCGGCCAGCAGACCCGCATCCAGCTCGACTGCGGCTACCACGAGTCCGACCAGACCTATCCGGCCAACTGGCGGCCACCGGCCTACCGGATGGTGGTCTACAACCGCCTGGGCGCGACCCAGGATCTGGGGAGCTGGACGCCCCAGCCTGGCGAGGACGTCCAGCTCGTCCGCACCAGTCCGTGGTCGCGGCAGGCGCTGTCGAAGATCGAGATCACCGACGACAAGGGCCTGGTGCTGCTCTCACTGAATCTCTGATCGGGCTGGACC
>CAZZZW010000207.1:0-7994 GCA_964658795.1 Phormidium nigroviride PCC 7112
CCCGGCCCGGAGGACTACGACTTGGGTTGGTAGCCGGCCCAGTCGGCCGCCGTCATGGAGTTGAAGTCCTCCGTGTCGTTGTTGTTCTGCCGCAGGAAAACCAGCGCCCAGTGCAGGTCGTAGGCGTCGGTCTTGAACTTGTTCAGGCGGTCGGCCAGACCGGCCCGGACCTGCTCGATCGCGGTGGTCAACTGGGTTCCGGCGGTGAAGCCCTTGTCGCCGGCCTTGACCGGCAACGTCGCGTTCAGGTTTGCCGGGAGTGCCGGACTGGCCGGCCAGCTGAACTGGCCGAGCCGCTGTTCGGACTGGGTCTGCAGATCGGCGTACTTGTTCTGCAGGGTCTGCAACGTGGCGTCGTCCATGGTGATCTGAGTCATCACAGAACCTCCTTTCATTATCGGGAATTTGCCTTCAGTGCGAGCCGCTACGCGAACGCCGCGGCGCCTTTATTGGCGAACACCGCGGCGCCTTTATTGTCGGCATCGATCCGTGCGCGCCGTGGGTGAGAGCCGCTACGCGAACGCCGCGGCGCCTTTGTTGTCGGCGTCGATATATGCGTCGTGGATGTTCTCCAGAGCCAGTGAGCCCTTCGCCAGCGACTCGTTCATCTCGACCTGGCCCTGGTTCCACTGCTGCTGGGCCTGGGCGTAACCGGCCACCGAGGCGCCTTCGTTGGCTGCGGTGAAAGCCTGCACCGACTGTTGCAGATCCGACAGCGAAGCCTCGAGCTTCTGGGTGACCTGCTGCAGGTCGGCGTTGACGTCGAGCACACCGGACGGATTGAAGCTGTACGACATTATTTTCTACCTTTCGGGTAAGGGAAAGCTCGGACGATCAGAGGTGAGCCCAGCCACCGCTGGTGCTGGTGTTCTGGCTCTCGGTGTTGTTCGTGATGTTGCGGAAGCTGTTCATGGACTCGTTCAACTGCTGCAGACCGATCTGGACCTTGTGAAATCCGTCCAGCCACTCGTTCATCGAGCCGTTGTAGGTCTTGTAGGCGTCACCGGTCCAGTGCCCGCTCAGGGTGGAGACGGCGCCATCGATCGAGTTCATGATCGTGTTGCAGTCGGCGTTGCAGGTGTCGAAGGCCTGCAGCATCCCGTTGGTGGTGACGGTATCGACGATCAGCGGAGAAGACATTGCTGGTTTTCCTTTCAGAAAAGGGATTTTCTTCGATGTTTGTTACTCGGGTCAGGACGTCTTGGCCAAGGGCACCCCCAGCGGCAAGAGGTTCCGGAACTCGTCGGGCAGCACGCTGACCTGGTCCAGGGAATAGCCCAGGGCTTGCAACGAGTCCGTACTCGGGATCGGGTAGGCCTCACCGGCATCACTGATCAGGGTGACGTCAGCGAAGTTCTGTTGGGTCGGCTTGGCCGCGGCCACCAGCGCGCCACCCCCGGGCGTCACCGCAACCGCAGTCGGGACGCTCGTACCGGCGACCGGGTGCGCTCCGGCCGGCGGGTCCAGGTAGACCACGGACGCCGGGGCCGACGCTGTGCCGGTGGCCCACTGCAAGCAGACCAGCTGGTCGACCGACTGCCCGGTCAGGGTCGGTGTGTCGTCCGGCCAGCCTTTCGGCGCTGGTGGCACTGTGTGGGATTTTGCCGAGTGCGCCAGACTATTGGCCGTCATCGCCACGGTCTGAGTCGATTTCGCGCTGGATTGCAGCAGGTACTGCAGCCCAGTGAGCGGAGCCAGCCCGTCCGGCAGCAGCACATAGTGACTCTGGCTGCCGGTCATCGTGTAGAGGCCGCCGATGATGCCGTGCTTGGTCCCGACCATCGGCCCGGCCGCACCGGCGCCGGCCACGTTGATCGGCGCGAGTGGGCCGCCATCCGGAAACAGGTTCAGCCAGCTCTGCGCGACCGGTGCCGCCCGAACCGAACCGAAACCCAGCACATCCGCGACCCAGGAACCGGCCAGCTGGTGCCGATAGCCACCGTAGAGGACCGACTCGGCGCCGTTGACACTGACCAGGACGCCGGTGCCGGGCTTGGCCGCGGCCGCCGGACCTCCGATTCGCACCACCAGCTGTGGCCCGGTTTTACCCGCATCCGTCGGACTGATCGCGCACACCTGCCAGCCGCCCTGGTTCAACAGGGCCGGCTGCGGCAGCGCGTCCGGCAGCCCGACCGATCCGATCGGTGCACCCCGAGGAACGCTGCGCAGGGTCGCGCTGGACACGCTGGTGACGGTCAGCGCCTTGCCGGTGTAGAGCCGGGCCGAGGCCAGGTTCTGCACCGGTCGCAACTGGTTGTCGACCAACAGGTACCGGCTGCCGGTGCCCTTGTCGACGATCAGCTGGTCCGCCTTACGCCAGGCCAGGGAATGCTGTGGCATCAGCAGGTTGACCACCACGACGACGGCAACCGCGACGGCACCGGCCAACACGCTGGCGATCAGGGCCCGGGTGTCGCGTCGGTTCGGTGATTCGATGGCATCGGGATCGGCTCGGACCAGTGCGGCCGCGAGTCGGGAAGTCAGATAGGACTGGGCTTCGACCTGATCGCGACGCATCTCAGATCACCTTGTGCTGGATGAAGGAATACACGCCCAGCACCGAGAGCAGGATCGGGATCGCCGACGCAGCCAGCAGCGCCTGCAGGATGTCACCAGCCCGTCCCCACATCGGGGTGGCCCGGCGGTCGGCATAGACCTGACCGGCCACGGCCAATCCGACCGCGATCAGCACCAAGACCGCAGCGGTGCTGCAGCGAGCGGTGTCGGAGGCATGCGCGGTATGGGTGATGACGGCCGACACGCCACCGCCGATGGCCGGCAGACACAGCGAGAGCCGATGCCACAGGCTGGTCATCACCCGGGCCGACAGCACCGCGGCGATACCCACCACCACCACCAGACTGACCCGGGGCCAGAGCGCACCGGTGCTCAGGACGATGGCCGAGACCAGGGCCGGAATCGAGATTCCGCCGTATACCGCAGTCATGTAATGATCGGTCCGGCGAGCTCCCGCCAGCGTTCTGGTGGATGATTCGGGGTCGATATTGGTCTGCATGTCGGACACGCTCACCGGCAGTGGCGGCAGGCTGAGGCCGGCCAGCTTGAAGCTCAGCAGTGGCACCGAGAGCCGGATCAGGGCGCAGGACATCAGGATGATGCCGCTCGCAGCGGCCCATTCCAGGCCGGCGCTGCGATGCAGCGCAATCAAGCCACCGAGCAGCAGGCCGGTCAGGCCGACTCCGGCGCCCACCGGGCCCAGCACGTCCCTGACCCGTGAGGCCCAGGCCGCAGCCAGGCTGAGGGCGAGGATCAGTAGGAAGAGCAGGGCTTCCGGTATGAGCTGGTGTCCCTGCCGGAACTCCCGGGACGCTGTGGCCACGGTCAGCGCGGACAGCACCAGACCGACGCTGGCCACGCCGAGCAGGTTGCCGGCCTGAGCCAGTGCCGGCCGTCGGCGACCGAGGATGCTCAAGGCCAGCAACAGGATTGCCGTCACTCCGGCGAAGGTGGCCGGAAGTCGCCCGGCCTCCGGTCGCAGCGCGACGGCCGCGGCCAGGAGAAAGGCGCCACTGCCCAGCACCAACCCGGTCCACCGGGTGGTCCGATCGGTCCAGAGGCCGTTACGAGCGGCGATGCCGGTCGAGATTCCATCGACCAGATCGTCGAAATCCAGCGGCGGTATGTGCGCCGAGCGTGGTCGCAGGTGCAGCACCTCGCCGTCCAGACAGTCGAGTTCGGCCAGGGTCCGATCCTCGTCCAGCGGCGCTTCGCCCAGCCGTTGCAGGATCCAGCCACTGTGTTCCAGGCCTTGATCGGCCAGCTCCTTGCCCAGGTTGTGCAGCAGGCTCGGCATCAGGTCGGCCAGCCGGATGTGCACCGGGATCGACAGGTCGATCCGGCTCGACGGCCCCTGGATCACCAGCCGGCACAGTTCGTCGTTGGTCACTGCGGTCATGCCAGCCACACGGAGCTGATCGCGGTCAGGGTTCAACCGTTGGTGAGAAATCCTCCGATTGAACTCAGCTGCCCGGTGCCGCCCGTGTAACCGGCATGACTGCACTGCCCTTTCGACGGCCAGCGCGCCGCAACGGTCCCGAACTGCCCCAGGGCGAGGTTGCCCTCCAGGAGCCCCCCGCGCTGCCCGAGGTGCAGCCGACCGGGCTGCGGGCGCTGATGATGATCCTGCCGATGATGCTGATGTCCGGCGGCATGATGAGCATGTACATGCGTGGCGGCAACGGCTCCAGTGGTGCCGGCGGCAGCGGCATGCTGATGATGGGCATGATGGGTGCCGGCATGCTGGCCATGGCGGTGAGCCAGCTGCTCAACTCCGGTGGCGATCGCCGTTATCGCATCGGCGGATCCCGCCGCGACTACCTTCGCTACCTGTCACAGACCCGCCGGACGGTACGCAAGTACGCCGACCAGCAACGAGCAGCGCTGGCCTGGAAGCATCCCGACCCGCAATCGCTCTGGTCGGTCGCGATGACCAGCCGGCTCTGGGAACGGCGCCCGTCCCATCCCGACTTCGGGGAGCTGCGGATCGGGACCGGTCCACAACGACTGGCCGTACGGATGACACCGATGCAGACCAAGCCGATGGAGGATTTGGAGCCGGTGTCAGCCAAGGCGTTGCGGCGGTTCATCAAGGCCTACACCACCGTTCCGGATCAGCCGGTGGCCATGTACATAAGGGGATTCGCCCGGATCCAGCTGACCGGGGACCCTGAGACCGGTCGATCCCTGCTTCGAGCACTGATCGCCCAACTGTGCACCTTGCACGGCCCGGACGAGGTTCGGCTCGCCCTCTGCGCCTCGGCCGAGAGCGCGGCGGAATGGTCCTGGACCAAGTGGTTACCGCACGCACAACACCCGACCGAGCGCGATGCCGCCGGCCCGGTAAGGCTGTTCGGCGACACTCTGGACGAGACCGAACGGCTGCTCGGAGCGGAATTCCTAGCCCGGCCGCGATTCAGCGCCGATGCTGACGTCACCCGCGACGAGCCGTTCGTACTGGTCGTGGTCGACGGTGGCAGCGTGCCGTCCGGCTCCCGCTTTCTGGAATCCGGTTATCGCAACGCGGTGTTGGTCGACCTGAACGGGCGACATGCGACGACCTACAGCGGTGGCCTGCGGCTCGATGTCGGCGAGCAGATCGAGATGGTCGAGCGGGATCGGACCGGTCGGGAGCGCCGGACCACGTTGGCCAAGCCCGATGCACTGTCACTGCCCCGAATGGCGTCGCTGGCCCGAGTGATGGCCCGGCATCAGGCCGGCGCGCCCGGTGAGCAGGTGGCCAGTGGGCTGACCGCCGACCTCGATCTGCCCACCTTGCTCAGGCTGAAGGACATCGAGCACTTCGAGCCGCGGGCTGAGTGGCTCAAGCGTTCGGCGGCCGAACGGCTTCGAGTGCCGATCGGTGTGGCCGACGACGGCACGCCCATCGAGCTCGACATCAAGGAGTCGGCCGAGGGCGGTATGGGACCGCACGGCATGCTGATCGGTGCGACCGGCTCGGGTAAGAGTGAGCTGCTCCGGACGTTGGTTTCGGCCCTGGCCTGCACGCATTCCTCAGAGACCCTGAACTTCGTCCTCGTCGACTTCAAGGGCGGCGCCACGTTCGCCGGTCTGGACGCGCTACCGCACGTCTCGGCGCTGATCACCAACCTGGCCGACGAGGCAGCGATGGTCGAGCGGATGCGCGACGCCCTGCACGGCGAGCTGGTCCGACGCCAGGAGCTGCTGCGGCGGGCCGGCAACTTCGCCTCAGTCCGTGACTACGAAGCCGCTCGAGTCGGCGGGGCGGCCCTGGAGCCGCTGCCGTCCCTGTTCGTCGTGGTGGACGAGTTCAGTGAGCTCATCGCCACGCACGCCGACTTCATCGAATTGTTCGTGATGATCGGACGATTGGGACGGTCGCTGGGCGTGCACCTGCTGCTGGCCTCGCAACGGTTGGACGACGGCCGGATCCATCAGCTCGAATCGCACCTGTCCTACCGGATCGGGCTCCGCACCTTCTCGGCCAGCGAATCCCGTTCGGTGATCGGCGTTCCGGATGCCTATGAGTTGCCGTCCGAGCCGGGTAATGGATACCTGCGCTCCGATGTCGCGACCATCGTCCGGTTCAAGGCGGCCTACGTCTCCGGCAGCTACCGGCCGCGGCGGGCCGTGATCCAGCAGGACGTCATCCAACGCCAGGTGGTCGACTACGGCACCGCATACCTACCGGTCGAGACCGCTCCGGTGCCGGATGCGATCCAAGAAGACCCTGTGGACACGGAGAAATCGGCCACATCGGTGATGTCGGTCCTGATCGACCGGCTGATGGACCAGGGGCCGCCGGCCCACCAGGTGTGGTTGCCGCCGCTGGAGCAGTCGCCGACGCTCGACCAGATCCTGCCGCCGCTGCTACCCGATCCCGAACACGGACTGCGACCGATCAACCGAGGTGACGGGCTGCAGGTTCCGTTGGGCCTGATCGACAAGCCGTTCGAACAGCTCCGCGATCTGCTGGTGGCCGACCTGTCCGGCGTCGGTGGCCATGTGGGCATCGTCGGCGGCCCGCAGAGCGGTAAGAGCACGCTGTTGCTGTCGCTGATCTCCGGGCTGGCGTTGACGAATTCACCGCGCGAGGTGAACTTCTACTGCCTGGACTTCGGCGGCGGGATCCTGTCGAGCCTGTCCGAGTTGCCGCACGTCGGTGGTATCGCAACCCGCAGTGACGCCGATCGGGTGAACCGCACGGTGGCCGAGGTGACCGCGATGCTGGCCGCCCGGGAGCGAAGGTTCGCCGAGCTCGGCGTGAATGGAATGGCCGAGTACCGCGGCGCACTGCCGGCCGGGGACGCCGACAGCGGGGCTGAGATCTTCCTGGTGGTCGACGGCTGGTTCACCTTGCGGCAGGAGTTCGAGGCGGCCGAGACCGCACTGCGGGAGCTGTCGGCCCGGGGCCTGAACTACGGCGTGCACCTGGTGCTGACCGCAGCCCGCTGGACCGAAATCCACCACAGCATGCGGGACAAACTCGGGACGCGCCTGGAATTGCGGCTGGGCGATCCGGTCGAGTCGGCGATCGATCTGCGGGCGGCGGCGCAGGTGCCCAAGCGGGCCGGCCGCGGTCTGACCGACACCAAGTTGCACTTCCTGGGTGTGCTGCCCCGGATCGACGGCAGTCACGATCCGGCCGACATCTCGGCCGCTATCCGTGACCTGGCCGGCCTGGTCGCCGATTGCTGGTCCGGCGACTCGGCCAGCGCCGTGCGTACCTTGCCCCTCAGCCTGCCGGCCGCGCAATTGCCCGCTGCTGACGGGGAGATCCGGATCGCGCTCGGTGTGGAAGAGGCCCGGCTGGAACCGTTCTGGCACGACTTCCGGGCTACCCCGCACCTGACCGTACTGGGCGATAACCAGGCCGGCAAGACCAACCTGCTGCGGTTGGTGGCGCGCAACGTGGCGTCGCGGTTCGATGCCAGCCAAGCCCGGATCATGGCCGTCGACTATCGGCGCGAGCTGTTCGAAGAGATCCCCGAGCAGATGCGGCTGGGTTATGCGGTGTCGGCCGAAACCACCAAGCAGTCGGTCGCCGAGGCGGTGGCCGGGCTCCGCAGCCGGATCCCCGGCCCGGACATCACCCCGGAGCAGTTGCGACGCCGCGACTGGTGGCAGGGGCCCCTGCTGTTCGTGCTGATCGACGACTACGACCTGCTGGCCGGCACCGACAATCCGCTGTCCGGATTGCTGCCGCTACTGCCTCAGGCCCGGGACATCGGACTGCACATCGTGCTGACCCGCGCGGCCGCCGGCGTGATGCGGATGGGCATGGATCCGGTGCTGCGCCGGTTGCAGGAGTTGAACACCCCCGATGTGGCGTTGTCCTGCCCGTCAAACGAAGGACCCTTGCTGGGAAACGTGAAACCGCGTCAGTTGCCGGCTGGACGAGCCTTGGTGTGCACCCGCCGCGGCGCCACCCTGATCCAGACCGCGGAGGTACCGGTGACCGTGCCGGCGTAATCCTCGCTCGTCGCGAAGTGGGG
>CAZZZW010000207.1:8004-8298 GCA_964658795.1 Phormidium nigroviride PCC 7112
CTCTCCACTTCTGCATGCGCGACGTGGACCCAGGTCGCTCCCCCGTGGCCGGTCCTGGTGTGCGCCGGTCGGTCCAGAAGAGGCGACGACGGTGCCTGGGCCTGACGGCCACGCTCAGGCCGGCGGTCGTTCGTACTTCAAGGGGTGGATCCGTCGCAGCTCACGGTGTGTGCCGAGTCGTCACGATCCAGCAAGCGCAATGGTGGTTCGCCCAGCTGCCGCCGCCATCCTCGTGCTACCAGCGGTGCCAACACAAAAGGAGTGGAAGCCCAGGCGACCTTCACGGTCGCTAGG